>CAYUXO010000005.1:0-54493 GCA_964448865.1 uncultured Anaerolineales bacterium
CCGAAGGAGTTTTGCTGATGATCACTTTGGGCACACCTAATTCCCGGGCCAACTGTCTCACCTGGGCTTTGTACAGATCAGCCAGGGGGTTAAAGTCAAATGCCCCGTCACCATGCAGGGTGCTGTATCCCAACAGGGACTCTGTTTTATTGCCGGTTCCAACCACCAATCCAGGCAACGACGCTGATTGATCATAAATATTGATCATCCGGACCCTGGCCATCACGTTGCCTTTCCTGACTGGCGAAGCATCCGGGTAGTTATCCAGAATGGAGTCCACTGCCAGTGTGATATCTATCGTCTTTGACAGGACTCCAAGGTCATCTATAACCAGCTGGGCGTGTTCCAGCGATTCTGCTGATGAGGTTTTATAGGGCAGCCGCAGGGCAAGCACATTCTCCGGACCCAAAGCCCGAGCCGCTAAATAAGCACTCAAAGAGGAATCAATTCCTCCTGATACCCCCAGCACAACTTTTGTATAACCGGCATCTATTACAGTTTGCCGGATAAACTGGGTCAAGGAAGCGATAGCTTTGCTTCCATCAATTGTTAAATATTCCATTAATTCCCTTTTTTCCTTTGTGTAAACATGAATACCAAAGCGCAAACAAGAAAGATTATTGAGAACCAGCTTTCCCAGCGCAGGTTCAAGAATTGAGGTGCTGGGTCCGCTTTGAAAAAGGAGAGGGCTAAATTAATTCCAGTTAGCCCTGCTATGGCTAAAACAGCTCGAAATCCTGGTTTACGGACCTTTTTCAGTGGAAATAGAATTGTCCCGGTTATCCAGGCCCCGCTGAATGATGCCCCCAGGATCGGCAGGGGCCATCGTTTTGAAACCAGGCCCAGTATGTCACGGACAGGTATACCGTACCAGGCATCCACCTGGTATCCATAACCCACCCCGGACCCCCATCCTGTTAACCAGGCTGCCAAAACCACCAGGCCCAGAAGGGGCAGAAAGCTGTCAACCATTTCTCCCAGCGGTTCTTTCCATATTAAATGAATAGACACCAATGCCAGCGTGAAACCTATCAAAGCTCCTGGCCAGCTTAACCCTCCCAACCATAACTGGGGTATCTCAACCGGGTTAATTTTAAAGTAGGGTAGATTTCGGAGCACAAAACCTATCCTGGCGCCGATCAGGCTTAGAAATAAAGCTCCCAAACCGGCATCCAATAGAAGAAATTTATCCTCTTTGGAAAGCCAGATCGATAGGACTAAACCACCTGCCGCGCAGAGGGAAAAGATCATGGAATAAGGGGTTAAGAACCCTCCAAGTAGTGGCTGAGTAATCACCCTAAAATCATACCATAGGGGTTCTATCATGTATAATCAGAATGTTTCAGTGACTTATTCTCATTTCGTAATTGAGCGAATCGCTTAAAGAAGGAAAATCTCATGAATCCTCTCGTGATCAAGCCTGTAGAAAACCTTGAAGAAAGGAAAGCTTTTCTGAGATTTCCCTGGAAAGTTTATGAAAATGACCCCTACTGGGTCCCTCCTCTCTTTTCTGAACGCCTGCATATAACCGATCCAGAAAAAAATGCCTCGTTTGAGCACATCGAAGCCCAGTTTTATACTGCGCTGAGGGGCGAGGAAATTGTTGGCACCATCGCGGCTTTTACCAATCACCGCCACAATGAATATCAGAATGAAAATATAGCCTTCTTTGGCTTTTTTGAGGTGCTGCATGATTATGAAGCAGCCGAAGCCCTGCTAAAAACGGCTGAAAACTGGGCTAAAGATCGCGGACACTCTGCCTTGAGAGGTCCAGCCCAATTATCAACCAACGACGAATGCGGCTTGCTTGTGGATGGATTTGATGACCTTCCTAGAATCTTGATGACCTACAATCCGTCCTATTATGTTGACTTTGTCGAAAAGGCAGGATTTAAATATGCCCGGGACCTGTGGGCTTATGAGTTGAAAGTGAAAGATTTCATGGAAAATATCGGTGACCGATTGGATAAACTCACTTCCCGGATCATGGACCGCAAGGAAATCACCATCCGTAATATCAATATGAAAAAGTATGATGAAGAAGTGGCCAAGGTAAAACTGCTCTATAACAGTGCCTGGGCTAAGAACTGGGGCTTCGTGCCCATGACGGATGCTGAATTTAGACAGATGGGTGATGAATTAAAAGCTGTGATAGACCCCGACCTGGTTTATATTGCCGAGAAGGATGGAAAAACCGTTGGCTTCAGCATCACTCTGCCCGATGTGAACCAGGCTCTGCATGCCGCACATCCCAAACCATCCACCCCGGAATGGTGGACGATGATCAAGTTGGTCTGGCATTGGAAAGTTGCCAAGAAAATCACCTGGGGCCGGGTACTGGTGCTGGGGGTCATACCAGAGTACCGGAAACTGGGCATAGATGCTCTGATGTATTATAAATCTGCCACGGCAATGAGAAAGAAAGGCATGAAAACAGCAGAGATGAGCTGGATCCTGGACAATAACGAGAAAATGAATCGACCCATAATTGCCATGGGCGGAGAAGTGTACAAAACTTATCGATTCTACGAAAAAGCTCTCTAGGATTTACCATTCAATTCCAGGCCAGGACCCCCCATGAATGACCATTACACGCTTCCAGGTAGCGGCATTAAGATCGTTCCCGCTACCTGGCGCGATTTAATGGATTTGCACCAGCTGGAAAAAGCTTGTTTTCAGCTCGATGCCTGGCCATTATTGGACGTTATGGGTGTACTGACCTTCCCTCAAATCATTCGCCTGAAAGCCGTCGAGGAAGTTAAAATGGTGGGCTTTGTCGCGGTGGATTTACGGCGCTCCCAACAAGTTGCCTGGATTGCCACTCTGGCAGTGTATCCTGAGTACAGGAAAACAGGCATTGGCTCAAAATTATTGAATGTCTGTGAAGGTAAAATTAATCTGCCGGTTATTCGCTTAAATGTTCGCCAGTCCAATCAATCTGCCATAGAGCTTTATCGTAAACACGGCTATCAGCAAGTGGATATTTGGAAATCCTACTATAAGGGCGGAGATAACGCGCTCGTCTTTGAAAAGATAATGTCTGATTGAAAATCCAGATGTAAATCCAATATATTCTCAAAGGCTCATGGTCTCAATTGCTCCCCATCTCGCTCTCATCTTCACTGCTATAATATAGCTCTATGGCGACCAACTCCTTTCAGCTCGATCCACCCCAATTGATCAACTCCCAGAGTGGTTTTGATGCTGCCGCTGCACACCTGGGCTCGGAAAAGTGTCTTGCTATTGATACCGAAGCCAACAGCCTATTTGCCTATCAGGAACAGGTATGCCTGATCCAAATATCCACTAAAGGGGCCGATTACATTATTGATACCCTGGCGTTGAAAGATTTTTCAGCTCTGGGTAAAATCTTCCAGGATCCAACCATTGAGAAGATCTTTCATGCATCCGAGTACGATATCTTGATAATGAATGATGATTTTGGTTTTAAGTTCTTTAATCTATTCGATACCATGCTGGCTGCTCAGATCCTGGGAAAAAAGAAGTTAGGCCTGGATGCCTTGCTTGAGGAATATGTTGGAATAAAGGTCAATAAAAAATATCAGCGGGCAAATTGGGGCAAACGGCCTCTCCAAGACGATATGCTCAAATATGCCCAGGTTGATACCCATTATTTGTTTCAAATTCGGGATATGCTCTGGGAAGAACTCAACACCAGGGGACTTGCTCCCATGGCTGAAGAAGATTTTAAACGGGCTTGCCTGGTCCACAGACATGACCCCGAGGGAAAGCTAGCCGTTTTCTGGCGCATCCGGGGAGCGAAAAAACTTTCTCCTCAAAAAGCTGCCGTACTTCTGAAGCTTTGTAATTACCGTGATGGGGCAGCCAGAAAAATCGATCTGCCCGTATTTAAGGTGCTCGGCGCTCAAAGCTTGCTGCGCCTGGCTGAACTCAGTCCAACCTCAGTTCCCCAGCTCCTCTCGCTGGACCTGGTGGATAAAAAATCCCTTCACCGCCACGCTGAGGGACTTGTTCGGGCAATCCAGGATGGATTAATAGCTCCTCCAGAGTACCCACCCCAGAGAGAACATATTGATGATTCTTATCTTGCCAGGGAAAAGGCTCTGCGGGAATGGAGGAAACAGACAGCCCGAAAACTAGATGTGAACTCTGCAGTTGTGCTTCCCCGGGAGGTACTTTACAACCTCATTTCTACCAATCCGAATACGTCATCTGACCTTGCTGAAGTTTTAGCAGATCTTCCCTGGCGTTTGGAAAGATTTGGGGAGGAAATACTGTCTATAATAAAAGAAGCCTAATGACAGGAGCTGATTGTGAAAATCTCATTTTTTGGAGCAGCCAGAACAGTAACCGGTTCCATGCATCTACTGGAAGTAAACGGGCACAAGATTCTGCTAGATTGCGGCCTGTTTCAAGGAAGAAGAAAAGAAAGTTTTACCCGCAACCGCTCTTTTCCGTTTAATCCTCAAGACCTCGACGCCGTCATTCTTTCCCACGCCCATATCGATCACAGCGGTAACCTTCCCAACCTGGTAAAACAGGGTTTTGATGGACCGATCTATACCACCCACGCCACATCTCACCTGGACAAGATCATGCTGCAAGACTCCGGATATATCCATGAGAAGGATGCGGAGTATCTCAATAAAAAACTCCTTAAACAAGGCAAGCCTCTGATAGAACCTTTATATACCAAAGAGGACGCATCCAGGGTGGACCCACTCTTTAGATGTGTTTCCTATGGAGAATCATTTGAACCCGTGCCGGGTGTTAAAGTCCACCTGGTTGATGCCGGCCATATACTGGGATCAGCTGCCGTGGTTCTTGACATTGAAGAATCTGGAAAAACGCGCCGGCTGTGGTTTTCTGGCGATATCGGAAGGCCGGGGTTGCAGTTGATCCGCGATCCTGAGCTGCCTGTTAAGGCGGATTTCCTGATCATGGAATCCACTTATGGTGATACAAAAAAACGGGACCTGGACTCCGCCATACTCGAATTCCGGGAGGTGGTCAAGAAAACCATAAAAAGGAATGGCCGGATAATTATTCCTGCTTTTGCTGTGGGTCGAACCCAGGAATTAGTTTACACCCTGCACAAAATGATAGAAGAAGGAGATATTCCAGAAATCCCTGTTTTTGTAGATAGCCCCCTGGCCATTCGCGCTTCCGGGATCTTCCGAGAATTTCCGGATTGTTTTGATGATGAGACCAGGGAATTTATCGCCCAGGACAAACACCATGCCGCCCTTGGTTTCGAAAGGCTGAAGTACACCTTGTCTGTAGAAGAATCCAAAGCAATCAATTTCACCAAGCCGCCTTATGTGGTGATTTCCGCCTCAGGCATGGCTGAAACCGGTCGAATTCTTCATCACCTCAAGAATCATATTGGAGATTCCAGAAATACCATTGTGATTGTCTCCTGGCAGGCACCCCACACCCTGGGCAGGCGCCTAGCAGAAAAGAAAAAGGAAATCAAGATATTTGGTGAACCCTATAAACGTCGGGCAGAAGTAGTGACCATCAACGGATTCTCTGCCCATGCCGGCCAGGATGGTTTGCTGGATTACGTCAAGGCAACCAGGAATACTCTCCAAAAAGTCTTCCTGGTGCATGGCGAAGCCCGCGGAGCAGAACCTTTGATGGAAAAGATCAAAGAGCTGGGTATCAAGGATGTCTACTATCCTGACAGGGGTGAGGTATTAAATTTATAACAGATGATGGGTGGGAAAATAATCAGCCAATCCGTTAAGAAGGTATGCGCCCAACAAACCGGACAAAAAAATAAGTACCTTCTTTTGAGTAATATAACAAATTGCCCCTATTAATTCCTCGGCGCCAGTTTATTGATCCATGAGATTAAGAATGGATACCCCTTTCTGGCAGACTTTAGTCCATCCCAGACATGGATTGAAATCCTCAGAGGGGACATCCAGCACAAACAGCCGGATGTCCGAGCGTCAATCTTCATTGACGCTAATGATATAGTCGATCAATAGGATCAGGAGAAAGTTTACGTCCCTGATAAGGGACGTTTGGTCTGAGTGAAAGCGAAGACCCTTCTGAGGACTTTAGTCCCTGAGGTAAGACAAAAAACACCTCTAAAATTGAAAATACGTGAGGGGTGTTCTTAATTTTTTGTATTGTTTTTAGGATTCAGTGCAAAGATACCGGTTTGCCTTGTTTCAAGGCCAGGATGCCAATTGGAGCTTCCAGCTGTCGGCCCAAAACAGGGCATTTCACCCGCAGCAGAAAAAAGACCTTTTCCCCTTCTTCGTCCAGTGTCTCGTAATTCGCCTGGCCTTTAGATATAACCAGGTTTGATCTTTCAAATAATTCCTGGAATTCAGAAGAACACTGACTGAGAATTGTACCCGGCGATTGAGACCCAGTTTCAATTACTTCGGCAACTTCATCTATTCCAGCAGCCAGGGCATCCTCCAGAGTGGCATCATTTAATATTGGCCCGCTTTTGACTGCATAAATTACCGGGATATCCAACGTTTCAATAAAGACCCTGTCGAAGATCGTCTCCCCCACATTGTCAGCCAGGTATAAGATGTGAGGAACTTCTTTGATCCTTTGTTGGAAGGCTTTTAAATCTCCTCCCATTAGTTCACCCTCAACAGTGTCTTGAACCTCCTGCCAGAGGTCATAATCGTTGCTGTGGATAATATCAATCACATTTCCAGCAGCGCTGATCTTTAATCCTTGTTCCAAAGCATCAGGTCTTTCGTGAATCAATCCCCTGAGCTGATCGATGAAACTTAATGCCAGTTTATGATTAGCGGTTTTCTCCTCCTTGTAGAAATCTTCTATGCCAAGAGATTTCCTTAAAGCTCGGTTTGTTTCACCGGCAATTTCTGATGGACTAAGAGAGAGGTCTGCGTCCTTCAAAATTTGAAGGACATTCTTGAGGCTCTGGATTTGGACTTCACGGGAAAGTTCTGTTTCTTTTACAACGGTAGAAGCCTGCCGGAAAAGACACTCAAAACATTCAGGATAAGTTTTCATAAATCAGCTATCCCATCTGAACTTCAGGGATCACTTCCTGAATGTATTGCCTGATTTCTGCATCGCCTTTCAAGTTCAGGGCTTTTTCTGCAACTGTCCGGGCTTTTTCCATAGAGATCGAGCGGATCAGCTTTTTTGCAAACGGTATCGCCGGAGGATTCATGCTGAATTCATCCAGGCCCAAACCGAGCAGGATCGGTATGGCTAACAATTCCCCGGCCATTTCTCCACAGAGTCCGACCCATTTGCCTTTAGCGTGGGCAGCATCAATGACGCCCTTGATCAGGCGGAAAACGGCCGGCTGGAAGCCCGAAGCAATCTGAGCCACATGGGCGTTAGTGCGGTCAGCAGCCATAGTGTATTGGCTGAGATCATTTGTGCCGATAGAAAAGAAATCCACCACTTCCGCCAATTGATCGGCAATGATGGCCGCAGAGGGAATTTCAATCATGATGCCTATATCCATTTCGTCTGCGACTTTTTGTCCTTCGGCGTGCAATTCCTCCCGGCATTCTTCAAGGACTTTCCTTGTTTGCATTACATCATCAACTGTGGCAATCATTGGAAACATTAACTTCAGATTGTTGCCGTAACCTGCCCTCAAAGCAGCTCTGAGCTGGGGTTTAAAAATATCTGGTCGGGACAGGCACAACCGGATGGCACGCACGCCAAGGAATGGATTGGCTTCAGGCGGCATTTCGATATAGGGTATATTCTTGTCTCCACCAACATCAAGGGTTCTCAGGATGACCGGTTTGTCGCCAAATGCGTCTGCAATGGCTTTATAGGATTGATATTGTTCTTCTTCGGTTGGCAAACTGGTCCGTTCCAAATAGAGAAATTCCGAGCGCAGTAAACCCACTCCTTCGGCACCTGCTTCCAGAGCAGGCTGAATCCCCTCTTCGCTGCCGATATTAGCTACAACTTCAACCTGATGCCCATCAGTTGTAATGGCCGGTTGATGGCTGATGGCTTCTGCTTCTGCTTGGACTTTCAGGAATCTTACTTTCCGTTCGTTGAAACCTTTTAGCGCTTTTTCATCAGGACCAATTATGATCTTTCCGGCATCTCCATCAATGACAAGATCGTCTCCTGTATTGATTTTTTCTACTTCTTGACCTGCGCCCACAACTGCCGGGATACCCAGCCCCCTGGCCAGGATCGCAGTATGAGATGTTGAACCGCCTTCAGCGGTGCAGAACCCTAATACTAAATCCTTATCCAGCATTACAGTATCAGAAGGGGTTAAATCCAGGGAAACGATAATGGAGGGGGATTTTAAATCTGCTGCGGGGGAATCCAATAAACCCAGCAGATTCCTCAGGCATCGGGATGAAACATCCCTGATATCCAATGCCCTGGCGCTGAGATATTCGTCTTCAATAGCTTCCAGCTGCTGGGCATAACTCTCTGCGGTCTCAAATAAGGCTGTTTCAACATTGATCAGTTCAGTTTCCACACGGGATTTTACAGTTGCCAGAAGTTCCGGGTCTTCCAACATAAGCTTCTGGGCGCTAAAAATTTCAGCAGCTTCATCCCCCAATTCTTCTTTGGCCTTTAAAAAAGCTTCATCCAGTTGTTCCAGGGTTGTTTCCCGGGCTTCAGCATACCGCTTCAACTCCGCTTCTGGATCCTGGATGTTACAGGGTTCAATGACAATATCTTCCCTGTTAAAAACATAGGCTGGTCCGATCGCTATTCCATAAGAAGTAGGTATTCCAGAGATTGATTTCATCATTGCTCGCCAAAATTATTCAACACCAGCTCCTCCAGCGCGCTTAGAGCTGCTGCTGCATCATCGCCCTCTGCCTTGATGGTGATCTTGGAATCTTTGTGGGCGCCCAGAGTCAGAACAGCCAGGATGCTCTTGGCATTCACGGTAGTTTCGCCATGAGTTACTTCTATATCGCTAGAAAATTTGGCTGCCGTCTGAACAAACATCGAGGCCGGGCGGGCATGAAGGCCTACTTCGTGAATTATGGTTAATGTGATTTCCGGCATGGTCTCTCCTGCTAATAGTTCATCAAAATTGGATTTTCAAAAATTGCCTTGAGATCCGCAATGAAATGGGCGGCAATGGATCCATCAACGATACGGTGATCGGCTGAAAGGGTAAAACGCATAATGGGCCTGACAGCGATGGCGCCATTTTCCAAGGCAATCACATCAGAAGCAGTAGCGCCTATAGCCAGGATGCCGGCTTCTGGCGGGTTGATGATAGCGTTAAACTGCTCCACCCCAAATGGTCCCAGATTGGTAATTGTAAAAGTACCTCCTCTTACATCGGCACCAGTGAGAGCTTTGTTCCTGGCCCGTGTTACCAGGTCATTGCTCTCTAGGGCAATCTCACTGATCCCTTTGAGGTTGGCATTCTTGACCACGGGCACGATCAACCCGTTCTCCAGTGCCACAGCAATTCCGATATTGATATCCTGATGGAGATGAATGGCATCATCAACCAGGGAGCTGTTCATCATGGGATGATCAGCTAACACCATTGCCACCAATTTTACCAGCATGGCAGTTACAGATACTTTTTGTTCACCCTTTTCTAGAGCCAGCTGATTATAATCGCCCCGAGCCTGGTTAAAGTTGCTCATGTCCACCCGGGACGTGAACGAGATATGGGGTATGGATTGATAACTTTCAGTCAACCTCTCGGCAATTGTCCGGCGCATTCCGATCAAGGGAATACTCTCACCGCTCAGCGCTGGCTTCACTGAAGGCAGACCCGGTTGAGATTGATATTTTTCCACATCAAATCCCTGGATCCTGCCGCCGGGACCGCTTCCTTTAACTAATTGCAGGTTTATTCCTTTGAGGCGGGCGATTCTCCTGGCAGCTGGAGATGCGATGATATCTCCCTGTCGAACAGGGGCTTCTGCACCCTGAAGAGCTGCTTCGATATCACCTTTGGTTACTTTTCCTCCGGATCCCGTTGGAGTTACTGCGCCCAAATCCAATCCATGTTCCGCAGCCATTTTCCGGGCAACCGGAGTTGCCTGAACATCACTCGCCGCGGGTACTACTGCTGTTTGGGCAGCCTCACTGGCTGCCGGGGGGGGAGCTGAGCTGATCTCCGGAAGTTCTTCCCCTTCCTCTAGAATATAGGCAATTACAGTCCCGATCGGGACGGTTTCACCGGGATGGGCAGAAATTCCATTGAGAATTCCTGTCCCAGGTGCTTCCACATCTATGGCGATCTTATCTGTCTCAATGACCAGGATGGTTTCGCCTTCTTCTACCTGCTGCCCGTTGGTTTTTAACCATTCGACAACTGTACCGGTTTCCTGGTCCATGTCCACTTTGGGCATGATCATTTCAAGAGCCATATTACACCTTTAGGGTTGCCAGTTCTCTGGCTTTTTCGACAATATTTTCAACCTGGGGAACTGAATTGTATTCCAGATCCCTGTTATAAGGAATAGGAACTTCCTTGCCAGCCAGGCGGATAATGGGGGCTTCCAGGTATCCAAAAGCCTCACTTTCTGCGATCACTCCTGCCAGCTCACCACCAAATCCACCCGTCTTCACCGCTTCGTGCACGATCAACACCTTACCGGTCTTTTTCACAGAATTGACAATTGTTTCCGTGTCCAGCGGTCGCAGCGTGCGGGGGTCAACAACTTCAACCTCAATACCTTCTTTGGCCAGCTCTTCCGCGGCCTGCAAAGAACGCTGGACCATGATCGCGGTGGCGACAATAGTAAGGTCTTTGCCAACCCTTTTGATATCCGCTTTGCCAAGCGGAATTTCGTAGAGCTCTTCGGGAACATCTCCCTTAGTCTTATAAAGAAGTTTATGTTCAATAAAAACAATCGGGTTATCGTCCCGGATAGAAGAGACCAATAACCCTTTGGCATCGTAAGGCGTGGTGGGCATGACAACTTTTAAACCCGGAACATGCACAAACCAGTTTTCAAAACTCTGGGAGTGGTGCTCTGCTGCTCCGGTCCCGGAACCGGCTGGAGTCCGCAGAACCAGGGGAACTGTGATTTGTCCGCCAAACATGAAACGCAGTTTGGCTGCCTGGTTCACTAATTGCTCCGAGGCCAGGGTGGTGAAATCCATAAACATGATTTCAGCGATAGGGCGCATGCCGATCAAGGCTGCGCCGGTTGCCGCACCTGTTAATGCCAGCTCTGTTATGGGTGTGTCCAGAATACGTTCCGGACCAAATTTTTCCAGCATGCCGTGGGAAACCTGAAAGGCTCCTCCGTATTCCCCGATATCTTCTCCAATCATGAAAACCCTGGAATCTCGTTCCATTTCCTGGGTCATTGCTTCCCGTATAGCTTCTAAATATGTGATCTCTCTCATGGCGCGTAAACCCCTTCTTCCAATGTTTCAATTGCCGGATCCGGACTGGCTTCCGCAAATACGCGGGCTGATTCAATGTCCGCATAACCTTGTTCTTTGATATCCTCAACTTCTTTTTTAGAAAGTATTTTCTCACTGATACAATATTTCTGAAATTTCAGAATGGGGTCCTTTTTCTTCCATTCTTCGATTTCATCCTTGGTGCGATAAAGGTTGCGATCGCTCTTAGAGTGTCCCCGCCAGCGATAAGTATCATTCACAATTAATGAGGGTCCTCCTCCTTCGCGAGCTCTTTTTACAGCAGCTTCAACTGCAGCTTGAACTTCTAACAGGTCATTTCCATCGGTTGAACAGCTTTCAGCCATGCCATAGATCTCCCCATGGGCAGCGATTTTTTTACTAGTTGTCCAATCACTGGCTGCAAACGACATGGCATACTGATTGTTCTCACAAATAAAGACCACCGGAACCTGAAAAAGAACTGCCAGGATCATTGACTCGTGAAAAGCGCCTGTTGATGCAGCGCCGTCGCCGAAGAACGCCAGCAGGACCCGATTTTCCTTTTGCATTTTTAAGCCAATTCCCACCCCAACAGCCAGGGGAATCCCACCTCCGACAACACCGTTGGCGCCTAAATTACCTCCAGCGACATCGGCAATATGCATGGAGCCTCCCCGGCCCCGGCAGTAACCATTTTCCTTGCCGTAAAATTCTGCCATCATTAAATTCAAATCCGCCCCTTTGGCAATACACAGACCGTGTCCCCGGTGATGGCCGATAATAAAGTCTGTCGGTTCCAGGGTGCTGATAGAACCGACAGCAGATGCCTCCTGCCCGATCGACAGGTGCATCGTCCCATGGATCTTTCCTGCCATGTAGCTTTTTTCAGCCTGTTCTTCAAAAGCACGAATTTGGTACATTTGCAGCAAATAATCCTCTGCATTTTTCTTGGTCAATTTCATTCTATATTACCTCTCCAATAAATCTGTCATTTCTGAAGCCAGCTTATCAAGTTCCTGGTCATCTATTGAATAACTATGCTCTTTAGTAGGGAATAATCCACCTTCCACTTCTTCCCGGAACTGGGTTAATACTCTGACAATAATATCAGATAAATCTATATACACTTTAAGGAATTTTGGTGATAATTCCTTATATAATCCCAGCATATCCTGGGTCACCAGAGCCTGGCCGTCACAAGCTGGGCCGGCACCAATACTGATGGTGGGTATTTCCAGGCTTTTAGTGATCACCTCGGCCAATCTGATGGGTATACATTCCAGGATAACTGCACATGCCCCGGATTCAGCAAAGGCTATGACATCCCTTAATATGGCCGATGCGCCACTGGCTGTTCTGCCTTGAGTGCGGATAGTTCCGGAGCGGACGATGTTCTTCTTTGTGATTCCCACATGAGCTATTAAGGGTATTCCTGCCTTGACAATAGCTGCTGCTTTACCAGCATCTTCCCGGGTACCTTCCAGGTGAACCCCATCAGCTTTACCGTCTTTCATCATACGAACTGCAGTTCGGACTGCACTCTCATCAGTTTCATAAGAACCAAAGGGAAGTGTTGTGATTACTAGAGAGTTTCCAGCGCCGTTGCGAACAGCCTGGGTATGGTAAATCATCTCTTCCACGCTAACCGAGACTGCTTCCGGACGTCCCAGCCCAACGGTCCCAACCGCATCGCTGACTAGAATCACATCAACCCCTGCCTGGTTGATGAATTTTGCCATGGCAAAATCATAAGCAGTAAGCAGGGTTATTCTCTCGCCTCGCCGTTTCTTACTTAACAGCGAAGAGGGCGTTATTTTTTTCATTTTGCCAGCCTCCTTATGCTTTACCTTGGATTATTTCTTTGTGGAGCCAGGCAACAGATCTTCCAGATCTATGTGTGGACCGGGAATAATGCGGGTGGAAATGACTTTTCCGAGCTTGGAAGCAGCTTTGCGTCCAACCCCCAGAGCAGTCCGGACTGCGCCAACATCTCCCCGGACCATTACAGTAATATATCCTCCACCAATAGCGCGTTTGTAAAGCAAATCAACATTGGAAGATTTTGCCATGGCGTCAGCTGCTTCAATACTGCTCACCAATCCCCGGGTTTCAATCATACCCAGTGCTTGATTTCCAATTACATCCTGCTTTTTATTTTCAGCCATCGATCAATCTCCTTGATAGCAAATTTAAATAGGTTCTATTTTTTATAGGTAAGTTTGTCGTCAACTGATAACGAATCCAGAATTCCGACAATGACTGCGTCAACAGGTTTGTTTCCATCTCCAGAGGCAATCCTGGCAGTACTTCCCTTGACTACCATTACCAGCTCTCCTGGACCAGCCCCCACAACATCCTGGGCAATATAAACATCCCCAGATGCTTTTCCTGCCGGATCTGCATCTCTTACCAGAAGTAGTTTGCTGTCATCAAGGCGAGGTTCTTTTTCAGTAGAAACTGCTGCGCCTACTACTATCCCTATCTTCATATTAGTCTCCTCGTTTGATGATCTTGCCCATCAGATCTACCAGTCTGTTCACAGGAGCCGAACTATCTGGATCACTGACCAGATCAGCCTTAGGGGCGATCGCAGTTACCCCAGATGGTCCTTTCCTGTTCCCGGACTGACATCCCCGGGGTTTGTTATAAGACTGGCTGACAACCTGCGTCTGCCTGGGAGCTGCTGCCGGAGGTGAAACAGGAACCAGGGTATCACTCCCCTTCTCTTCAATCAAAGTGACATCCAGCTGTTCCGCTGTCTCCCGGGCAAAATCAGTGAGGGAGGTATTGGGACCAAGTTCAAGCTGATAGATTCCCTTGGCTGCCAACGCCTCAATGTCTTTGGCAGTATAGTAAATATTCATGAGTTTATTTATCTCTACCTTCCAGGGAATCAATCGCTGATATGGCAGCATCCCTGGATTGCCTGACTGCGGATTCAGATCCTGAGATCATCAAACGTCCATAGGCACCGTTGGATGTATAGTGATTCAGAGTGATGCCGGCTGCTTTTTCAGCTTCGTTGGCTGCCAGAACAATATAGGCTGCCGGGACAACTTCAATCACGCAGAAGGTCTGAAAAGCCAGAATAAGTCCGCCAGCATTGCGGGCGTTTATGAGCTGGGCTTCATAAGGATGAATTCCGGTTGTCATGTTGGATGAAAGAACCTTCGGTTTGAGCCGATCAGCTTCTTTTAATCCAATTGATTCCAGAACTTTTTTACCGGTGTATTGAACAGCTTCCTGGTGGCTGGAATGGATTTCCAGAAAACCGTATTCACGTCCCATATTTAGATACCCGGGCTGTACATCAGTGGTTTTTAAGGCCACATCCATCACCTGATAAACCTCTGCAGCTGGAGAAATCTCGATGTATAACTGAGCATCTCCTTCGATGGGTATCATCCCCAGAGTGCGTTTTCCTGTAAACGCTGCAAACTGGGGTTGCATGCTGTCAACCATCACATATGTTCGCAATTGCATGTTATTTTCCTTTACTTATTTTTAGGCCTCAGAACCGGTTCAATCCGCAGAAAGCCTGACAACTTTTACCTCGTCAGGAAGTAGTTTTTCCACATTCTTATGAGGTCGGGCAATTACATGGACAGCCACAAGATCACCGGCTGCTTTGGCAGCAGCTGCTCCGGCATCAACAGCTGCCCTGACGGCACCTATTTCTCCCCGGATATAGACGGTGACATAACCTCCACCGCTTTCTTCCTGGCCATACAGTTTTACCTTTGCAGTTTTGATCATGGCATCAGCTGCTTCTATTGATGCCACCAGGCCTTTGGTCTCAACCATACCAAGTGCGTTCATCGGAAATTCATTATCCATAACATCACTCCTTTGAGAGAGTCTATCTCACTTTACTCTGACAATATATTTTGGGCTGCTGTCATTGCTGCCCCGATCTCGACTGCCGTACCTTCTCGATGTAAGGCAGCGCTGGTAGCTGTTAATAAACCCAGGACATTGTTGCTGTTGAGCTGGGGTAGTTGAGCAACGTCCAGGTAAAAACTGGTGGGGGAATCCAATCCCACAGCTGCTTTTTCTCCCAGTCCCAGGTTAGCTTGAATTAGATCAACTAGATCCTGATTGTTTACACCCTGAGGTGTGCTGATCTCTGTTTTGGAATCCAGGCAGAAGCGGGCAGGAGAATTGCATCCCGGACATTCCCTACCGTCAACTGTCAGATCTAATCCCATTTCGCTGATTCCCCAGCGGATAGCTTTGGCAGCTGTGTCCTGAAACTGATTAGCAGGACTGGCATCACCAAACCTGTAAGCGTTAATGGCTGCCCTGAATTTTCGGGCTGTGGCGGCTGGATCTGGAGTCTCCCGGATCGCCCGACCGATCACAAAAATGGAAATATCCACTCCCTGGAAGAAAGGAATCATGTCCAATCCCAGCCCACCGGCAACAGAAATCTTAAATCCCATCCGGATTAATTCCTGAATCGTCGCCAGGTCATTTTCATCCCAGGAGCGGGACAGATTTCCTTCATCCCAACCGCGGTGGTAAACCATGCGTTCTATACCAATACTGCGCCATTCCATGGCCCGGGAAATTATGTCTCGAATGCCTGTCAACTCAATGAACATTTCTTTTCCTGGACGCGAATTAGCTTCCTCCAGGGCAAGTTTGATAGTATCAAGAGGTGCTGCGCCTAGCACAGTCATCCAATCGGCTCCGGCATCAAAGGCCATTTTCGCTTCGCCGCCGCCCACATCAGGTGACTTAATATCAGCCAGGATCAGGTTATCCGGACACATCTCCCGGATAATTTTCACGGCCAGCATGCCTCCGCCCTTGGTCAGCGGGGTTCCGATTTCCAAGATATCCACTTCTTTATGGACGATTTGAGCCATAGCCAGGGCAGGGGCAAGATCAAAATAATCTAAGGCCAATTGTAATAAGGGTTGTTTTGACATAAAGGTTTTATTCTCCTTTCTAGTCCTGTTTAGCCTGATATTTGCTCCAACCTGCTTCCATCTGAGCCCGAATATATTTACCTGCTTTTTCTACGATCTCCACCGCATCTGGAAACTCTTCCGTCCATAGTTCCAGAACAACAGGCGCTTGAAATCCCATTTCTGCTAATTTCTCGAAGGCATCAACAAAAGGAACTTTGCCTTCTCCCGGGGAAACGTACCGCAGCTGTCCAGGCAGGGTGTCTTTGACATGCAGCGCGGCAATATGTCCTTTGACATACTCCAATTGGGAGACCACATCAACTCCAGCAAAAATCAGGTTCCCTAAATCTGGATAACTCTGGAACCAGGGTGAATTGAAATGTTGGACATACTCCATCACTCTGGGTAAAGTGTTGATCTGGATATCCCAATTCTCCAACGCGAGCATTATCCCTGCACCGCTGGCCCATTCAAATCCTTTTCCAAGGTTTGTTAAGTAATAGTATTGCGAATTCTGGTCGCTTTCCTCGTAATAGTTATCTGCCCCCGGGACCAGAATGATGCGAATATTCAACTCAACCGCTAGGTCTATCGCTTTTTTGAATATATCTAATGCCTTTTCACGGGTTTCAGGAACCTTGCTGCCCAAAGGAAAACGGCGGTGGGCGCTGAGACTTAGAGATTGAATCTTCACGCCAGTCTGTTCTATGGTATTCAGCAAATCTTTTTTCTCTTTTGTAGTCCAATCCAAGCGCTCGATACGCTCATCAGAATCATCAATAGAAATTTCCAAAAAATCAAATCCTGTCTGCCTGGTTAGCGTTAAGCGCTCATTCCAAGACAGGTTTTTGGGCAGAGCTTTTTCGTACAAGCCGACCGGGATGAAGTTCAGGTTGCTGATCCAATTTTCTTCCATAAGATTCAATATTCACATATGTGAGTTATAATTCACATATGTGAATATTGTATGGTGTAAAGCGCGGTTTGTCAAGGGCGAATATCTGCCTTCAACCGCAGAATACGTGGAAGAATTAATTAACCTCGCAGGGCATTAAATGCTCAACGCCTGGATGGGGTTGGGATTTGTTTCTCTGCAGCAGTCACTGTATTAAGTTCGGATGATCCCGTCCGTGTATTCCAAAGCACTACAACAATTGATTTTTTTCTAAAGGACACGCTGAAATCATGGCAGGAGTCTTTTGGCGAACCATTTTCACTCTTTAGATATGATTTAATCGATTATGGAGAGTTGTTCGAAGAAAACCTTGAATTGTTAGCACTGCTAACCGACGAAGAATCTATCAGTTGGTCGGGGAAATTACGCTCTCCCCTCAGAAAGTGGGTTTGATCCCTCGCGGATACCACTGAGTTTTAATTCCAGCGGCCATATCGCCGATAACTCTCAGGAAGCAGTGGATAAATATTTTTAATTGCGATAGTGAGGGCTATTTTCTTTTGAACAGATTGGGGCAAAACGCTTCTTTTGTGGTTCTAAATCTATTGGTTCACTGGATAAAATAATCGGAAAAATATCCTTCCAGTATGGTATGTCTAACCATCATTGCTTTTTGATCTATCTGGGCAACAATACCGTTGAATATAAAAACTGATGCTGCCTATTGACAGGATAGTATCTGCTTCAATTCCTGCATCAGCTGCATTCTGACTTTCCCACTGGTATCACCCATCGCGCCATCTAATATCGCCGTGTAAACCTGTATGATTTTGTCTTCCATGTTTTTTTCTGTCTAGATCTGTTTTGTTGGATATTTTCCATATTCAAGCGCCGTTTTATACATAGAAACTATATTTTCTGGCGGAACGTCTGGTTGAATAAAATGGCTTGGCGCAAGGACTAAACCACCTCCATCACCCAAGGCGTCTATACAGCGTTTTGTTTCTTCAGCAACTTCGCGTGGTGTGCCAAACGGCAAAACGGATTGCGTATCCACGCTGCCATGGAAGGATAACTGATCCCCGAAATCGTTCTTAAGGTGGACCAATTCCATCCCCCTGCAGGCAGATTGGATAGGATCTAAAATATCTATGCCGCTGTCTATGAAATCTGGGATCATCGACCGGATTGCCCCATCAGAATGCAGCATAATCTTCACGTGGGGCGCGTATTTATCAAGTGCCCGACGGGCAGATTGCCATCGCCTTTTTAAAATCGGATAGATCAATTCGTCCCAAACTTTTTTCGAGAATAGACGGCGATCTTGCATTCCCAGATCTTCTCCACTGGCCTTAAACACAGATAGATATTTTCCCGCTTCACGTATACCTTCTTCGTCGAGTTTAATTTGAATATCTGCAATCTTGTTTAACATCTTACGCGTAAATTCAGGATGCTGGACCAAATCCATCAACCACTGCTCATACCCTCGCAAATAGGCTCCCAGTTCCATTACAGGCCCACCAAATCGCCCCATGATCGCCAAGGGGGTCTGTTCATAGAGTGTTTTTGCTTCTTCCGCCAAGCCATCTACAATTCCTGGTGAATAGGGATCAGGCCAAGGATACGCATCAAGATCTATCGTTTTAGCATCCAAGTTTTTCATCGGACAATAAGAAACCTCGTTTAGATAGCTGCCGTCTGGAAGTTGAATCATTTTCCGGCCTATGCCCCATATATCTACCAAGCTGCCATCAGGCAGTGGAGGCGGACATTGCCAATTGCTGGGGTTCCGCAATCTAACAAATGTCATATCAACACCAAGGGCTTTTACAACATCAATACTTGGGCGCACCTCAAAAAACCTGTCAGCAACTATGTTTTCTTCAGGAGGGAGTCCTAAATGTTCCCTCAATTTTATATATGCGTTTAATGTGATGGAAATATCAAGCGGTACACGATCAGGTTCTTTATGCGACAAGGTGATCTCGACCCGTTTCCTTGAAGTCCAAATTTCTGACATGTTGTTAACTCCTAACAAAACCTTCTTGCATCATAAAAGAGAGCATCGCGGACCAATTATTCTCTTAATATTGTATTTAAATTAACTAGCCAGTGAATTTTGGATCAGGCATGCCTTTTATGCCAGG
This sequence comes from uncultured Anaerolineales bacterium, assembly GCA_964448865.1. Lineage (GTDB taxonomy): Bacteria > Chloroflexota > Anaerolineae > Anaerolineales > UBA11858 > B10-G9. The sequence continues at coordinate 19,275 of CAYUXO010000005.1, forward strand.
TTTTATTCGAAAAATGTCTCCCGCAAAAGGTTGCTTTTTACGTTCTTCCTCGCTCAACAAAAACCAAGCTGTAGTTATATACAGGTCGTCGAGGTCATCTCCGCCAAAAGCGCAGCTGGTCACATTTTGAACAGGGAGCTTGATTACACGCTCGATCTTTCCGTCAGGATCATAGCGAGTTACACGCCATCCACCCCAATGGGCATTCCATACAAAGCCCTCATTGTCTACTGTTAGGCCATCCGGCATCCCATTTTCAACTGGAACTTCTGCAAAAATTCGGCGGTTATTAACTTGCCCTAACTCTAGATCAAAATCATAAGAATAGATAAGTTGGGCAAAACAATCCACCAAATACATCGTTTGATGATCTGGACTCCAACCCATTCCATTAGGACCTTTTAGCCGCGTATCCATAACTGCCAGAGTTCCATCTGGCGCAAATCGATATAAAGCACCATCGGAAGCTGTAAAATCAATTTCATTTAACGTGCCTGCCCAAAAACGTCCTTGCGGATCAACCAGTCCATCATTAAATCGCACATCAGGTTTATCACTCTCTGGGTCAAGCACAAAACTAACATGCGATAATCCGGCGCCTGCTAGATAGAGGCCAGTTTTTGAAGCCAACACCATTCCTCCGGATTGGCGCAGCCCAAACCCTGTCACCGGAATGTCAATCGGGAAAGTTACTAGTTCCCCATTTTCAGGCGTGTACTTATAAATATGTGGATCAACAATATCTGCCCAATACAATGCCTTTTTATCAGTATTCCAATGCGGCGATTCTCCTGCCTCGTTCTGAACAGAAAGCACATGTTCAACTTCACTCATTTAACAATCTTCCTTGCCAGCAATAAACTAGAATGCTATCGGGTGCCGCTGGTAATGCGCCTCTAGTTTTTCGATCTGGTCTACTGACAGCTCAATGTCTACAGCTGCTATTGCTTCCTCCAGGTGATTCATCTTTGTTGCTCCAATTATCGGCGCATTGACGTACGGTTTACTTAAAACCCAGGCTAAGGCGATTTGGGCTGGAGAAACACCGTGCTCTTTAGCAACTTCTTTGACAGCATCGACAACATCAAAATCGGAGTCCAGGTAATATGCGCTGTGTGCCCAATCATCGGTCTTTGAGCGGTCTGTTTCGCCTCCCTTGGCACGTGTCCTGTTTCCGACCAAAAAACCGCGCGCCAAAGGGCTCCAGCAGATCAGGCCAACTCCCTGGTCCACGCAGAACGGGATCATTTCCTGTTCTTCTTCGCGATACACAAGGTTATAGTGGTTCTGCATGGATACAAATTTTGTCCAACCATTCAAGCTCGCTGTATATTGAGCTTTTGCAAACTGCCAGGCGAACATACTGGAGGCCCCAATATATCGGACCTTTCCTGCTTTCACTACATCATGCAGAGCTTCCATTGTTTCCTCAATCGGTGTTTCCGGATCCCAGCGGTGAATTTGATACAGGTCTATATAGTCTGTATCCAATCTTTTGAGTGACCCATCAACGGCTTTCATGATATGTTTGCGGCTCAAGCCAATTTGATTGGGTTTTGGTCCTTCGTCAAGGTGAATTCCAAAAAAAACCTTCGTTGAGATGACAACCTCATCTCGTTTGGCGTACTTTTTTAGAGCCCTCCCGGTCAATTCTTCACTAAGCCCATTAGAATAGAGGTCTGCAGTATCAAAAAAGTTAATCCCCGATTCAATTGCCCTCTTTACAAAGGGCAATCCCTCGTCAGCTGGACGGGTCCAGGTGGCAAGCTTCCATTCAGGAGAACCAAAGGACATCATGCCAAGACAGATACGAGAAATCTTTAGGCCGGTATTACCAAGGTTTATATAGTCCATAACAAACTCCTCCCATATATGAGGCCCGAATCAGGTTATTTCTTAATCCATCTAAGATTCTTTAATGTTTACGAGAGGATAAAAAATCTTTATCAAAGTTTTGCGGGATTGGATATTGGCCATATTCCTGGCCAATTTTTACCATCTTCAATACATTTTCCCCAGGAACATCAGCTTGGAGATTATGGGTGGGGCATAATATGTATCCACCACCAGGTGCAAAGCTTTCCAACTTTATCTTGGTCTCCTCTACCACTTCTTCAATGCTGCCGAAAGGCAGAATGCCCTGCGTATCAATTCCACCATGGAATGAAATTCGTTTACCATAAGTTTGTTTCAATTGATATGCATTCATGCCCTTTGCGCGTGTTTGAACCGGATCAAGAATGTCCACTCCGATATCTATAAAGTCATCGATCAAGGGTTCAATCCCTCCACAGCTATGCAGCATCAATTTGCAGTCATGGTTTCCTATATCTACCAACTGTTCTTTGATGTCAAGATAAACATCTTGTAAGATTGGTTTTACTAAAGTTCGGAACATCTTGGGAGATATTAATAAACCATTTTGGGTTCCGAAATCCTCGCCGCCAAGCCGAATAACTGAAAGGTATTTACCGATGCGTTTCAGACCTTCTCTATACATAATTTTCTGAAAATCAGCTACTCGCAACATTAACTCATAACAAAAATCCGGATAAAGCACAACAGACATCATCCAATTTTCTTGTCCGGTCAGATAATTGCCGAGTTCCCAAATATTGCCACCTAAACGAGCGCAGATCGCATAATCCGTAGTTTCATAAATCTCTCGAACAGTGGCTTCTACTCCTTCATACCGAGCAGGATCCATTGGGTCCGGCCAGGGATAGGCGTTGAGGGCATCCATGGTTGGCTCAAAAATCGGATAATCTCGCATTTCAAATTGATAGTCTCCATCCGGGCGAAGGACTTTGTGAAATACTACCCCCCATTCGGTTTTATATTGATCGAGATCAAAACTAAATAGTTGCCGTTTACTACCCCCTTTTAGTCCAACCCAATACAGATCACATCCAAGGGCTTTAACCACGTCCGGAGTAGGTTTTACTCGATCCCACACATCAGGTGACACGCTTTGCTCAGGAAATCCCAATGCTTGCCGAACGCTGATATAAGGCGTTTTTGTATAGGTAATATCGATAGGAACCCGATCTGGTTCCTGGTGATTTAATGCAATGCGAACCCTTTCTCTCGAAGTTAATTTGTTCATTGTTATCAAAATCCCTTACAGAATATATTAATTTAGCTGGGTTTGGATCGGGTACGTGCCAAATTTTTCGGCCGATTCGAAAAATGCCAAGATATTTTCCAGCGGTACGTCATCCCCAATATTATGGGAAGGCGCTAAAATATATCCCCCACCCATGCCCATTTCCTGAATCCGTTTTTTTACTTGATCTGCAACTTGCTTAGGTGACCCAGCCGGCATGAGATGTTGAGAATCGACTCCTCCAAGGAAACAAAGCTCGCCACCAAATTCAGACTTGATTTCGGCTGGAATTATTCCCTTCGCCGCCACCTGGATGGGATTCAGAATGTCCACGCCCATTTCAATAAAATCGGGAATAAAGACTTTTATTGACCCACAGCTATGATACATGACCTTCGTATTTGAGGGGTGATTTTTAATCGATCTGATCACATCTGCATGGACAGGCTTTAATAAGTTTCGATACATTGCAGGTGATATCAATGGACCACTCTGCCCACCCAGGTCATCCCCTATCTCAACCCATTCAACAAAATCACCGACAGCATCAAGCTGGGCCTGATAAAACCCTTTAAATATTTCACCCACACGCCAAAATAGCGCTTCTGCAAAATCAGGGTTCAGTACTAAATCCATCAACATTTGCTCTGTACCACGGATTACCTGGCACAATTCGAACAAGCCATTATACGTCGGCCGGTATGCGACCAGGGCGTGGTCAGTCTGTTCATACAATTGTTGAGCCTCTTCCCGTAGTCCCTGCCAGCGAGCCGGGTCAAAGGGATCCGGCCAATCAAAGCTATCTAAGTCCTCTATGGTTGCATCAGCCAACGGGTGGTTAACATATTCATACATCTTGCTGATTGGGTGTTCTTTATAGATCAACCCCCAATCGTAATACCACCCGCCCCCGGGCGCTTCATTTACCCGAAAGCCAGTAGGGGGTCGCATATTAACATAGCGGATATCAGTCCGTAAAGCATCCAGAACCCGATTGTCCAACTGCATCATCTGCGGACCCACCAACACTGGTTCGACATCACCGGAAATACCAAAATGGTCTTTAAGTAATTCCATTCGTGATTCAGTTATCTTTCCGCCAGTTCCACCAATGCTAATTGGTATTCGGTCGGGTTCCTGGTGATTTAAAACTGCACGAACACGTTGACGAGGTGTTAGTTCAAGAGTCATTAATACCTTGGATTAGAATAAGTTGAAGAGTAAAAACATCAAATAGGTACGCAAGTCACCACCGCCGTCCCAGTTTGTAACCATCACGCCGGCATCAATCATCTCTTGTGACATCATGCCAAATTTTTGGACCCAAAAGGTGTAGGGTTCTGCCATGGCAGTCGCAGCCCAACTGTAGAGAACAATTACAACAGAGCAAATCAACAAGTTGTGAATGATATTACCTTTTGTCCACCCAGTGATGTGGGCCATCCACCACTGGATAATCTGAATACTGATCACAGGAAACAAACCAACACCGGGTACTGCAACAGCCAGGATGAATGCCAGAGGGTACATCAGGGTGGTTGATATCCCTACAGAAGGATGTCCCAGTAAAACGCTGGTATCCACAGCTGTATATACTTCACGTTTGTCCTTAAACCATCCAACCAGAAGATTACGCATGCCTTCATTAAAAACTGACCAGCCGTCAAAGAATACCCCTAAAGCTGTCGGCCAGAAATGGAACATCATCGCTGATGTAAAACCAACGATGAGAACATTTACAACATCAAACCCAGCTAGTAAACCGAGCACAGCACCAGTGATTAAACCCAACACCATGGGCTCAGCAAAAAACCCTAATTTTTTCCGGACGAAATCACCTTTAATGTTCCAGTCTTTTAATCCCGGTATCCGGGCAAACAACCAGGCCAAGGGCGCAGCAATAATAGCAGCATTTTGTGAATTTGGGAAACTGGCTGTTGGGTTAAATTGATGGAATTCTTGCATGCGTTTGGCATTCCAATCTGCCAAGAACAAGTCTGTGATCAAGAATAGTTCCATTGCGATTGTTCCCCATAGAAAATTATCAGTCACAACCCAGACAACCAATCCAGTCCAGGCGCCGCGCCACATGCAAGGAAAATCAACATAAAGCGTTTTTGTGGCACCGATCCAGATCAAACTAATATTAATGCCCACAAAAATCAATATGTTGAACCACATCATCGGACTCGCCAGAGCTGCCAAGGCATTAGACCAGCCGACATCAACCATAGTCATATCGCTCATTGGTCCACCAATATTTGCTGCCGCGCCTATTACTACTGGTGCAAAATATTCGATTGCAATATAAGTCATCGCGGCCATGCCGATTCCTCCCATAGCAATTTTGATTGCCCCCTGGAGGGATTCTTTCCAGGGCTGGCGGATAATAAGTGCTAAAATTAACACAACTAATGGGATGGTTCCAAGAAAATGAATGTCAACAAGCTTTCCAAAAAATCCGGTAACTTCCATTTTGATACCTCCTCATATAATCGAAATAAAGAATCAAGATAATCCAGTGTAAGATGGTTATAAGCCAGTACTTGATTTGAATCCTAAGTTTACTTTTTCTTCGATAATCTATATGTAAGGATTACGCGTTTAACAATTCGACCATTTGGTCAAGAGCTGCTTTTCCGTCACCACCCATAACAAAATCAGTCGCATCGATGATCGGAACACCCAGGTCATCCCAAATCTTTACTGTCGTCACAACACACACAGCATCTTTTGCTATATTTTCTAATTCTGGGACCTTGGCGGGGATCACTTCAACGTCAGTAATTCCCTCAGTTTTTAATCGTTCGTTCACTTTTGATGCCACCAGTTGAGCCATGGAAACAGCCAATCCACACGCAGTCACAATTTTCCTGGTCATATTCTCGTCCTTTGAATTAGTAGTATATTTAGTAATCTAAAACGATCGAGTTATTAACGTCTCGATCGTTTTATCTATACCTATCGGATTTCTGCTTTGACTTTTGCAAGGGCTGTATTTACTTCTTCCACAATCACATGGGAGTCTATTGCTGCTTGCAGTTTGCACAGCAGGTACTCGTCCTTATACACTTCTACCAATGATTTCAGCAAATAAACCTGGGCGCTTGGCTGGGTTACCGACAACAAAAACACAACTGAAACATCGATTTGATTACTGGCATCCCCCAATTGGCCGAATTTCACAGGCTCTTTCAGAGTGCCTACCGCAATTCCAGGCTCGATTGTATGCTTGACATCAGCGTGGGGTATTGCAGTACCACATCCTTTTGTAGGTAAACCTGTGGGGAATTCTTCTTCACGTGCAATTGCCGCATTCGCATAACTAGATTTCACATATCCCCTCTCAAATAGTAATCTTGAGAGTTCTGTTATCACCTCTGGTGCAGATTTTGCTTCCATTTGAACCGAAACCAATTCCTGATTAATTTGGAAGCTGTCAAGATCAAAGTTGTCGTTCATTTAGTTTTCAACTCAGATTAGGCCGTAATGATTTATATGCTCACTAATGGAATAAGGGAGCTCTTTTGTTATCCTGCCAGGTCGGCCGATGCTATCAGTAATTTGTTTTGGGCATCAAATAAATATACTGGACTCTCATTCAGAGATAACCATATCTTATCACCAATTTTAGTGTTGATTTGTTCCTTGGAAGCCACTTCTAAAAATTGGTCTCCAACTTTGACTGTTACCCTGGCTGTCCGTCCAAGCTGCTCGATGGCGTATAATTCTGAAACAATTAAGTGATCCCCCCCATCCTTAAATTCAATCTTCAGGTCAGGAGGTCTGACGCCCAATAATATTTTCTCGTCAACATTAAACTTATCAATTAAATGGATTAATCGATTCGGGGCAGAAACAACCTGATCTTCAATCGTAAGGCTGAGTTTCTCCTTCTTTTTGACAATAGTGACGGGCAGAATATTCATCGGCTGTTCGCCTCCAAATTTCGCCACGCCAACACTGTTGGGGCATTCGTATAATTCTCGTGGTGATGCTACTTGCTGAACTTCGCCACCAAATATGATCACAATCCGGTCTGCCATTGCCATTGCTTCAGATTGTGCAGGTGTTGCATAAATAGTGGTAACTCCCCGTTCCCGTTGGATCCTCTTCAACTCGGCATACATTCTATGGCGGAGTTTTGCATCGAGATGAGCAATGGGTTCATCCAATAGACACACTTGAGGAGAACGAATCAAACATCGACCAAGCGCAACTCGTTGTCGCTGCCCGCCGCTCAATTGCTGTGGGAGCCGTTCTAGAAGCATTTCTATTTGTAAAACTTCAGCAATCTCTATCACTTTCTTCTTAATTTCGCTATCGGGCAGCTCACCGCGCCTTGCCGGAACCTTTAATGGAAATGCGATATTCTCGAACACAGATAAATGGGGGTAAAGAGCATAGTTTTCAAATGCCATCGCGACATCACGGTTTGCAGTGTCAATCTCTGCCATTGCCTGGCCGTCAAAGAATATTTCACCCTCATCAACTTTTTCTAAACCCGCAATCATTTTCAAAGTAGTGGTTTTGCCCGCTCCCGAGGGCCCAAACAAAACAATAAATTCACCCTGGTTTGCTACCAGGTTTGCATTGTTAACCGCTTTTAATTCATTGTAGAACTTTGATACATTTTCAAGTTTAATTTCAGCCATTCTTCTCTCCTTGGCCATAAAAGATACTATCTTCGGTTTCAGTGTTGAAGAAGTGAAGATTATCTGAAAATTTCAATTGGATCTTCTGCCCGATTTCCGGGAAGAACCCAGGATCGGTTTGGACCAATAGGATCTCATTACCTACAATAAAAGATAGCAAGTTGTAGTCACCATGTGGTTCAATGCCATATACTTCCATAGCAATCATATCGTCTGACCCCTCGAAATAGGGATCAATATGACGGGGTCGAATCCCCATAATTACTTCTTGGAAAGTCGATTCCTTCAAGCCTTTTACTTGTTTAGGGTTGGTTATCGTCATGGAGAACCCATCGGATTCAAAATGCAGAAACCCGTTCTTGGAGACAAGATTTCCTCGTAATAGATTCATGGGAGGTTCACCGATAAAACCAGCCACGAATAAGTTTATCGGTTCGTTATACAAATCCGACGGGGATCCAATTTGCTGGATTTCTCCCAGATCCATAATAACAATTCGGTCAGCCATTGCCATGGCCTCGATTTGGTCATGGGTGACATAAATCATTGTATTGCCCAGGGTTGCCTGCAAATGTTTGATCTCAACCCGCATACGGCGCCGCAGGGTTTCATCAAGATGCGAGATTGGTTCATCAAATAAAAATACTTTGGGCTCTCGTACAATTGCCCGTGCAATTGATACCCGCTGTTTTTGCCCATCTCCCAGGGTAGATGGGTATTGATCCAGAATATCTCCCAGGTCAACCACATCGGCAGCTCTTTGAACACTCCGATCAACATCACTGTCAGAAAACTTTTGAACACGTAGAGGGAAAGCTATATTGTCATAAACACTGAGGTGCGGATAAAGACCATAGGTCTCAAAAACCATGGCAATGTCCCGTTCACGGGGACGCAGCGAGTTGACTACCGTTTCGCCAATAAAGATCTCACCAGCAGAAATCTCTTCCAAGCCAGCTATCATTCTCAGTGTTGATGTCTTTCCACACCCAGATGGTCCTAATAGGGCCAGGAATTCGCCATCTTCACAAACGAGATTTACATCTTTGACGGCTAAAACTGTTTTATTATAGATTTTCCATACGTTAGTTAGGGTAATTGATGCCATGCGATTTCCTTTCGGCTTAACCTTTTACCGCGCCCAAAGTAAGGCCGCGAACAATGTATTTCTGGATGGCGATCGCCAATATCAACACTGGCAAAACAGTCAATAGCATCGCAGCTGACATCGGCCCCCACATCATTCCAGTAAATGTCCTATACAGCGTCAATCGCACAACGGCCGATTGACGCTCCCCGCTTGTAAGCAGGAAGCTGAAAATGTAATTGTTCCAGGCAAAAATTGTGCACAAGAATGAAGTAGCGACCAATCCTGGACGGATCAATGGCAGGATTATTCGCCAGAAGATCCATAAAGGTTTTGCCCCGTCTACCCTGGCAGAATGCTCAATCTCAACAGGAATATCTTCAAAGAAACCTCTCAGGATCAAAACAACAAGGGGTAATGTTGTAAGTTGGAGTACCAAAACCATTCCCAGATAGGTATTGTAAAGACCTAATTTGTTATACAAAACAAATAAAGGGATCAGGATCAGCATAGGAGGCATGAAATACAGACTGAGGTAAAAGAAATGAATGTCCTCTTTACCTTTGAAGTTATACCTGGCAAGTACATAGGCAACTGGTCCGCCGAGGATCAGGGCCAGGATTACCGTACTGGGTACAACAATAAGGCTGTTCTTAATCGATCCCAAAAAATCCAGCCCAATCATAGAAGCTTCACCAGAAAATACTTCTATCCAGTGATCGAGAGTAGTCTCAAACCCGAACAATTTGGGTGTTCGGGTATAGATTTCAGTTTCGGCTTTGAAGGCCAGGGTCACGATCCAATACAATGGTAATAAGGAAAAAAGGCTGTAGGCTACAAGCCCAATATAGGTTAATATCTTTCCCGCAATCTGCCCTGGGGTAGTTTTGACTTTATGTACATCAAGGTTTGATATTAATTCATCATATGATTGTTCTGATTTATTTACTGTTGTGCTCATAATATGCTCCCTACGCCCATTCTCTAGAAACTTTTCCAAACAGGTTTTTCGAGATGATCAAAATAATAACAAACAGGAAGATACCGTACGCGGCACTTAGCCCAAATGCGTAATAACGGAATCCTGCCTGCACTGCTTCAAAAGCTAAGGTGGTCGTTAATACGCCCGGGCCACCATTGGTTGCCACCTGGATAACATCGTAACTATTTAAGCTCCAAACCAACCGGAACAATAAAACCAGGTATATTGTTGGCTTGATCTGTGGCAATGTCACCATGTGGAAGGATTGCCAACGGCTCGCTCCATCAACTTCCGCAACTTCATATTGCAGCTGTGGGACAGATTGCAAGGCAGCCAATAATATTAACGTAACAAAAGGAGTAAAGTGGTAGATATCAATAGTTGCTACCGCAAGTAAGGCAGTTTTTGCATTTCCCAGCCAGGCAGGAGCCATTATGCCTATCTGACTGAGCGCATAATTGATCCACCCCGTACTTGGATCCATCAGTGATTTCCACATTAATGCACCCGATGCCGGAGGAAGCATTAATGGGATCAATAAAATGATCCGGAACAATGTTCGGCCCCGAAGCGCCTGACTAAGCAGCAGCGCCAATGCAAAACCGAGCAGCATTTCAATGCTAACGGTTAAACCAGTATATTTTATAGTTCGCCATAATGCACTCCAGAATCCCTTATTTGTGAACATATCAATGTAATTTGCGAACCAGACAAAATGATACTCAGAGGCATTGAGCCGTCTGTTTGTCATGCTCATTGAAAATGCAAACAGTATAGGATAAATTGCGATTAATAGCACCAACACAATACTGGGAAGTGTAAGCAATGTAGGAGCATTTCCGCGAAGTCTTTTCCGTAAAGCGTCCATATAGTGTCTCCAACAGAACAGTGTTTTTCTTAAATCACTTCTTTGGAAAAACACTACTACGCATTGAATTTGATCAATGCGTAGTAGTTGATTGTTACTTTTTACTCGTCATACATTCCTGCATCGGATAGAATCTTCTCGGCTTCAATTACCGCAGCATCCAACGCGGTCTGGGCATCTTTTTCACCAAGAATAACCTCTTGAATTGCAACTACCCAAGGAGCAGTCATTGCTACCATGTTCGGTTGAACGGTGTAGAAGTTGCCCCAATAGGGACGAGATGCGTCGATCGCCTCACGGAAGTTACCCCAATCCTTCGTGATCTCCATCAATTCTTCACTTTCCCACACTGATTTTCGAACAGGAACCATTGAACGCTCTTGGGCACTAGCAACTGTCATGACAGGTGAACTCGTCGCCCACTGCATGAATAACCAAGCTGCTTCTGGGCGGCTTGTGGCACTATTGATTGACCATGACCACTGCCATACTGGGATTTTGATCTCGCCAGTGGGGCCAGCAGGAGGATTACCATAAACCATTTTGCCAACAACCTGGGAGGCATCTGGGTTTTCGTAGTTGTCACCAACAAAAGCCATGTCATCGACGGTGCAGCCGACGGTTCCGGAAATCATATTGGCAATAACGCCGTCCCAACCTATGTTGGTCTGTCCGGGAGGGCCAAAATTACGTAAGGTGTCTCCGTACAGCTGGGTGTATTCAACACATTCTGGGCAGTTGAAAACTGGTTTCAAATTCTCATCCAGATCGCGATCTGAATATGCAAAGAATCCAGGAGCATAGCCATACATCAAGCTGTAGTCGCGAGCGCCACGTTGTACCACGCCGTAATTTCCATCTCCAGTCATTGCCTCGGCATATTCTGCCCACTCAACCCAGGTTGTGGGAGGACCAGGCAAACCGGCAGCCTCGAGAATTTCAGTATTGCACATCAACATCAATGGTTCTGAGTTTACGGGGATTGCATTTTGTCGGCCTTGGCCATAAGCACCAATACCATACTCGCCATTCCACTGATGAGCTGCAAGGTCGTAAGAAAAGAAGTCATCCAGATCGTACCACTCCAAGTCGGTCAAAGCGGGATCATAAATGAATTCATTGAGGTCATAAAGCCAACCAGCTTCATCCCAGCCCCACTCAAATTCAGTGCCGGTCATAACCAGATCATAAAAGCCTGTGCCGCCGGATAAGTCTGCTGCAGTCTTCACCCAAAATTCCTCCACAGGAAGAATATCGTATGCAACTGATACTCCAGTCAGCTCCTCAAAGAGCGGAACGTAAGGACGAAGTGCGTTAATATATGGATGGGATAACACTGCAACGTGAAGGATGATGCCCTCGGCCGGACCATCTTTTGATGGACCTTTCCAATCAATGTTTGCACTTGTGAAATCTTCCATTGTCAGCGGATACCAGGGAGGAGCTTCTTCTGCGGCTGCAGTATCCTGTGCAGCGGCCAGCTGATTCTGAAGCTCAGCAAGTTCTTCTGCGGTTAATCCGGTTTCCTCAGCTTCAGCAAGCTGTGCTTCCAAATCAGCGATACGATCCGCTGCTGAAGTATCAGCTGCCGGGGCGGCGCAGGCACCTACTGCCATTGCGACAATGATCAATATAGAAACTATGGACCATTTGTAATTCTTCTTCATTATTTATCTCCTTGTGCCAATTACTCCGATAGGAGCATGCTGGAAGAATTTATTTTTTGGGGTTGTTTTGTCACTCAAACGAAAATTGATGTTTATGTCTATTCATTCACCAGCAATGCTTGTGCAAAATTTATTCGCGTATTTTCTTATAGCTCCTCCTCTTTTTTGGTGTTCCAATTACCGCAGCGGTTATTTGTGACCAATTTCCCCATTCAATCGCTTTATTTATTTGTATATAATCCCAGAAGCCAGGACCACTAATCCACAACAAATTGAGCAAATGCTCGCCTATATTACATTTGGCCTAAATTATATGCCATGTACTCGGTCGTGTCAACAAGTATTTTCCTTGTTCTTTTTACTGGTTTTACACTCCGGAATTGTGTGTTTTTCACAGTTTTTTCAAATGGGGCTGGGTTTACTCCGGAATTATGTCTCGCAAAAAAAAAGATCTTGTTATACAATGACCCTAAGCAATAGCTCCAATCAAATGTTTATAGTGCAATCATTTGAGGTCTTAGGGGCGTTATTTCCACAGTCTATTTGAGTGTCCGGAGTATAATTGGCAAAATCGGTATAATTTTGACTGCTATTATTCAAAAGAAGCCAGAACCCAATATGCAAACAAATCTTAAGTACAAATTGGAAAAATAAAGGAGATTCTAATATGGCAGATCAAATGAAGTGGGCGATTCTTGGCACTGGAGCAGTAGCAAACCGCTTTGCCAGCGCGCTACAAAACATTCCAGAACAAGCACGACTAGTGGCAGTTGGCTCCAGGAAACAAGAGACTGCAGACCGGTTTGCGTCGGCATATGATATTTCGGGAAGCTACTCAAGTTATGCTGATGCTGCCTCAGACCCAGAAGTTGATGTTGTCTATATTGGTACTCCACACCCTTTCCATCATAATGACGCGGTATTGTGCCTTGAAGCGGGCAAACACGTGCTGCTTGAAAAAGCTTTCACAATGAACGCAGATGAAGCTGAAAATATAATCAACCTGGCTAGACAAAAACAACTCTTCCTAATGGAAGCGATGTGGACTCGGTTTTTTCCTATCCACGCACACATACGTGAAATCTTAGCCGAAGGATTGCTTGGCAAGCTGCAGGGATTAGTCATCCACCATGCCTATATGGGGATTCCGGAATTGATGGACAGCTATCCTTCCGAGCTGGGCATGGGCACATTCATGGACCAAGCACCCTATGGCGTGGGTTTGGCCTTTGCTATTTTAGGCTCCCCAAAACGTCTAACTGGTTTTGGTACGTTTGGCCCCCGGGGAATAAACTTTCAAGCCTCTTATGTTTTGGAACATACTGGTGGAGCGTTGACTACTTGGATGGCATCACGAACATCTTATGATGTCAAAGAAGTCGTAATCTATGGTTCGGAAGGAAAAATCGACATTCATACTCCCTGGTATAAACCTACAGCCATGACCCTATATCAAAAGGGGAAAGACCCGGAAAGGATCGAATACCCCCTGAATGATTTCATAGGTTACGAATACGAAGCATTGGCCGTAATGGATAGTATCAGCGGAGGAAATATCGAATGCGAAATTATGCCACTGGATGAAACTTTGGCCATAATGAAAACCATGGACAACATGCGCGCGCAATGGGAATTCTAATCCCAGATTCAATGGAGAAATATCATGACGATGTACCTTGTTGGCATTGATCTTGGTTCAACCAGTCTGAAAGCGATAATATATGATCTTCATGGAAACGTAATTTCCCGCAGCAACAGACCCACAGAAAAACACATACCAGATGACAATCCGGAATGGGTTTTCTGGAAACCCGATCAGATTTGGGGTGGAACGGCAGCGGCGATCAAAGAGGCTGTCTCGCAACTAAATGATCCAGAAAATATCAGGGGCGTTGCAGTCACCGGTATGGGTGTAGATGCTGTGCCAATCGATGAAAATGGCAAGTGGCTTTATCCTTTCATCAGCTGGCATGATAACAGGGCTATCCCACAGCAGGAGTGGTGGATTAAAAATATAGGCAATGATAAGACTTTCTCGACAGGAGGTTGGTCTGTTTGGCCGATCAACACTGCCCTAAGAATGTTATGGATCCAGGAAAACGAACCCGAAATCCATAAACGCATAAAAAAATGGCTACTCATTGAAGATTTCATTAATTTCATGTTATGCGGTGAATTTGCAACAGATTTCTCTATGGCTTCCTGCACCCTATTATTCGATCAGGAGACTCAGAATTGGTCAGAAGAGATCCTGAAATTATCAGGGATAAAACGCGATTTACTATGTGATCCACATCAAAGTGGCACCCTCTTGGGGGAGATAACTCCAAATGCTGCAGAAGCCACTGGATTGCCCGCTGGAACACCTGTTGTGCTTGGTGGGCACGATCATCTCTGCGGGGCACTGCCTGTCGGTGTATATAAGCCTGGGTTGGTACTTGATGTTACCGGGACCTGGGAAGTTGTTATGTCTGTTGTTCCAAAACCTATCTTAACAAAAAATGTTCTTAATGCCGGTATTACCATGCAGTCGCATGTAGCCCAGGGAGTGTACGCGGGGTGGGGAGGAGCTGTTGCTGCCGAAATGGTCGAATGGTACCGCAGAGAATATGGCCATTTTGCAGTGTCTGCAGCAAAGGCAGATGGCGGGTCAGAATGGGATCACTTACTTCAAATCGCCCACGATTCTCCCCCAGGTTCCAACGGAGTCATGTTCCTGCCGCATATGTCAGGTGCAAGTTGTCCGGTTACTGATGGATTATCAATGGGGGCCTTTGTCGGTTTAGGGACCTCAACAACCCGGGGAGATATGCTTCGGGCAATCTTTGAGGGTCTGGATTATCAATTTCTTGATATCGTTAATATGATGGAAATCCAAATGAATATCCAGGCGGATCATATTGTGGCCGTTGGCGGTGCTATTCGAAATAAATTCTGGATGCAAAACAAAGCTGACGTAGTAGGTAGACCGATCCAGGTACCAGCTATCGATGAGGCTACTCCCTTGGGTGCAGCGATTCTAGCTGGGATTGGAGTGGGAATATATAAAGATGTGGAAGATGCCTATAACTATGTATATAAACCTGGGGAAACTTATACGCCTGATCAAAAATTGACTGATCGTTATAAAGAGTGGTTTGCCATTTACAATGAGCTCTACTCGACTATAAAACCAATTAGTCACCAGTTGCGAGGAACCTCTGATCAAAACTAATGCTTTTAAGATCTATTTCCTGAAGTCATCCATTCCAATCAGGTAGAGAAACAAATTTGTAGATAAATTCTAATGAGCAAAACAATTTTGTTATTTGACATGGATGGAGTACTAATCCGTTCAAGAGGGTATTATTTTAGTTTACAATCCATGATCAAACTCCTTGGTCGAAACCTTGGTCTCGAAAACACTGAGTTAGGCATGAATGAAATATTAAAATTGGAGGCGATTGGCGTCTTCCATATTTGGGATCATTTAATATTTTTTTCGTCCTTGCTCATGCTACACACCTGGAAAGCAAATCCAAAAGCCAAGATTCCCAAATTGCTGGTTTCCGCACCCAGCAGAATGTGTGATATCCAAAAAATTGACTTCATGGAATACACTCAAGCTCTTAAATCTGATCATGTATATTCGTCAACTGACATTAGAGATTTCATTCTTGCTCATGGAAATCATTTGAATAGTAATCAAATATCTTATCTTGATTTTATATTGGATTCAAGCAGGGAGATCTACCGGTCTCCTGTTCTGCCGCTAATGCAGGAATTCATTCTTGGTAGTCAATTATTCCAGCAGACTTACGACCTTGACAGCCAGCTAAGCTTGAAAAGTTATCCCCAACAATATGATAAACCTGTTTTATCAGAGGACAATTTCAATCTTCTCCAGAAATGGTTAAAATCGAAGGATCACCATGGGGCGATATTAACTTCTCGTCCTAATCTCCCTCCCGACAAGGACTTTTTTGGGACTCCAGAAGCAGAAATCGGGTTAAAGATCATCGGGTTGGAGAACCTGCTGATAATTGGAGCAGGATCTCTTGATTGGTTGGCAGATAAAGATCAAACTCCTCGCCGAGGCTACAACAAACCCAATCCGGTACACGCTTTGGCAGCCATGCAGGCTGCGATAGGCCAGACAATCGAATTTTCCCTTACCACAGCGGTTAAATTAATAAACCAGGAACACATTCTTCAGATTAAAGATGAATGGCAGAATCTCAATCATGCCAGAATCTACGTGTTTGAGGATTCAACCGGAGGATTGATTAGCGCCCAAAAGGCTGGTCAATTATTGGTTGATATTGGCATCCCCAACAAGATGCACTTAATTGGAATCGGGGAACAATCAGATAAGGTAAGATCTTTGTTGACAATATCTGATCAGGTATACCCGAATATGAATTCCTGCCCGCTGATTGATATCATCACACAGCAATTATAGATACAAAATATAAATCAGGAATCGGTGGAAATCAATACTCAATGGATGGAAAGGGACAAAAATGAACGAAGATGTTTCTTCAGGTCGCCATAATCTGCTTTCTAAAATCGCTGATCTTTATTACAATGATGGCTTGTCACAACAGGAAATTGCAGAGCAAGTCAATTTATCTCGTCCTTCGATATCTCGCCTGTTGACTGAAGCGCGCGAATTGGGTATCGTGAAAATATATATTGACCATCCGATCCCAACCGTTTCCGAATATCAAATGGAACTTGAAAAGAAGTTTCCCATTCAAGCAGCACATGTTCTCAAACAGGGATTTGAACCAGGCTCAAAATCATTAAATGAATTTGGTCGTCTCGGGGCTCAGGTACTGATAAACACACTTAAAGATGATATGGTGTTAGGCGTATCCTGGGGAACAACGGTACATGCTGTTGTTTCGGGAATGCGTTCAACCAAGCGGTCAAAAGTAAAGGTTGTTCAGCTCCTTGGTGGTGTTGGTGCACCTTACAGGACCATTGATGGGCCAGAACAAGTTCGCCGGATAGGTGAATTGCTTAGTGCTCAGCATTATTATTTGAATGCTCCTCTGCTGGTTGATACTCCTGAAGCCGCAAATACTTTGCGAGAAGACCACTCAATTAAAGAAGTGTTAGACCTGGCAAAAAAATCTGATGTTGCCCTGATAGGTATCGGATCAATAATCCCAGAAATATCTACTCAGTATCATTCTGGATACCTGTCATATGAAAACCTTCTCCAATTAAAGAAACAAGGAATTGTTGGCACAATATGCTTATCCTATTACGATATTATGGGGAAACATCTATTGGAATCGTGGTGTGATGATTGCACAATTAGTATTTCGTGGAAGGAAATACTTAATATCCCTACTGTCATTGGTGTGGCTTCTGGTGTAGGCAAAGCTCCAGCCATTTTAGGTGCTATTCGATCAGAGGCCATTGACATCCTCATTACTGATAGTCTTGCCGCCGAAGAAATACTAAGGATGAGTTAAGATGTATAGTTACCTATCTCATCAAGTTAAACTAGAAAAGCAAATGTAAAGATCGTACCATCAAGATTAATTAAGTTTCAATCATAAATAAATATCAGAATTCTATTTGAAAACAATCACTATGTTATTCGCTTTACGAATATATCCATGAATAAGACAATCATGCTCTTCGATATGGATGGCGTTTTACTCCACGCAGATGGCTATCACCGGGCTTTACAATCCTCTGTAAAATTGATCGGAAATAATATCGGCATTGAAGAACCCATCCTTAGTAAGGATCATATAGCCCATTTCGAAGCTGCGGGTGTGACCCACGAATGGGAAACCCTGGCAATTTGTACAGCAATTTTATTAACTCAAGTGTGGAGGATTGACCAGAAAATTCGAATTCCCAGCCTTATCATCCTTGAACCCGATGACTACTTGATTAACGGAGAAGATGAATTTACAGAATATCTCCTGAATATTGACCTTAGGGGAAATTCCCCTGCTGTTTATACTGAATCTTTTTTGTATAAGAAGGAGAGTCAGTTGAACCCAGAACAAAGAGCATATCTAAAGCTGATTCTGGGGAGCGGGTTAAACCTTGATATATCTCCTACTTTGCCTATTTTTCAGGAGCTTGTCCTGGGTAGTCTAGCGTATACCCGAACTTACAATTTGCCCAGCAACCTCAATACAAAAAGCTACTTGCAATTATATGATCGAAAAGCATTATCAAAAACGAATCACGAGAAACTTAATAAATGGCTGGAATCTGATTACCATCATGCTGTAATCTTCACAAACCGTCCAAGCCGGCCACCTAAAGGATTCTTCAGCACACCCGAAGCAGAATTGGGGGCGGCTGCAATTGGGCTGCAAGAATTGCCCCTTGTTGGGGCAGGGTCGTTATCCTGGTTAGCAGATTTGGAATCTAAACCCTGGCATACTTATTACAAACCCAGCCCCGTACATGCCTTGGCCGCTTTGCAGTGCGCTGTAGGGAAAAAACTTACAGAAGCCCTTAAGATGGCTGTTGATTTATTTAAAGGAAATCACGACAGGAATGATTGGCTTCCACTCGAGGGTTCAAAAGTATTCATCTTTGAAGATTTGTTACCCGGTTTTATGAGTGCGAGCTCCGCCCAGCAAGCACTCCATAATAATGGCGTTAATGTTGAAATGTCATTTGTTGGAATAAGCAGTCATCCATCAAAATCTATAACTTTGTCTAAAATGGCAAACTGTATTATTGAGGACATTAACCAAGGAGTTCTCACCGAGATCATTTCTTGACAATCGATCTGCCCTTTATTGTTTCCCTTTCCTAAAGTTAATCCGAAAAGGGTTTATGTTCAATATGATACCTAAGCCAGATTAGCTAATTCGCGAATTGCCTAATATAGCTGTTTTTGTACTTGATATTGATAAAATTTCCGGTTTATTTTGTCAATATCATTTTATAATTTCATCAAAGAGTCTGCTAGCGTGACTGCTCGACTTGCATCAACTGCGAAACCATCTGCCCCGATCTCATCTGCGTATTCCTGAGTAATTGGCGCTCCTCCTATGATAATTTTTACCGAATCGCGCAAACCGGATTCATTGATTGCCTGGATAGTGGTTCCTATGGAAGGCATTGTCGTAGTTAGCAGTGCAGATAAGCCCAAAATATCCGCGCCTTCTTTTAGCTTATCCACGAATATTTCTGAGGAAACATCAGTCCCAAGATCCTCTACTTCGTAACCGGCACCTTCTAGCATCATCGAAACCAGGTTTTTTCCTATATCATGCAAATCCCCTTTGACTGTCCCCATAATCACTTTGCCTTTTGGTTGAACGCCAGAGTCTACCAAGAATGGCTTCAGAAGGTTCAACCCCCCCTGCATCGCATGCGCAGAAATGAGCATTTCCGGAACGAAGAATTCAC
Organism: uncultured Anaerolineales bacterium; assembly: GCA_964448865.1. GTDB lineage: Bacteria > Chloroflexota > Anaerolineae > Anaerolineales > UBA11858 > B10-G9. Next base: position 39,020 of record CAYUXO010000005.1, read on the forward strand.
CCTCTTCAAATAGACGACCAACTTCTTTCATGGCAGCGATTAAGCCTGAATCTAATATCAAATTCGCAGAAATGCCGTCATCGATGGCTTTTTGAACTGCATTGGGAACTTCATTAATATCTCCGCTCAGAACAACTTTGTAGATTTCTTTGATTGTTTCTGTCATAATTTCTCCTCTAAGTTTTTATTACAAGCTTGTTGTGAAATCTTATGCTGGATAATTTGAATTTATTAAACTCTTTCTATCTTCGATCAGTGACGTTCCTGCCCATAACCCTCACTATACTGTTTGATCATGACCGCTATTTGTTTATCAGTGAGAACAGCTATTTCACCATGCATCATGGCAAAATAGGTAACCTTTGCCATATCTTCGACTTCAACTGCTACTCGAGTAGCTTGACTTGGTGTTTTCCCAATAGTAAAAACCCCGTGGTTTTTCATAACCACTGCTAAACTGTCTCCAATAACACGCAGCATTTCTTTCCCGATTTTCCCATCATTTAGAGGAGGGTAATAATCTCCTAATGGAACGTGTCCTCCAATCAAACCACATGATGTCAGGGTTGCCGGGATGGGTTTATTTAGAACTGCAAAAACACAGGCATATGTTGAATGGGTGTGAACAACTCCGTTAACATCATCCTTGTGACGATATACATGGAGATGGGTTGAAACGTCCACAGATGGCAGCAATTCCCCCTCAACCACATCTCCCGTAAGGTTTATGACCACCATGTTATCAGGGGTTAACTCGTCATATGGTATTCCGCTGGGTTTAATGACTACCAAGCCAGCTTCGGGGTCACGGCCGCTCACATTTCCACTGGTCATTTTTACCAGGTCGTTTTTGGGTAATTCCAGGTTACAGCGCCATACTTCCTGACGTAATTCGGCTAGAATCATCTTGTGTCCCTCAATTAGTAACTGGATTTAGACTTCTATTAAATCTTTCTTGAATCCAAGTACGTGCTTCCTTTAATCTTTGTTGTGGATCTTGAGTGGAGTCTTCCCATAATTCCAGTATAAGTGGTCCCTTGAAATCGATATCTGGGAGTTTTCGGAAGAATTCCTCAAAAGGCACGATACCTTCTCCGAGAGGTACCTTGCGCACAATGCCTGGTTTCGCATCTTTTATGTGGATACCCACCAACATTTCTGCGCCAGCGTTCAATTCATCAAATACATCATATCCTGCAGCAACAAGATTTCCAATATCCCCATACAATTGGAACCAATTTGTATCCAATTTATCAATGATTTGTTTTGCCTGCCTGATCGAAGTGACATGTTTATCTGTATTCTCCAGGGCCAACATAATCTTAGCTTGGTTAGCTATGTCAGCCGCTTGAAAAAGTCCTTCAAGAAACCGCTCGTTCGTCTCAGAATTGCTCTCTTCATAATACACATCATAACCGGGAACCAAAATAATCTTAATGTCAGTGTCTATGGCTAAATCAACAGCTTTCTTTAGGATTTCCAGGCTGTATTGCCGTTTTTTAGGATCTGCGCTGCCTAATGGAAAACGGCGATGAGCACTCAAACACATGGATGTGATTTCAATTCCTGAGCTTAAAATCGCGTTTTGAATCTGTGCTCTCTTATCTGAATCCCAATCTAACCTCTTAAGTCGCCAATCACTTTCATCTATGGACATTTCAATGAAATCAAACCCTGCTTCTTTTGTAATAGACAATCGTTCAAGCCAGCTTAAAGAATCTGGCATAGCTTTCTCATATAATCCAATTGAATAAGGTAAATTCTGCATTATATAACTCAAGATGTATTGAAATAATCAGTCGCCGATTGGATAATTCCCAAATTCCCTGGCCGTTTCAAAAAAGGCTAAAATATTTTCAAGAGGGATATCATCCCCAAAGTTGTGTGAGGGGGCTAACACAAATCCTCCCCCGGGACCTAATTCTTCAATCCGCTGTTTTACTTCAGCACGAACTCCTTCAACTGGTCCGCGCATGGCCTGCTGAACGTCTACTCCCCCCAGAAAAGAGATTTCATTTCCAAATTCCGCTTTCAGCTCAGCGGGGTCCATATTCTTTGCCATCGGTTGTACTGGATTTAAAATATCAAATCCCGCTTCAATGAAATAGGGGATAAATCTCTTCACTGAGCCGCAACTGTGCAGCATAAATTTTGCTCCAGGTGCTTTTTCTTTTACAATCCTGGAGATATAAGCATGTTTATCGAGGACAAGTTCTTTGTAAAGTTCAGGTGAGAACATGGGGCCATTCTGTGTTCCAACATCATCTGCCCATTCTACAATTTGTACATAAGGACCAACTACATCCAGGTACTTCTTGAAGATTTCACCCTGAACTTCAGTCAGTTTCCATAAAAGTGCATCTACAAATTTCTTATCCAGTATCATGTCCATCAATAATCTTTCCATCCCGCGCAGGTAATGGGAGATCTCAAATATGCCAGATATCATAGGGCGGTAAGCACCAATTGCATAATCAGTATTGTTGTATAAATCCTCGACCTCTTCTTTTAATCCATAGTACCGAGTAGAATCGTCCCCGTCCGGCCATGGGTATGAGTTTAAATCATCAACATTTGCTTCAGCGAGCGGGGTTCCACCTAATTCGTAGTATCCTCCCTCGATCACACGATGAGTGAGTCCCCATTCATCTACCCAGGTTCCATCCCCTTCTTTATTCTCCATATATCCTGTGGGGGGGCGGAGATGAACATATCGAATATCAGTTCCAATTGCATCTAACAAACGATTGTCAGCATAACTTAAATATGCTCCAGTCAATCGTTGAGGGCCTTTCCCCTCCACCCCATAATGCTCCTTCAGCAAGGAATACCTTGAATTTGAGATCTTATGAGCCGACCCCCCTAAACTCAGCGGAACTCGATCCGGTTCTTTGTGTTTTAAAGTAGTGATTACCCGTTCCCTTGGTTTCATTTGTTTATTGATATTGCATTTGTAAGAAACACGCCTATTTCTTGTCATTGTATTGTAAAAATGGGCTGTTTGTCAAGGGGAATGGGAGGATCTGAGGAATATTCCGGTTATAAGGCAAAAACCCCCTTCAAAATGCGAGGGTAATGCTTGTTGACATCCCTGCAGATTTGCTCTACAATCGCCTCGCAAAAGATGTGTGGGTAATCATTTGATTACCGATTAGTCATATAAAAATATTTTTCTCATCACGCAGTTTCCCGGTACTATTCGGTTATCAATCATACAAATGAACAACGAGAACGGCAAAGGTCAGGCCATAGTAGCGTTGGCAAAAATTACTCGCCACATAAGGTATTGTTCCATACAGATGCAGTCCAAAGCTTTGGACAGATTCTTGTAAATCTGAATGGCTTCCCTGTTGATCTGTTAACACTCTCGGCTTCTAAATTCTGCTGGCCAAATGGAATTGGAGTCTTAGTTTTTTGAGGTGGATTAAACTTGACACCATTTGGTCATTGTGGAAACCAGTAAAGGGGGACGTAGAGTTGGAACAGAAAACCTGCCAGGCATTGTTGGAACAGCCAGGGCTTGTGAATTAGTATTGGAAAATCTTTCCTGATGAATTTGAACGAATATGACTGCTCCGGGATAATTTTTGGACGCGTCTTTTAGAAGAAATCGTTGTTGTTTGATTAAATGGTCATTCAATTGAGCGATTACCAAATAATCTAAGTGTTTGTAAAAATAATTATTGAAGCCGAAAGTTTGTTGTTACGATCAAATATATTTAGAATCGAAACCTCAATGGATTCAGTCCGTGATTCTGAGTCAATCGAATCATCCCGTGTGATTCGTGCCCAGGATATTCAATCCGAGCAGGAGCGGATATCGCTACGGTTTTCATTAGGCAAACAACAAAAGCAGACATCATTTATTCAGCTGAACCGATCATCGAATATTCAAATGATCCACAAATTTAACCGAAACAGGAAGGTATAATGACCAATAAGTATGAAGTATTCCGGGAAGAGTTGGCTTTATTGAACTATGAAACAAAAGATGCCGAAGATGTGTCGAGAGCTTTGGTAGATAAACTATTCAAAAATGGCTCGGTTAAAGATACTTGCTTTCAGGTCATGGATAATCATAAGCGATCTTATCCAACAGGTTTTCTGACAGAAGGGATCCAGGTTGCTATACCGCGCGCAGAAGTTAAGTATGTAGATTGTTCAGCCTTCGCGATCGACACAATGCCCAAGCCTGTTATATTTGGAGAAATGGGAACAACTCCAGATTGTACACTGGTGTTAAGATCGTTATGATACTGGCAAATGCTGACCCTGATGAACAGGTCAAAACCCTGCGAAAGATGGTTGATCTCTTTGATGAACCTGATTCCTTGAAAGCAATACTGGAGGCAAAAACACCAGATGAGATCGTTGATATCATGAAAGAAAATTACGTGGAGGTATAAAACAATTATGAATGAGGATCTATCCAAAGATCGCCACCGCCTTTTATCAGAGATAGCAGATCTCTATTACATCGAAGGGTTGTCACAGCAAGAAATTGCTGAGCATGTCCAGATGTCACGACCCTCTATATCAAGATTGCTTCTGGAAGCACGCGACAATAATATTGTAGAAATAAAAATTCACCACCCGATTCCGACTGCACCCGCTCTTGAGGAGGAATTGACCAAGCGGTTTTCTTTAGGGTCTGCTCATATTTTAGAACGAGGTATCTCAACTGATGATGATTCGTTTCGAAATTTGGGACGCCTGGGTGCTGCAGTACTTTATAAGGTGCTGCAGGAAGACATGATCTTGGGACTGTCCTGGGGGACCACAGTTCATGTCGTTGTAGAAGAATTACGACCCAGAAGGCTGCCAAATGTTAAAGTTGTGCAACTCCTTGGAGGTGTAGGAGCTCCCTATAGCAGCATTGATGGGCCTGAACAGGTTCGCCGATCTGGCGCAATGCTTGGAGCACAACATTATTACTTAAACGCCCCGATGTTGGTTGACAGCCCCGATGTCGCTAGAGCGCTACGGGAAGATCACTCCATCAAGGAGGTCCTGGAGCTTGCCCGCCAAGCGGATGTCGCCCTGGTTGGAATCGGTTCGATAATTCCTGAAATATCAACTCAATTTCATTCAGGATACATTACCTATGATAATCTGAGAGAATTATCCCGTGAAGGAGCGATAGGCGCAATTTGTACCTCCTTCTTCAGTATATACGGCGAACGCGTTACAGCAGCCTGGTGTGAGGATTGTGCTATAAGCATATCCTGGGATGAATTGATCAAAATTCCAACCCTAATTGGTGTTGCAGGAGGAATACGAAAAGCCCCCGCGATCTTAGGAGCGGTCCGGTCTGGTGTTGTGGATGTCTTGGTTACTGATGATGCAACCGCCCAAGAAATGCTTAGGTTAGATTCAGCGGGTGATTAATAAGATAAACACTGAAGCTCATTTTGCTATTCGTGAAGTTATCTCTCAATATTCTTGTACTTTTTATGCCCGGGACGCCGATGGGGTTGCTAATCTATTTATTGAGAATGTTGACATGGTAATTATTCAATTCCGGTTGGAGTCACGGGAAGTCATCTAACCGTGGGCCGCAACTAGACTAAATGGATGAGAAGGTGTTATGCATTCTCGTCATCATCAATCCAGCACCTTGTTTGATAAACTAGTACCCGATTATGCCGCGAAATAGACTTATGGTACATATCACTCACCATGAATTGCCCGATTCCACTCCCCGCCTATCACTCTCAGGTGAATAACTCACCATTTGGCGAAAAACTTCAGGGAGTTGAAAATTTGCTAACCTAGTATTGTATTCCGATAAAATTCACTCAACCGGATAATAAGTGGCCAAACCATTGTAATTCACTGCACTATCCATCTGGTTTTCCTTATCTGGCGATGATCATCTGAAGAACTCTTTAAATGACGTCAAGGTATCCGTATACTATACTCTTTAAGGGTTGGATGCAAAATAAAAGTAGACCGCTTCTTTAGCAAATAATGGACTGTTTATTCGTCTTAAGCCTATTTCTTTTGAGCAGTATCTTTCTTCCGTTCTTCCAGTTCTTTTTGTACCATTCTCCGGGTGCTTGGCATCATTCTTTGGATCTTTGCCCCCTGGATCGCCTTGAGAGCTTTATCAGCCAGGTCTTTTTCGTCAAAAAACAGCTGTAAATTTTCCACGGTTTTACGTTTAGGAACCATTGCTCCGATCCTGGCAATAAATGGAAAGGGAGAAGTTTCAATGGCTTTTTCCCAGGGCACGCCAATGATCTTCCTGATCTTTTTATTGGATTTTTTGCGGTTTAGTTCTTCCGATGTGTGTGCGGCCCTGGCCATTTCCACGATCAAGAAACGGTAGATACGCACCAAATTATTCCAGGCAGCAAACATAAATAGACCATAAGTCAGAACGATCACATTAATGATCAGCGAATTATCCTGATAAAAATACAAGATTGCCCGACCAATATCCCCCATCATTGCTTCAATAAATGGACCTACCATACAAAATATCCTCCAGTCACACACAAAAGAAAGGGGTGTGCAATATTCATGATATTACACACCCCGATTCTGTCAATCAGTTGTTCAGGAAAAAATTACTCGCCTTTTGCGCCAGCAAGTTTGTCCCAAGCAGCTTCATTCTTCTTGTAGAAGTAGAACAGCCCACCGGTGAGAACGGCAAACAAGCCAATGCCGATCCAGCCAAGGTACTTTCCGAGCAGCATGAAGGCCAGTGGTGTCCACACAAATCCGTCAGCAATACTGGAAATCATTACTGCGTTTTCGGGGATGGCAAAACCAGCACCACCAGCAACCTCGGTGATGATCGGGGCCAGTGCATTGGCGATATAGAAACCAAAGATCATTAAGAAGGTTCCCACAAAGACCATGCGGACAATGTTGCCTTTGGCCATAGGTGCGATCTGGGCGACCAGGAATGGCAGCACAGCCAGGTCGGCAAAGAGCAGCATGCGGTTGCCGGGCAGGATGATGGACAGCAAGATCGCTATCGGGACCAGCAGTAATCCGGCAGAAATCGCAGAAGGATGACCAACCAGGACTGCAGAGTCTAGGCCGATGAAGATCTCCCGGTCGGAAGCTCGCTTGGACATGAAGGTTCGAGCAGCTTCGGAGACAGGGATCAGTCCTTCCATCAGGATGCTGACCATGCGGGGTAATAACACCATCACGGCACCAAGTTCGATACCGAGAACGATAATTTTACCAAGCGTGGGTACAAAAGCGCCGGCAAATTCGCCAAAGAATGCGATCAAACCGAGCACCACACCAATTATCAGGCCCATGACCATCGGATCACCAAATGTGGATCCAAGAGCTTTTTCAATACCTTCCGGATCAGCATTAACATTCTTAAGTCCAGGAATTTTATCGAAAAGCCAGTTGAAAGGCAGTCCTAAGAACACCATGGGGGCAGAAAAACCATGAGGAATGGAGATGCCGGGCAGGTCATAAAATTCCTGAATACCTTTGGCAGTCCAGTCGCCCAGGAAGAGCATAAAGGCAGCAGCTACAGCAGCGGCAGCCAAACCCATGGGAAGGCTTCCGGTAACGGCGGTTACCAGCGAACCAACAAAGGCATAGTGCCAGAAGTTCCAGATGTCAACGTTAAGGGTTTTGGTAACGCCGGGTAGCAATAGAGCAAAGTTAACGAGCAGGCCGATGGGAATAACCCACAAACCAACGTTGGTGGCAAAAGCTACTGCGGCAGCAGCAGGCCATCCAACATCAACAATGTCTCTTGAAATGCCAGCATTGGTAACCAGGGCTTGCGACACGTTGGATAGGGCGCCCCACATCAAGCCGATTACCAGGTTAATACCGATGAATGCCACACCAATGGTCACAGCGGCCCGGAAAGCTCGTCCAACTTTTGCGCCCAGAACTAGGGCAAAAATAAAGATGAACAGGGGCAGAAGTACCGTGGCACCCAGGGTATCAACTAAAGATTTTAACAGGGTAAGAAAATCCATTTCAAATCCTCCAAATATTACTAATTAAAAATTGGTAAAACAAACTATTGCAGGCCGTACAACTGATCTGAGCGGTAATCACCTCCTTATAAAGAGGACCGTCCCTCCCTAGAATCAATTATCAACAGAAATCTATACCGATAAGAACACCAATTCAAGTTTTGAGTTACTAGTCTCTTAGGTAACCAAGAATTTCTTCTACTACTTGGTCTATGCCAATACCGGTTAAAAATGCCAGGCCCTTAACGACCGGGATCCCTGGATCGAAGCGCATTTGTGAGGTTGTGACAATTAAATCGGCGCCCTGTTCTATAAGTATGGGTATCTCAGCTGCTTTGCACTGTTTGGTTTTGACATCGATACCTGCCGCTTTACAGGCTTCTTCAATGGCTTTGGCGGCCACTGTTGAGGTTGCGATCCCGGTTCCACATGATACGATAACGGTCTTTGCCATGTTTGTTTCCCTTTCTAAATGGAGTCTTTTGAATTATCCAACTTTAATTACGAGAGGATGGAAAACACTTCCTCTGTTGTTTTTGCATTTACTAAATTAGTGACAATTTCTGGATTCTGAAGCACTGCTGCGACACTTTGCAGCATTTCTATTTGAGATTTTGGCTGATCAAGGGCAAGCATAATGACCAAGCGGCAGGGTACTTCTACATCATTCTCAACCATATTGTAAAAAACAACCTCTTCTTTCAGGGTTGCCAAACCCAGGGCAGATTGATTTACGTATTCAATGTCCACATGGGGTATGGAAGCGTTATAATCTCCCCCCAGCGGCAGCCCGGTTGGCATCTTTTTTTCCCGCTCCAAAGCCGCCCCCACAAAATTATCCTTCACGTAATTTTGATCCCGGAGCTTGCCGCCCAGAGTCTGGATCACCTCTTTCGAGCTGGCTGCTTCAAGTCCAAGAATAATTGATTTTTCATTCAAAAAGTCTGTTATTTTCATTCAGCCCCGGCGATACAAGATATTCTTAAATCAACCTCTATTGCCTCTTACTGAAAAACTGTCTTCTCATAATATAAATTATACACCAAATTAATTACATATGTGAACGACTTAATCACATATGTGATACAATAATGGGCGTAAAGTCTTTTGCCAATGGACAAAGTGAACATATTTTGTCTTATTAAGCTGATTGGCGGGTGAAATTTATATGGTTAATAAAACTACACGCGATGAGCTGCTGGCTTTTGTGGCCGAGAAATACTACCTGGAAGATCACCGGCAAACCGATATTGCCGGCATGATCGGATTAACCCGGTCGGCAGTCTCCCGTATGTTAACTGAAGCCCGTGAAAAGGGTATTGTGGAGATAGTCGTCCACCACCCCTTTCAATTCGATCATGAGTTGGAAGATAAACTCAAATCAAAATTGGGACTGAACCATGTTTCGGTGCTGGTCTTTAATAATCACCCTCCCTACGATGATCTCAAAAAACAGCTCGGAAAAGCTGGCTCCAGGCTTCTGTCATCTCTGATCAAACCCGGATACAAAATTGGCGTTGCCTGGGGTACAACTGTCCAGGCAACCATTGAAGCTTTTGATGCCGATCCAATCCCTGATTCTCAAGTGGTTCAGCTTGTAGGAGTACTTGGTTCTACACGGCATTCCTACAGTGCCCAGACCCTGGTGGAAAGACTGGCTGATAAGATCGGTGGCGAGGGAATGTACCTTTACACACCGTTTATAGTCGAAAATCAACAAACCGCTGCATCCTTAATGGAAGACCCTGTGGTGGAAGAAGCCATCTCGATTGGCAGGCAATGTGACATTGCCCTGGTGGGCATCGGCACAACCAAACCAGAATTCTGTAGTCTTTACAGGGGCGATCACATATCCCTCGATGAACTGAATACCATCCAATCTGCCGGAGCAGTGGGAGATGTTTGCGCCCTTTATTATGGAATCGAGGGAGATCTTTCCAGTATTGGTTTTCATCAACGCCGGATCGGGGCTTCTTTAGATGGGCTAAAGAATATCAAAACCCGCCTGGCTGTGGCTGGAAATATTGAAAAAGCCGAAGCCATTCTTGGAGCAATCTGCGGCGGTTTTATAAACTCCCTGGTGACTGACAACCTTACTGCTGTCCGGGTGCTGGAATTAGCACAGGAACACTGTCAAAAGAATAAAAAATAACCCTAAAGGTCCCAATATGGAGTTGACCAAATTCAAAACCATCCTTCTGGATGCAGATGGCGTCTTATGGATATCCGACTATCCAATTCCTGGCATAAATCCCTTTTTTGACTTTTTAGTTGAGAACGGAATTAACTGGGCTTTGTTAACAAATAATAGCACCCGCACCACACAGGATTACATAGACAAGCTTGGAAAATTTGGAATCTCTGCTAACTCAAATTCTGTGTTTACCAGTTCCTCCACCACCGCAGAGTACTTACTTGAACGATTTGGACGGGGGGCTCCTCTTCACGTGATTGGCATGGATGGGTTGACAAAAACTCTAATAGATGCCGGTTTCCAGATATCCATTGGAGAAGAAAATCCAGAGAAGGAAGTAGTCGCCGTTGTGGCAGGAATGGACCGCCAAATCAATCACCAAAAGATCAAGATTGCCATGAGGTTGATCATGAATGGCGCTGCTTTCATTGCCACAAATACAGATGGGTCTTTTCCAACACCAGAAGGCATTAATCCGGGGACTGGCATGGTGATTGGCGCTTTGCAGTTTGCTTCGGGGGTGGAACCCTATGTAGCCGGCAAACCTCATCCCGCTATTTTTGAAACCGCCCTGAAAGCTCTCGGTTCCTCCCCTGAGGAGACCTTAATGGTTGGCGATCGTTTGGAGACGGATATTCTGGGAGCAAACCTACTGGGTATCAAGACCATTGCAGTACTTACAGGGGTGACCTCTCGGGTGGAAATCAACCAGAGCGACATTAAACCGGATTATGTTTATCAAGATATCGCAGCCGTCCACCAGGCTTTAATAAGGGCTTATACTTCATGAAACCACTGATTTTGTTAACCAATGATGATGGCATTCAATCGCCCGGTCTGGCTGCAGCTGCGGAAGCTCTCAGCCAATTGGGAGAGCTGTTAATTGTTGCCCCCCAGGAAGGGCAAACAAGTATGAGTAGAAGCAGGACCCAGAAGTGTGGAGGAGATGGGACAATATCAAAAACCACTGTCACCCATGGCGAAACCTCCTGGGAAGGTTATGGCGTTAAGGCGACGCCAGCTTTAGCTGTCATTCACGCCCTTTATGAGCTAGCTGAACGTCCCGTCTCGCTGGTTGTCTCAGGGATAAATTATGGGGAAAATATTGCCAGTTGTGTAACCGTCTCGGGGACCATAGGGGCTGCCCTAGAAGCTGCTGAAAAAGGAATTCCAACCCTGGCTATCTCCCAGGAAATCGCTGGCCAGGAATATCATGACTTTAGCACACGGGTTGACTTTTCAACGGCGGTTCATTTTACGGGCCTGGTGGCTGAAAAGATGCTTGATAATACCTTGCCGTTTGATGCTGATGTGCTCAAGCTGGAAATACCCCTGAACGCTTCTCAGTACACTCGCTGTGTAGTTACCAGACAGGACCGGTTGATGTATTACAGGCCAACGATCCAGGATCGTGAGGATCTGATCGGTACTCCAACCAAAGTATCCTATCTGCCGTGCAAGGGTGAGTTTTCAGATATGGGCACAGATGCACACGCCATGGCCCAGGGTTTTGTTTCAGTCACGCCATTGAGTTTTGACCTGACTTCAAGGAGTCCGCTCATAGATCTGGCTCAGATACTCGATTTTTCAATTATTGAAGACGAGGGATGAATACATGGGAATAATCAGGAAATTTACAGGGGATTGGGACCAGGTCTTCAGCTGGGAGGGAGCCAGGACCCGCATGTATCAGAACGACGAAACCAACCAGGTATCTGAAACCTGGATGATCGGGAAAAAGGAAGGCGCTCAGAATTTTGCTTTTCGATATTACCAGCTTAGTCCCGGCAGTCATTCCCGAAAAGAGCAACATCCTCACGACCATGGTATGCTGGTTCTGCAAGGGGAAGGAGAAGTTTTATTGGGAGAGCAGACCCACCCGATTTCCCGGGGAGATATTATTTATATAGCCCCCGATCTGCTGCACCAGGTAAATAACACCGCTCAGGAACCGCTGGGATTCATCTGTGTGATTCCAGCCCGGAGAGAAAAAAGCGGCACAACCGTTTGGGCGGAAGAAGGAATTGAGTTCAAATAAATGATTATTAACAGTCCTTATATTTTATGGAGGTCTAAATGTCTGACCGTATGAAATGGGCCATCCTGGGAACAGGGAAAATTGCCACCCGCTTTGCTGAAGCGCTCAACAATATACCCGAAAAAGCCGAGCTGCTAGCCGTTGGCTCCCGGAAAAAGGAAACCGGGGATGTTTTTGGTGATAAATTTAACATTCCTCGCCGCTACACAAATTATGAGGATGTGGCAGTAGATCCGGATGTTGACATCATGTACATCGGAACTCCCGGTGTATATCACCTTCGTGACGTCACCATGAGTCTCAATCACGGCAAACATGTGTTGTGCGAAAAAGCATTTGCCATCAACGCCAAACAGGCCAAAGCCATGATCGACCTGGCCCGCGAGAAGAATCTTTTTCTTATGGAAGCTATGTGGACCCGGTTCTTTCCCATCCATGTCCGGATCAGGGAGTTATTAAAAGAAGGTGCCATCGGCACTCCTAACGGAATCACGATTAATTTCCTGGCCAAACCACCCTATGATCTCAGTAACCGCTGGTTTGATTTAAACCTGGGCGCTGGGGTATTGCTTGATACTGCTTCCTATGGTATTTCCTGGGCATCCAGTTTATTCGGAGAACCGGAAGCAGTCACTGGTCTGGCAAGTTTTGGGGAAAGTGGAGCTGATTATCAAACCTCGATGGTTATGCGTTATTCCGGAAATCAGCTAGTTTGCTTAATGTCTTCCCAGATTTCTTACGATGACAAGGATGCTGTTTTGTTCGGCTCCACGGGCAAGATTGTGGTACATTCTCCCTGGTACAAACCGTTGAAAATGACCCTGTACCAGGAGGGCAAAGAGCCAGAGTTAATTTCTCTGCCGCTGGATGGATATAATGGCTATGAATATGAGGCTATGGAAGTAATGAACTGTATCAAAGCCGGCAAAACCGAATCCGGGATCATGCCCCTGGATGAAACCCTGAGCATCATGAAAACCATGGATACAGTGCGAGAGCAGTGGGGATACAAATTCCCCTTTGAGGACTAACCTTAGTTACACCAAGAAAGGATTCTTATGAGTAAATATGACCTTATTGTTATCGGCGCTGGACCTGCGGGTTACGTATCCGCCATCCGCGCTTCCCAGTTGGGACTGAAAGCCGCTGTTGTAGAAAAAGAATATTTAGGCGGTGTCTGCCTCAATGTCGGCTGCGTTCCTTCTAAAAGTCTGCTTAAAAACGCCGAGGTGGCCAATACCTTACGGAACCAGGGCAAGGTTTTTGGTTTTTCGTTTGACAATCTCAAGCTTGATTACAGCTCGGCGGTGAAGCGCAGCCGCCAGGTTTCCAAGAGATTGACTAAAGGGGTTGAGTTTTTACTCAAGAAAAACAAAATTGACCTTTACACCGGTACAGCCGAGTTCATTTCCAAAAACAAACTCTCTGTAAAAGGACCGGATGGAACCCAGGAACTGGAAGGCAATAACATCGTCATTGCCACAGGAGCCCGTCCTTTTATCATTCCGGGAATCGAGGTTGATGGGGCACAGGTGCTGACCTACAAAGAAGCCATTCTCCAGGAAACCCTTCCCAAGTCTGCTGTAATCATTGGCGCGGGTGCGATCGGAATGGAATTCGCGACTATCTGGAACAGTTACGGGGTGCCGGTCACTATTGTGGAGATGCTGGACCGGATCGTGCCCAACGAGGATCAGGAAATCAGTGCCGCTCTGCAGAAAGAGATCAATAAACAGGGCATTAAAACTCTGATCAATAGCAGAGTAACAAAGGTGGAGGTCCTGAAAACTAAAGTCAACGTTTTAGTGGACACACCTGATGGCGAGGAAAAGATTTCAGCGGACCAGGTGCTGCTGGCGACCAGCTTTGTGCCCAATACCCAGAATTTAGGATTGGATAAAGCTGGTGTTGATCTGGACCAGAAAGGGTTCATCATCATCGACGAATCTATGAAAACCAATATCCCGGGAATCTGGGCCATTGGTGATGTAACCGGCAAGCTGATGCTGGCCCATGCCGGAATGGCCATGGGCGTGGTCTGCGCAGAAGCAATTGCTGGAAAACCAACCTCAGCTCTTAATTACCAAAATATGCCTAAAGCTACCTATTGTCATCCGCAGGTGGCTTCTTTTGGCCTGACTGAAGAGGGTGCCAGGGAAGCAGGGTATGAGATTGCGGTAGGAAAATTCAACTTCCAAGCCAACGGCAAAGCCCTGGGCTTGGGTGACTATGCCGGATGGGTGAAAATTATCGCTGACAAAAAATACGGGGAAATTCTGGGAGCTCATATGATCGGACCGGAAGTAACCGAACTGCTGCCGGAATTAACCCTGGCCCAGGGCAATGAACTCACTGCGTCCGAAATCGGACACAATGTTCATGCTCATCCCACTCTGAGTGAGGTACTGCACGAAGCCGCCAAAGCAGTGACCGGCCAAGCCATTCATGTCTAGGGGATCATCAATAATTAGCTCATAAAACTGAAACTGAAAGTTGCCAAAACAATAATCTGCCTGTTGGGGACCTATCCCGGTAGGCGAAGTTTATTTCCGGGCACCCCTCGCAATTCAAATCCGCTGAACTGCGAGGATTATATTAACCAGCAATGAGATTGAATATTGTCGATATTTTTGAGGAGAACTTATTAACAAATCCTAGCATAAGACGACTTATATTCAATAACCGCCTTGAATGAAAGTGAAAAAATATCCAGTCCAATCAGGCAGGTCCACCCAGGTTTCTTTCCAGGCAGAACTGTAGCTGGCATCCAACTCCTGTTGAACAAGATAACCATCCCGGGTTGTGGGGTTAGCTGATTTCAGTCCCCCGCCCATCCCAGGCTGATCCTGCCCCGGTCCTTATCAATATTACGGATGGTCACGCGGATAATATCCCCCAGGTTGAGGTCCAACCCGACCGGGATTTGTGTACGGTGAAGCAAACCGTCCTGTTTCACACCCAGATCAACAAAGGCGCCGAACTCCACTACGTTCTGGACTGTACCCTGCAGTTCCATCCCCTGAACCAAATCATCCATGGTCAGCACATCAACCCGCAGGAATGGTTTCGGCAGTTCTTGCCTTGGATCACGCCCAGGTTGAGCGAGCTGTTTAAAGATGTCAAACAGAGTTGGAATTCCAATCTGAAGATCTAAAGCTAAATCTTCTGCGGATTTTTCCTGGCTTAACTTTACCAGGGCAGTCTGTCGAGTTTTTTGTTTTTCTTTTGCTTGAATGCCTGCCAGGTCCAGCACAGCTAAAGCCGCTGGATAACTT
>CAYUXO010000006.1:0-53841 GCA_964448865.1 uncultured Anaerolineales bacterium
TCACTATAGTCATAGCTAACAGATATATTCATTCCTCCGTCTGCCTCGTAATAAGCCTTATCTAAGTAGACCTGGCAGCCTTTCAGCGCCTGGGGATTGTTTTGAGGTAAGCCTAATCTGGTTAAGGAAATCAAAGTGTAATGGGTGGAAACCCACTTAGGTGAATAATAACCACCTCCCCAGGTGCCAGTCTCATCCTGGTGGGACAGCAGTTTTTTCCCCCAACCTTGTTGTTCTATCATCTTCCTGGTTTTGTTATATTTGGCTGGTGTCTCACCGAGTAAATCCCGCTGCACCTGCCAGCGAACACAGGGATCTCCTTCCAGCAGCCAGTTAATGATCTCAGGTGTTGTTTGATAAGACATGCCGATGACCTTTCCATTGGACAGTAAGAAATATATATGAATTGTAATATAAAGAGATGCCTCAAAACCTGAATGTTATAATCCACCCAACTTGTCTGGAAGACATCATTTTATTTATTGGAGAAATCATTTTGAAGAAAGTTCTCTTATCAGTTTTAGCCCACCCTGATGATGAATCATTTGGCATGGGTGGAACCCTGGCGAAATACGCCGGGCAAGGGGTGGATGTCCACCTGATTTGCGCGACGCGAGGGGAAGCCGGAGAAGTCGACCCGGAATATCTGGAAGGTTATTCGTCCATCGCTGATCTACGGGTTCATGAATTAAATTGCGCGGTAAAAGAGCTAGGTATAGAAATGGTACATTTGCTCGATTACCGGGATTCCGGCATGGTGGGAAGCGTGGATAATAAAAACCCGCAGGCTTTGATCAATGCTCCACTGGATCAGGTAGCCAGTGAGGTCACAGATATAATCCGCGAGATTAAACCCCAGGTAGTGTTAACTTTCGATCCAATTGGCGGCTACAGGCATCCGGATCATATTTTTATCCACGAGGCAGCAACAAGAGCATTTGAACTAGCCGGGGATTCTTCATACCAGGGTAATTATCCTCCATATCAGCCTGCCAAATTGTTCTACCACACCATCCCGCGCTATTTCATCCGGTTCAATGTCCGATTATTGAAGCTGCTTGGCAAGGACCCCAGCAAATATGGAAAAAACAAAGATATAGACCTAACCCAGATGGCAGTGGATGAGTTTCCTGTTCACGCTCGGATAAATTACTTTGAGTACAAGGACAAAAAAGCGGCAGCTGCTGGTTGCCATGCCAGCCAGGGAGGAGCAGGGTTGACAAGCGGGTTTATGAAAGTATTGGCCTGGCTGATGGGCGCAGGATCTGATGACCAGTTTATGCAGGCAAATCCTAAACCTGAGTCCGATAAGGTTTTGGGTGATTTGTTTGCCGGGCTTGGTGATTGAACCGGGCACCTAAATATTTAATAAAAAAATCCCTCAAGCTATGCAAGAGGGATTTTTCTTTTGTATTTAGATGTAGTGTTATGGCAGGAAAGTCATATTTATCAATGGGTCCGACCATTGCATCATACAATTGAAAGCTGCGCCAGAATCATCTCCCTCTAGCTCCATTCGAAATTGGAAATGTCCCGCACCATTCGAACTGACATAATTCTGCAGGATCGAGGTTATGTTTATTGGTCCAGAAATACCCAACCCCGAGGGAACTTCAAAGATACTAGCAGAGGGAGATTGATTAAAATCTGAGGGATAGTTTTTTATTGCTCCATAGTTAATTTGGCCGGCTTTGAGGGGGTGCAAAAAATTAAAGCAGCCAGAGCCAGTATAGTCGCTTACATCCAATGTCGCGGACTGAATGGCTGAGCTGGATGATAAACTGGCCAATGCGCTCAAATCGAAATCCACAAAGGCTCTTATTGCATCACCATTGGGCGCGATTCCTAATTTGATAATACTGTCCGACCCTCCGACACTCATCGATCCGCTGTAGCTGGAAGTATGTAAGGTAGCTGAGACAGCCGCAGGTGTATCTGTTGGCACAATGACCTCAATTTCAACCCAGAATAATTCGCTGGAGCTGTTTTCGATTCCGAATATCACATCTGATGGGTCTCTAAGCTGCCAATTCCCCCGGTAAGTTCCGGCTGAGCCAGGAGCTGTTAAGTCTACAGAGATATCAACGCTCTGCCCGGGATTGACAGTGCCCGCTGTGACCTGAACGGGGCTGGCACCATTCATGGCATCTCCGCCAGAAAAGACAATATCGTATCCAGATGTCCAGGCGCAGGATCCGACATTCCTTAATCGCCAGGTTTTTGTGAATACCTCCCCGGGTTCAAATACAGTCCCATCAGGGATGGTGATATCTGTTACGAAACGCCCCAGATTACAGGGAATGGGGGTTTCTGAGGGAGTTTGGGTGTCAGGTTGTGGTGTTGACGTCGGCGGATCACCAGGTCCTGGATCAGGAGTATCTGTAATTGTTTCTGAACTTCCGCTGCTTGGCTCAGTTGAAGTTACACCCCTGGCTGCGACTGTTTCTGCGACAGAGGCGTCAATAGTAGCTGTTTTGTCGGCAGAGGAAATTGATCTGCCCGGCATATTGCATGCGGTGAGAGAAATCATTAGCAAAATGACAATTGCAAGAAATAGGAATGTTTTTTTCATTGTATGCCTCCCTGAACACAAATCAGTTATGTGAATATTCGATGTCGAGATAATATTATACCTGTTTGGGAGCTTCCGCAACTGATTGGACTTAATCAGTGAGTCGATATATCTGGCTGAGATTCAGATTGGCTAACTTTTTTCTGGTACCAGGTAAATTCCCGGTATGCTGATGATAGTAGTGATTCCCTTAATAATCATATTGCTCAGGAAAATAGAGAATACGACCGTTGGAGGGAAAACACCCCAAAAAGCCAGCATACTGAATAGAAAACTATCCACAGGAATGCTGATGGCATTACTGACCAGAACCCTGGTCCATTGATGTTTAGTGGTGACTTTTTCAACCCAAATCCGGTAGCTTTCCGTATCAATTAATTCAGAGACAACCTCAGCTAGAATGGATGCCGCTACAATCCGCCAGATCGGCGATAGAACCCGGGTAAATTCTATCTGCGGTCCAACGGTGAGATCGGCTGGTAAGATGGACACCACCTTGAACAATAATGCCATCACCAAATTCACACCAGCGGCTGCGATGATCAATATTCGGGCAGTTTTGATGCCGGCAACTTTGTGGACCATGTCCCTCAGGGTGAATGTCAGGGGATAGACAAATGTTCCTGCGTCAATTGAAAAACCAGCAATGAGCACAATTCTTAAACTGGCAATGTCTGCCATCATCTGGGCAGCGACGTAAAAGACAGATACCAATACCGTAGCTGTTAAATAATCAGGCGTTGTTTGATTTCTCATTAATTCTAGCAGCTCCTGATGTTGACCTTTCTATAACAGATCTGAATGTAAATCCATTATCCGATTTAACAGATGACAGATTAATGAATTGAAAGCGTGTTCTTCACCTGTGTTGATAAATGACCATTTTTTACGATATGCTTTACCATATCAATTTCTGGGCCCCAGAGAGCATCACCCGGTTGATATGCGACCACATTCCTGATTGCCTGGTAAGCCGCATCAGTGCCCACACCAAGAGCAGCATTTGGATTTTCCTTTCTGCGGATATCTACAGCTCTGGCAGCGGTATACAGTTCAATAGCAAGAACATGCCAGGTGTTTTCAATAATCGACCTGGTGTGTCTGGCAGCGGTCATGGAGTTAGCATTATGATCTTCCTGGGCTGCCGAGGTTGGCAGGGAATAGATCGAATCCGGGGATGCCAGGGATCGGTTTTCAAGCACCAGTGAAGCGGCTGTGTATTGGGGCATCATCATCCCAGAATTTAAACCAGCGGCTTCGTGATTATCAACCAGCATGGAAGGCAGATCCTCATTTAATTTTCCATCAGTCAGCCTGTAAATTCGTCTTTCTGATATGCCCGCAATTTCTGTGAGAGCAATGCCCAGGAAATCCATCACCATCCCTATTGGTTCGCCGTGGAAATTTCCACCTGAGATTGCTTCTCCTTCACCAAAAATCAAAGGATTATCTGTGGCGGCATTGATTTCCCTTATTACTACCTGTTCTGTAAATTGAAGCGTTTCCCAGGCTGGGCCCTGGACTTGGGGTCCACATCTCAGGGAATAAGCATCCTGGACTCTGTCCGTGGAGTCTATCAGTGTGCTTCCAGCTATCAATTGGAGTATTTTCTGGGCAACTGCGATCTGGCCGGGATGCTGCCGGGATTGATGAATTCGGGGGTCAAAAGCACTGGAAATTCCTCGTAAACTCTCTAAACTTAACGCCAGAGCTATATCTGCGATCCCTAACTGGATATTAGCTTCATAACAGCACAGGGCTGCAATGGCTGCTGAAAATGTCGCTCCGTTATTGAGGGCAATTCCTTCTTTGGCTTTCAGGATGATACGCGAAATGCCTGCCTGTTCCATGGCTTTTTTGCCCGATGACAACACACCTTGATATTCAGCGGCCCCTGACTCTTCTTCATGGTCATTTTCATCAGTAGAGATTACCAGGGCTAAATGTGACAGGGGTGCCAGGTCTCCGGAGGAACCCAGAGAACCCTGGGATGGAATTACCGGGTGGATACCCTTATTTAACATTTCCAGCAAAGTTTCAATCAGCTGCAGGCGAACTCCGGAATATCCCTTGGATAAAGTATTTGCCCGGATCAGCATAGCCGCTCTGACCACTTCAGTTGGCAGAGCAGCACCGGTACCCACTGCATGGCTGAGAATTAGATTTCTATTCAGCTGCTTGGTTTCTTCACCGGAAATCTGACGGTCTGCAAATACCCCGAAACCTGTATTGATGCCATAAACTGGCTCACCCTGGCTGATAATATTTTCAACCCAGCTCCTGGATTTTTTTATTTTTTCAACTGCACCGCGTGCTAAGGAGACTGGAAGATTCTCATTTGCCACCAGGTGAATTTCTTCAAGGGTCAGTGAGTTTCCGTCAATATGGATCATAATTTATTAGCCCCAACACATATATTTTATTAGCTTGATATTTACCATGGGAGTGTAATTTCGCGGCATGGTGTTGAATCTTTATCAATATATTTATACATGGTAACGTTTGAAAATGGTTCACCGAGAATATTGTCATGAACCGCCCAGGAACGCAGGCGAAGATGGACAGTAGCCTTAGGCTGTCTAAATGGGTTGCTTCCATCTAGATGGGAAATTAGATCACCATCTTTTGAGAATCCGGAGTAAATCCGGTCCATAAATTTTTTACCTGATTGATATTGGAAATTGTAATTCTCAAAGATCAGTGCAATATGATAATAAAGGGGCTCGACAAAAAATAAGTCCTGGCCCAGGCAAGCTACAAAACTCTCGAACTGTTTTAAGGATTGTTGGAATAAGCGGGGTCCGCGGTATATTTGTCCTGGTGCAAGCCCGGCATTAAGAGCTTGAACTTCAGCTTCTAAATTACGCTGGTTGTACCCAAAATCGGTTTTTGTTCCATCAGGCATTTGGTCAACATCAAACCGCTGTGAGTTTATGTCATTCATACCGTACAGAAGAATATGAAGCTGTCCGTGGATTGTATCTGTGAGATGTCCGAAGATAATGGGATCCCGGGCTTCAATAGAATGAAACAGGGCAAGTTCGACATCGGTTGATCCCGGATGACAATTCAACTGAAAAAGATCATTTCCCTGGTTATCCAGCAGATCCTCCTGGATACCAAACATCTCCAGCAGCTCGGGAGGAATAATTTTGGAATATGTCTCCCTTTTGATTTGCAGTGGAAGCTGATTTAAGCCAGCAATTGTAGAGGGAAGACTCATTTCTAATCCAATTTGGGTTGTTTGAGCTGTTATAGACCGATTTTTCTCAGCTCTCTTTCGGTTTGGCGTTCTGATTCCCGCTCGGCAATTTCTCTCCTTTTGTCGCGGAGTTTTTTGCCCTTGGCAACGGCAATCTCGATTTTAGCCCTGCCGTGAGACAGGTAAACTCGCAGGGGGACTATCGTATTACCTTTGATTCTGACCCTATCCCATAATTCCAGAATCTCTTTTTTATGGAGCAGGAGTTTTCTGTGTCGATTGGGATTGTGATTATAAATGCTAGCCTGTTCGTAGGGGTTAATATAAGAATCGATCAGCCAGGCTTCTTCGCCATCTACGTGAATATATGCCTGATCTATGCTGATCTGGTGATTACGTATAGACTTTATTTCAGAACCTTGCAGAACAATTCCAGCCTCATACGTGTCCAGGATCTCAAAGTTAAAAAAGGCTTTTCTGTTCTTGGTAATTGTTTTGCCACTCATGCGCCCATTTTAACACACAATGGATATGCGGCTTGTTATCAGTCAATTACGATTCGGGTTCCATGTCCTGTATTATGCCAATTGCAATGATTTTTATAGGGAGGATCGTACGCTGGGTTAACCCATCTGAAGAGCCATTTAGCATCAGAGTTTTTCATATTGATACAGCCATGGCTCATTCGCTTTCCGAAATTATTGTGCCAATAGGTGCCGTGAAACGCTACTCCGGTATCAAATATGAAAAAAGTAGCCCAGGGAACACCGGGAAGGGAGTAGCTTCCTGGCGCGCCAGTTGCTATTACTCCTCCCATATGTTTTGAGGGATACTTGGAAGTTACGAAAAAAGTGCCTCTGGGCGTGGCTGTTGCGTTAGGATTTTTTAAGCTAACCTCTTTATAACCCAGACCTGAAGATATCTTGGTGGCGTACACCAGTTTGTCTTCTTCAAAAGCGGAAAGTGTTTGGTCCTTGAGAGAAACCTTGATGTGTTTCTTCTCGGGTGGGACATGTATGCTGGTAGGAATGTACTCCGGGTCTTGAATTGGTCTGATATGGTACCTGCGAACATAATAAACCAGAGAGGTTGAGAGCTGGGAAGTCAGCTCGTACCATTGGTTTCCGTCTGGTCCTTCTTTAATTCCAGTTATCCAATGGTTGGTTTCATAGTAAAGCCGATATTTTAATTTCCAGCCCTGGTATTCGCTGAACGTATATGCTTCCGTAAAAGGGACGGTGATCTCAGCCAGGATTCCGCATTCAGAGATCGAATCAATGGGTTTATTTAAACGATAGCGGGTTTGCTGGACATAGACTCCCGGCAGGTAACCTCCCCAGACTCTGTACCATTGCTGTGGGGGATTATCTTCCTGAGTGATCTCCTGTTCATAATAAAGGTGGATCAGTTCGTCAAAAATAGTTTCCCGAACGGTAGAGCTCTCATAATCTGGTTCTTCATAAATTGAGATGGTTTTATTATCAGCGGCAATCCTTCCAATCAACCCTTTCGTTCTTCGGATACCATAGGCCGTGAAACCCGTTGAAAAACCTGACCCGAGCAGGCTCATTAAAGATAATCTCAGGAAATTTCTGCGAGTAAACTTGTTCAAGTAGAATCCTCCATCCAAATTCTATCGAATAGGGGCAAATAAAACAAGCTGTAAAAAATACTTAAAGATAAGGTAATGATGTGTAAGGGAAGTTATTCCTTACCCGTTATAATGGATGAAGGAGAGATGATTATGAGTTGTTTGCCGGCATACCGGGACCTGTTATCCTCAGGTATTCTTAAAAAACGGGTTGTGGAGATGAATAAAAAATTAGCCAGATGTGACCTCTGTCCCAGGAATTGTTCTGTCAACCGGCTGGCTGGAGAACTAGGTATCTGCGGTGTTGGTCAGCAAGCCTGGGTCAATAGCTATGGTCCCCATTTAGGAGAAGAAAAACCATTAAGAGGATGGAAAGGGTCCGGAACAATATTCTTCAGTGGTTGTAACCTTTCTTGTATCTATTGTCAAAACGCTGATATCAGTCAGAAGCTGGCAGGCAGACTGGTGACGGCTGAGGATCTAGCCGGGTTGATGCTCGATCTGCAGGCAACGGGTTGCCACAATATTAATCTTGTATCTCCAACCCATGTGATATCCCAGATACTCGAGGCGATCTATCTGGCAGCCAAAAAAGGATTAAGTTTGCCAATTGTTTATAATACCGGTGGATATGATTCAATCAGTACGCTGGAATTATTAGATGGCATTATCGACATCTATATGCCGGACATGAAATACAGTTCAGATAATCCAGGCGAACGCCTATCAGGCGTTCCTGATTACCCTTCGGTTAACAAAAAAGCTATCCGGGAGATGCACAGGCAGGTGGGAGATCTTCAGTTGGATTCCAGGGGAATTGCAGTAAAAGGCCTGCTTATTCGCCATCTAGTGCTGCCGGCTGGATTGGCAGGATCCAAAAACGTGTTGGATTTTGTTGCCAGGGAAATTTCAAGAAATACCTACTTGAACATTATGGATCAATACCGACCAGCCTATCGGGCGCACAGGGTCCCTGAAATTAACTGTCTAGTTCACAGGGAAGAATTTGAAGGTGTTATTGATTTGGCTGCTGAGTTGGGCTTGAACCGGCTTGATGACCGGATCAGCTAGTAGAGTACTTTCAAGTGAGTTTCCCGATTTGGGCGGCTACCTGATGAAGAAATAAAGATTTTTTTATTCTTCAATCATGATCCTCTAGATCGACTGTAATTAAGAGCCAGATGTTATAATTAGATCAAAATAAATTGGATTGGATTTCATAGTTTTATCTTTATGAAATTCGCTATTGCAACCCATTTGGGGAGGTTCAGAATGTCAGGACATTCAAAGTGGTCGACCATTAAACATAAAAAAGCTCAAACTGATGCCCGTCGGGGAGCAGTATACACAAAGCTTGCCCGGGAAATCCAAATCGCTGCCAGGGAAGGCGGAGGGGATCCTGATATGAATTTTGGATTGAGACTGGCTATTGACCGCGCAAGAGACGCCAATATGCCCAGTTCGAATATTGATAAAGCAATTAAAAGGGGGACCGGGGAAGATCGTGGTGCAGTCACGATGGAAAATATCCTTTATGAAGGATATGCGCCGCATGGAATTGCGGTCCTTTTAAATTGCATTACAGATAATAGAAATCGAACTGTCGCGGATATTCGGCATGTGCTGACAAAACATGGTGGAAGTATGGGGCAGGAAGGGTCTGTATCCTGGCAATTCACCAGGAAATCATTTTTCAATATTCCTTGTGGAAACCATCAATTTGATGATTTGTTTGAAATTGCTGTTGAAACCGGAGCTGACGATGTTCTGGAAGAAGGGGAATATTTTGAAATTATTGGACCAGCTGAATCATTTAAAACCATCCATGATCAATTAAAGGCAGCTTCTATTGTCGCTGAGGCTTCTGGATTAAGGATGGATCCAAACCAGGAAATTGAATTGGACTTGGAAGAAACCATTCAGGTAATGAAAGTTATTGATACGCTGGAAGAATCAGATGATATTTTGGAAGTGTACACAAATCTTAAGATAACGGATGAAGCTCTGGAACGGCTCTCGTAAATCATGGATGTAATTCGTGTTGTGATCGGTATTGACCCGGGTACTGCTATTACCGGATACGGGATTATTCGAGAGCTGGAGGGAGGTGAACTCGAGTGGCTCAATCATGGGGTTATCACTACTCCGAGTGATTGGGACGAACCCCGCAGACTGCTTCATATCTACCAGGCATTGAGAGGGGTAATCGAGGAAAATAAACCTGATTGTTGTGCAGTTGAAAAGTTGTTTTTTCAAAAGAATGTTAGAACGGCTTTTTCTGTAGGTCAGGGCAGGGGTGCGGCTTTAATTGCTGCCGCGGAAGCGGAATTGATTGTGGGAGAATATACACCCCTGGAAATCAAATTGGCGGTAGTAGGATATGGGAACGCTGATAAAAAGCAGGTTCAGCAGATGGTAAAAGTCATCCTGGAACTGGAAGATCTCCCCCGACCAGATGATGCGGCTGACGCCCTGGCTGTCGCGATTTGTTACTTGCACTCGACGAGAAAGGCTTACAAGTAAAATGGTCAATCAAGATTTATTTTTGAGATTTGGCGCAGCATTGCTAATTGGAGTTTTAATTGGCATGCAGCGGGAATATGCTCATGGCTTTAGCAAAGGTAGAGGACTCTTTGCTGGCGCTCGAAGTTTTGCCCTGATGGCTTTGTACGGTGCAACTTCTGGGTTATTGGCAGATAAAATTAATTCCCCCTGGGTATTTATCGGATTAGTGTTATTGCTCGGCATAATGATCGTTGTGGCTTATTTTATAACGGCGACTGAGAGAGAAGAGATTGGTATTACCTCCGAGGTTGCGGCCCTGATCACCATCCTGATTGGAGGGATTTGTTATTTTCATTCAGTACAATTCGCTGCTGCCCTGGGGGTTGTAACAACCGTTCTGCTGGCCGTGAAATGGGAACTACGTGAATTTGTAAAAGTAATAACCCAGGAAGATGTATTTGCAACCCTGCAGTTTGCTGTTATTACAGCCATCATCCTACCCATACTGCCAAATAATACTTTTGGTCCACCTCCCCTGGATATCCTTAATCCTTATCAGATCTGGAAAATGGTAGTTTTTATATCCGGAATTAATTTTTTGGGTTATGTTCTGGTTAAAGTTGTCGGTCCCAAAAAAGGTTTAGGCATAAGCGGTCTGCTGGGTGGATTGGCTTCTAGTACGGCTACAACCATAAGTTTTTCCCAGCGAAGTAAAACAGAAGAAGGGCTGGAAAGGCCCTTTGCTGTTGCGATCATCACCAGCTGGGTGATTATGTTTTTCAGGGTAATTGTTGAAGTAGCTGTGATAAACAGCCGATTGCTTCCCCTGATTTGGCCGGCGTTGACCGCCATGGGCATTGCTGGACTGATCTATGCAATTTATCTGTATTTTTCACAGTTAGCAGTAGATGAAGAAGAATTAAGTCTATCCAATCCGTTTGAACTTGGGCCGGCTATCAAGTTTGGATTGATCTTTGCGGTAATATTGTTAATTACGAAAGCTGCTGAAATATACCTGGGTGAAAAGGGCATCTTTATCACAAGCTTCTTTGCTGGTTTGGCTGATGTGGATGCAATAACTCTTTCAATATCAGGTCTGACACGGTTAGGCGGTTCGATATCCTTGAATACCGGTAAAGTTGCAGTTATCCTGGCTACTATGTCCAATACCTTGGCCAAGGGAACCCTGCTATATTATCTTGGATCAAAGTTGTTGAGGAAATTTGTATTACCGGTGATCGTACTGATGCTGGTAATTGGTGTTGGTTTTATTTTGTTAGGCTGAGAGATGTTCTTATGATAGCTAGCATTCAAGGCCAGGTCATTCATATAGGAGAGGACTCCATCATTGTTGAAGTAGGTGGTATTGGTTACCTGATCTACGTGACGAAAATATCCCACAAATCATTACGGAGAGGAGAAAAAATCTCTCTCTTTACAAATTTGGTCGTGAGGCAGGATTCATTAACCCTATATGGGTTTAAAGACCAGGATGAAATAGTCCTTTTCCAGGAATTGATCAAGGTTAATGGCGTGGGTCCGCGCCTGGCGTTGGAAACACTTTCAACTCATTCACCGGATGTAATAAAGCGAGCGATATTGAATAAGCAGGACGAGGTATTTGCCCAGGTATCTGGAATTGGGAAAAAGACTGCCCAGAAGATAGTCCTCACACTTGAGGATCGGATCACGTTCACCGAAGATATGGTTATTTCACCTGAATCGGCTGGTGTCAATGCTGAGGTGCGGGAAGCGTTAACTTCCCTGGGATATACCGTGCTCGAAGCCCAGGCAGCACTCCAGACAATACCATCAGACGCTTCATTAGATCTGGAAACTAGATTAATGATAGCCTTAAGATATTTCAGTTAGAAGTTAATCTTCTGGACAATCTGCCTACAATCAGTTATCATTTTTGCGGTGTTAAACAGGGAAATTCTGTTGACTGCAGGAGTCTTCAGAAGTGGATATATAAAATTTATATGAAGGTGAAATCACAGAGGATCGATCACCTGTGGGATGATCATTAAATTGTGACTTTAAAATATTATTTTCTAAATTTGTTCAAGTGTTCACAGCGGAGGTAGCGTGACCGAATCCATTAATCAGATTTCTGAAGATTTTAGTAAGTTTATTGAAGAATTCCAACCTACTGCAGGAGTTCAAAGTGTCGGTGCTGTGATTGATGCCGGGGATGGAATTGCCCGAGTTAGCGGATTGTCTGATGTTAAAGCCCAGGAATTGGTCCAATTCGGAAATGGTGTTTTGGGTACTGCTTTTAACCTCGAGAAGGACAATGTCGGTGTCATAATCATGGGTGAATATGACGCTATTATCGAAGGCATGGAAGTTCGTTCAACAAACAGAATTACTTCGGTTCCTGTAGGAGATGGATTGATTGGCAGAGTTGTAAATGCAATCGGTCAACCTATTGACGGAAAAGGTCCTATCCAGCATAGTGGATACCGGCCAATTGAAAGAATTGCCCCCGGAGTCATTGATAGGAAAGACGTAGATCAGCCTGTTCAGACTGGTATTAAAGCTATTGACTCAATGATTCCAATTGGTGGTGGCCAGCGTGAGTTAATCATTGGCGACCGGCAAACCGGAAAAACAGCCATTGCGATTGATGCCATCATCAACCAGAAAGGCAAGGATGTGATCTGTATCTATGTGGCTATCGGTCAGAAAAAATCCGGTGTCGCCCGAACAGTAGCAACGTTGGAAGAATATGGAGCAATGGAGCATACCATTGTCGTTTCTGCCTCGGCAGAAGAACCCAGCGCACTCCAGTATATTGCTCCTTATGCCGGCTGTGCCATGGGTGAAGAGTTTATGGATGCCGGCAGGAATGCCTTAATCGTTTACGATGACCTTTCCAAACATGCCTGGTCATATCGGGAACTGTCATTGCTGCTTAGACGTCCTCCTGGACGTGAAGCCTATCCTGGTGACTTGTTTTATCTGCATTCCCGCTTACTGGAAAGAGCAGCCCGTCTCGCGGATCACTATGTGATCGCTCCGACTGATTTTAAGGGGGAGTTTGCCCAGAGTAAGGATTCAGTTAACAAGAAGGTTTATGTCGGACCACTGGCCATGGGTGATGCTAAAAAGGATCTAGAATCCGGCACTCCCGGAAAAATCGTCAAGGTTAAGGGATCTGGAGGTTCTTTAACAGCTTTGCCAATTATTGAGACGTTGTTGGGAGATGTTTCAGCATACGTTCCTACAAATGTTATTTCCATAACGGATGGCCAGATTTACCTGGAGAATGATCTCTTTTACTCTGGCATTCGTCCGGCTATCAATGCCGGTATTTCCGTCTCAAGAGTTGGAGGTGACGCACAAATAAAAGCCATGAAGCAGGTCGCAGGACAACTGCGCCTGGAGATGGCTGCCTTCCGGGAATTGGCTGCATTTGCCCAGTTTGGATCTGATCTTGATAAAGCTACCCAAGCCAGACTCGATCGAGGTCGCCGTTTGCGGGAAGTGCTGAAACAACCTCAATTCTCACCAGTGCCTATTGCCAATCAAATTGTAGTGATTTATGCCGCAACAAATGGGTATGCGGATTCCGTTGACCTCGTAGATATGATCAAGTGGGAAACAGAGCTTATCCGTTTTGTGGAATCCAGCCACCCTGATTTGATCTCCGCAATATTGAAAGAAAAACAGATAACTGACAAAATTGAAGAACAGCTCAAGACTGCATTGGATTCTTTCTCACTATAATTGATCTATTGGCAATCCAGAGGTCCTGAGGATAATAATTCATGGCTAATGCAAGAGAAGTAAAACAACGGATAAAAAGCGTCAAGAATATATCTCAAGTGACGCGGGCTCTCCAGGCGGTCAGTGCCAGTAAAGTGCGCAAGGCAATCGACCAGTTGGAAGATACTCGTCCGTACTCGGTAAAAGCCTGGCAGGTGTTGCAGCATATTGCTGGACAGCCGGACCGAACAACCTTGCATCCATTATTGGACAGGCACTCTGAGATTAAACGGATCATGGCAATCGTCATCAGTGGTGACAGGGGGTTGGCAGGAGCCTATAACTCAAATGTGATCCGCGCTGTTGATCTATGGTCCAGAGGGGTTGAGGTGCCAATTAATTATGTCACGATCGGTAAACGGGGCCGTGACCAGCTGCTTAGAAGAGGCAATGAGATCCTGGCAGAATTCAGCAATCTCCCTGGTCGGCCGTCATATACAGATATCTCAGCAGTGGGGCGGATAGCTATTGACCAGTTCCTTGAGGGAGATGTAGACGAGGTTTACCTGATCTATACCCGGTTTATTAACCGCATGAATCATCAGCCGGTTGTCAAAAAGCTGCTTCCTCTGGAAACTGAACTTGACGACCGTGTGAAAGATTTTGAGGAAACCAAACCTTTGGTCGGAGGTTATATCTTTGAACCGGACCAAAAATCAATTCTAAATGAAATTGTACCTAGATTTACAGTTCTGCAGGTTTTCCATGCCGTGATTGAATCCATTGCAAGTGAACATTCCGCCAGAATGGTGGCCATGAAAAATGCTACAGATAATGCAACCGACCTGGCTGACGCCCTTCAATTAGAATATAACAAAGCCCGGCAGCAGGCTATTACTAGTGAATTGCTAGACATTGCCGGTGGTGCAGAAGCTGTGTCAAAACAAGATTGAAATCAAAACGATAATGTAAGAAGATAGGTAAAAAGTAGTGGAGGATGTAATGACAGAAGCCAATGGACGCATCATCGAGATCAAAGGCGGCGTTATCGATGTGAAGTTTTCCGGTGGAAGATTGCCGAATATTTATGATGCCTTAATTGTTAAAACTGATGGTGAAGATCTTGTCCTCGAAGTTGAAATTCATCTTGGTGGAAGAGAAGTCCGCTGTGTTGCCATGGGACCTACAGATGGGTTATGGCGGGGAATGGCAGTTATGGGCACCGGCTCCCCCATCATGGTACCTGTTGGAGAAAAAGTTTTAGGGCGAGTACTGGATGTGTTGGGGCATCCCATTGATAATAAAGGTGATGTGGTTGCTGATGAATACTATCCAATCCATCGTTTGGCTCCACCATTTGACGAACAATCCACTGAAGTTGAAGTATTTGAAACCGGCATTAAATCCATCGACCTGGTTGCTCCGTTTACGAAAGGTGGGAAAACCGGAGTATTTGGAGGTGCAGGAGTTGGCAAAACTGTGATCATCATGGAGCTGATCCGCTCCGTTGCGACGGAACATGAAGGAAACTCAGTTTTTGCAGGTGTCGGTGAAAGGACCCGTGAGGGCACTCAGCTCTACAGGGAAATGCTTGAATCCGGCGTTATGAAAGACACAGTCATGGTTTACGGCCAGATGAATGAACCTCCGGGAACTCGGCTAAGAGTGGCCTTGACAGGATTGGCGATGGCTGAAAAATTCCGTGATGAAGGACGAGATGTGTTAATGTTCATTGATAACATTTTCCGTTTTTCCCTGGCGGGCGCGGAAGTTTCAGCATTGCTGGGCCGGATGCCATCGGCAGTTGGTTATCAGCCTACCCTGGCTACTGAAATGGGTAATCTCCAGGAGCGGATCACCAGTACAAAAACCGGATCAATCACCTCGATGCAGGCCATCTATGTGCCTGCAGATGATTATTCAGATCCCGCACCTGTTGCTACCTTTACACACCTGGATGCGACCATTGCTTTGGAAAGATCTATTTCAGAAAAGGGCATCTATCCAGCAGTTGATCCCTTAACTTCTACTTCCCGGATTCTTGATCCAAATATTGTCGGTCAGGAACACTATAAAATCACTCGCCGTGTACAGGAAGTGCTTCAAAAGTACAAAGATCTGCAGGATATTATTGCCATTTTGGGCATGGATGAACTTTCTGAGGATGATAAAATTGCTGTTTCCCGGGCCCGGAAAATTGAACGATTCTTCTCACAGCCGATGTTTGTCGCTGAACAGTTCACTAACCTGCCCGGAAAATATGTGCCTATCAAAGAGACCATCCGGGGATTCAGTGAGATCCTGGATGGAAAACACGATCATTTGCCTGAGGATGCCTTCATGTTGGTGGGTACCATTGATGAAGCAGTTGAAAAAGCAGAACGGATTGAAGCAGCTTAATATCAGGAGCAAATTATATGCCTATCAGGTGTGAAATAGTTTCCCAGGACCGCCTGGTTTATGAAGGCGAAGCAGATATAGTCATTGTCCCCGGGTCGTTGGGGGAGATGGGTATCCTTGTTGGACACGCTCCCTTGTTATCTACCCTGGAGCTTGGAGTAATCCGGGTTAAGAGCGGAGATCGAGAAGAGGTTTTTACAGTGACTGGCGGTTTCATAGAAGTTCAGCCTGATATTGTTACGATCATGGCTGATGCTGCAGAGAACGTGGAAGATATTGATATTCAGCGGGCTGAAGAAGCCATGGAAAGAGCCAGTAAATTGCTCGCAGATGATAGTCCGCTTGACACGGATACTTATTTACGCGTTCAATCTGCATTGAAGCGTTCAAACCTTCGCCTAAAAACAATAGAACAATTCAGAAAACGTGGACAGCGCTCCAGACCTCCAGGTATGGGCACTTCAGAATAGGTTAAACATGGCATTATTTTCGCAAGATTTTGGGATAGATCTAGGTACATATTACACGATGATTGCCGAAGAGGGTATTCTATTGGAAAGGATTCCCACTGTTGCGGCAATTACCATTGATGAACAAAAAATTGTTGAATATGGCCAGGCAGCGAAGGACATGTTTGGAAGGGTGCCGGATACGTTTGAAATTTCCTATCCACTTCAGCATGGTGTAATTGCCGACTATGAAGTCACCATGCGCTTGCTGGAATATTTGATCAATAAAGTGACCGGTCCGATCCGTTTATTTCATCCACGGGTCATGGTGACCATTCCCTATGGCGTCACGAGTGTCGAAATCCGGGCTGTTCAGGAAGCCGTTTTAGAAGCCGGCGCCAGAGAGGTATTCATGATTCCTCAACCTATGGCAGCGGCAATCGGTATAGATCTTCCAATTAATACGCCAACAGGCAATATGATCTTGATCCTTGGTGGTGGAGCAACTCAAGCTGCCGTCTTGTCCCTTTACGGCATTGTATCTGCGGGCACTCTCAGAAAAGGTGGAGCGGATCTAGATGAAGCCATCTCTACTTATGTGAGAAGGAAATATGGGTTGATCATTGCCCAACCAACCGCAGAACGGATAAAAATGGAGATCGGCGCTGCGGTTCCCATGGAAGAGAAAATGGGTATAGAAATCCAGGGTCAAGACCAAGTGACAGGTTTGCCGCAGCCCCTTACATTGACAACTGGTGAAATTGTAGAAGCACTTCAAGGCCCATTAAAAGAAATCGTTGAGACGGCCCGCCGGGTCCTGGAAAAAACACCCCCTGAGCTGGTTTCTGATATTATTGATCGGGGCATTGCTCTCTGTGGAGGGACAGCACTTCTTCCAGGTATGGAGAAATTATTAACCAAGGAATTAGGTGTGCCAACTTACCTGGTTGATAACCCAACAACCTGTGTTGTCGAAGGAGCTTCAAGGGCTTTTTCTCCAGGAATTTTTCCCAAAATAAGACGAAGTTTATCTAATTGAGTTGTACGATCAAAGAAAATAAACCCCGCACTCAATCTGGACTGAACCCAAAGATGCTCAAGCGCCCGTCCCCGGGCGCTTTTGGCGTTATCACCTCACCCGTGGACGAGTGAGTATCTTAAACGAAAACACCTCCCATATTGTTAAATGCACGAGAGGTGTCTTAATTATTGTGTTTTTGTTTTTGGGGTGCATGCCACACTGGAGTACGGATTTTTCTTTGAAGGGAAAAGTATTTACTTTAAAAAGTAGCTTAATTTTTGAAGGTGAACTGCAGGATCGATATGTTCGATTTGAACACCATCAGGTGTTTTAATATAAATGGGAGCATAATTCAAAATCGCGGTAATACCAACTTCAACCAATTCATCAATTACGTTTTGAGCATCCTTAGCCGGGATTGCCAAAACGGCTATCTGGATTTTTTCTTTGGCGACATAATCACACATTTCCAGGATATCCTTGACGATCAGGCCTCCGATCTGTTTGCCGATCTTCTCTGGGTCAACGTCAAATATGGCGTCAACTTTGAACCCACGGTTAAGGAAGCCCCCGTACCTGGTTAATCCACTACCCAGATCACCTGCTCCGATAACAATCATTTTCCAAACAGTGTCTGTATTCAGGATCTGATTTAATTTGTTGATCAGAAAGTCGATTTCATAACCTTTTCCTCTCTTGCCCAGCTCGCCAAAATGAGAAAGATCTTTTCTTATTTGGGCTGCTGAAATATCAAGGAGTTTTCCGAGTTCTCGGGAGGATGCGTAATGAAATCCATCTTTATTGAGCCTGGTTAAGGCTCTGAGATATAAGGGTAGGCGTCCTATGATAATGCGGGGGATTTGGTTTTCCATAGATTTATCCTGCTCTGTATTCTTTATATGTTTTTTGGAAATTATGAGAATTCTTACAATTTTACCATAAGCACCGCTGACAAACGAGGATGGTATAATAGCGGAAATATCAACAATGTTGTGTTCTTAGTAAGGATTTATCTTCATTTTCTATTATTTCTAGATATACATTTTATATCCGTTCATCACTAATTCAAATTTGGAACCAGGCATTATGTATTTTGATGAAGTTGTAATTGAAGTTTCGGGTGGGAAAGGTGGAGATGGAGTGATCCAATTCCGCCGTGAAAAATTCGTTCCAAGGGGAGGACCGGATGGCGGTGATGGAGGTCATGGCGGAAGCGTAATCCTTCGCGTTGATCAGCATCAAAATACCCTTTCCAGTTTTCGCCATAAGAGGGTATTTAAAGCTCAGGATGGCGTCAGGGGCAAAGGCAAGAACCAAACAGGTGCGATGGGGGACGATCTGATCATCAAAGTACCTGCCGGGACAATGGTATTCAGTGAGGCAGATGGAAGTCTCGTAGGGGACCTGGTTTCTGATGGACAGGAATTAAAAATTTGCAAAGGGGGACGGGGAGGCAGAGGGAATACACGTTTTAAATCTTCTAAAAACAAGGCTCCCAGAATTGCAGAAAAAGGTGAACCGCCAGAAGAAATATCTATTCGATTAGAACTTAAACTGATTGCTGATGTCGGTATTATCGGTGTGCCAAACGCTGGAAAATCTACCTTGTTATCAGTGGTTAGCAATGCAAAACCTAAAATAGCTCCTTATCCATTCACTACCCTCCAACCTAATCTTGGGGTAGTGAATCTTGAGGATGATATTCAATTAATTCTAGCAGATATACCTGGATTGATTGAAGGAGCACACCGCGGAGAAGGACTCGGGCATGATTTTTTGCGCCATATTCAACGAACACGGGTATTGATCCATGTCTTGGATGGTTTAGCTGATGAGCCATTTTTGGATTTTGCTCAAATCAACTCTGAACTGGCACTATTTGATCCGGCACTGGGAGATAAACCCCAAATTGTGGTTTTGAATAAAATGGATATGCCGGAAGTTGAATTGAAGTGGAACTCAGTTAAGGAGAATCTCAAGGGTAAGGGATATAAAGATATATTCTTAATTTCGGCTATTTCCAATCAAGGTATCAAGCCCGTTTTATATCGCGCAGCTGAATTACTGAAGGAAGTACCTGCTTATGAATACCGATCACCGATGGACGAAGAGGAGATTCCAGTCTATAGGTTTGATAAAGATCCTCAGGATTATAATATTTTGCGCACAGATCGAGGTTGGAGAATCTCTGGCAAAGCTCTAGAACGGGCAGCAGCAATGACCTATTGGGAGCACTTCCAATCCATCCGCAGATTTCATCGGATATTAGAGGCGATGGGGGTTGATAAAGCCTTGCGTGGTGCAGGAGTCCAACCCGGGGATACGGTTAGCATTGGCGATCATGAGCTGGAATGGGACGAATGAAAGCTGGCAGGAAGATTGGATATTTTGGCGGGACATTTGATCCACCTCATTTGGGCCACTTGATACTCGCTTTGGAAGCTCATCATCAATTGAGGCTCGACAGATTGCATTGGATATTAACTCCAGAACCACCTCACAAAACAAATCATCAGGTCAGCCCGGTTGAAGTTAGACTGGAGATGCTCCAGCTGATCGTGGAGGCTCGGTCTGAATTCCAAATTGACCTGATCGACATTAATCGTGATCCTCCTTATTATGCCACCGATACTGTGGAACTGCTCAAAAATAAGAATCCTGCTGATGAGTTGGTTTATGTTATAGGAGAGGATTCACTTCAGGATTTACCAGGTTGGCATGCCCCGGAAAGGTTTATAGCTGCTGTCGATACTCTCGCCATCGCGCCCAGACCTGGTATCTCGGTGGACCTTGAGGAAATGGAACGATTATTACCAGGCTTGGCTGGGAAAACTACCTTCCTGAAAGATGTAAGATTTGAAATAGCTTCCAGTTTGATCAAGTCCAGGATGAAAAACTCTGAGCCTTATGATCATTTTTTGCCCGAGGTAATCGCAGAATATCTGAAATTTCATCAATTGTAACTGTAGCTGGATAAATATCAATTTGTCCGAATCTAATATGAGGAATCATGGAATATAAAACAATCATATCTGCAGCTGATCTCTCTGATATTCTTGACCTTCCTGGTATCGCTATCGTGGATTGCCGTTTTTATATTCCAGAACCGGACAGAGGTTATCAGGAATATTTGGAAGGACACATTCCAGGAGCAGTATATCTAAACCTTGATCAGGATCTATCTGGCGAAATCATACCAGGTATTACCGGGCGTCATCCTTTGCCTGAGGGAAAAGTTTTTGCAGACCGATTATCTGGCTGGGGCATTGGTCGATCAACCCAGGTGATTGCCTACGATAATATGGGCGGCGCCCTGGCTGCCCGTTTATGGTGGATGCTTCGCTGGCTGGGACATGACCGGGCTGCGGTTATGGATGGTGGTTGGAATGCCTGGGTTAAGGCCAATTACCCTCAGGAGAGCACAGTTCAACCCCGGGAACCAAAAGAGTTTATCGCCAAAGAAAATCCCGAATATATCGCTGACCTGACATTTGTTGATGAAATTCGCCTGGATCCTGATTATTTACTGGTTGATGCTCGGTCACCAGAACGATACTGGGGATTAAAAGAAACGATTGATGTGAAAGCAGGCCACATACCAGGTGCAGTCACTGCACCCTATCTGGAAAATATGACCGAGGACGAATATTTTTTGCCTGTTGAACAGTTAATGGAGCGTTACCAAGACTTGCTGGAAGGTATACCAGCTGAGAATGTAATCCTGTATTGCGGCTCAGGAGTGACATCCATTCACAACATGATTGCCATGGTCATGGCAGGTTATGATATGCCTAAACTATATCCGGGTTCCTGGAGTGAATGGACCGTCGATCCAGACCGTCCCATTGCGCCGTAATTCATATCATTTCATTAGTTTAAGGACTATCGATGAATTTATCCATTGCGCTGGCACAAGCGGAATTTGGGTTTGGTGAACCTGATAAAAACTTCCAAAAAGCCTCCCAAATGATAATTGATGCTGCTGAAAGGGGTGCAGACTTGGTTCTGTTGCCCGAACTATGGGCCAGCGGATATGATCTCGTTAATTGCAGGGAATATGCCTCTTCGATAGGTGAAGGTTGGTTTTACAGCATGCAATCAGCCGCAAAGGAAAATAAAATCGCCCTGGGATGTTCCTTAATGGAAAAAGACCAGGGGGAATATTACAACACTTTTGTATTTTATGATCCATCCGGAACATTGCTTGGTTCGTACAGGAAGATCCACCTTTTCCAAATGCTTAAAGAACAGGATCATTTCCAGGCAGGAACTGAATTGACCAGTTTTGACTTCAATTCTGTAAAAATTGGTTTGGCAACATGTTATGACTTACGCTTTCCGGAGCTGTTCAGGGCTTACGCGGTTGCAGGCGTCGAACTAATGTTAATTGTTGCTGAATGGCCAGCGAAAAGAGTTAATCATTGGAATTTACTCCTCCAGGCGAGGGCGATTGAAAATCAATATTTTGTTGGGGCAGTTAATAAAGTTGGCGAAAGCCAGGGAGCTAGGTTGGGTGGTTCCAGCGCAGTAATAAATCCCATGGGGGAGTATCTGATTCAAGGAGAGGAAAAAGAGGCCCTGTTAATGGCGGAAATCAACTTAAAAGAAGTGGATAAAATTCGACGTTGGATGCCGGTATTAAAAGACCGGAAACCAGACCTATACCAGAAGTTTTTTCACCCTCCGGGAAACCAAGGTTGGGATAATAGTAGTGAATAATTGAGTGATAAGTTGGTTTTCTAAACTGTTAATAAGTATCCGTTAATTGTCTGGAAACAACCCAAACCAGCGGTATTAGATTTGGTATATTTAGTGTATAATGTCCCGCGATGTCTTACCTGTGGAATTCCTGATATAAATTTCTTCCAGGGGGACATAGAATTATTTAGATAACACATACAATAATGGCAGGATGGGGATATGCTGGAAGCGTTTTTTAATCCAAGATCAGTAGCAATTATCGGTGCATCAACATCACCAGAAAAACTTGGCTACGCTGTACTTGAAAACCTGGTTAGCGGGGGATATGTAGATATTGGCAAGATTTATCCGATCAACCCAAAAGCAGACGAAATATTAGGACAACAGGCTTATCCTACCGTAATGGATGTTCCAGGTGAAATTGACCTGGCGGTAATTGTTATTCCATACACCTATGTTCCGGATGTATTAATCGAATGCGGAGAGAAAAAGATTCCAGCTGTGGTAGTGATAAGTGCAGGATTTCGCGAAGCAGGAATGGAGGGCCTTGAGCGGGAACTTGAGCTGGTAGAGATCGCCCATAAATATAAAATTCGATTGATCGGGCCCAATTGTCTCGGTATTATAGATACATTTACACCGATAAACGCATCATTTTCAGCCGGAACCCCTCCTAAGGGACCAATGGCTTTTATGTCCCAATCCGGCGCTCTGGGAACAGCTATCCTTGACTGGGCACAGGCAGGACGCCTCGGATTGGCAAAGTTTGTCAGCCTTGGAAATAAGGCTGATGTCAGCGAAATTGATCTTTTAAAAGCCTGGGCTGATGATAGTAACACCAATGTGATTCTGATGTACAGTGAAGGATTACCCAATGGCCAGGAATTTATTAATGTCGCCCGCGAGGTGACAAAAAACAAACCGATTGTAGCTATTAAATCCGGTGTAACGAAATCAGGATCCCGGGCTGTATCATCGCATACCGGATCTCTGGCAGGGTCTGAACAAGCTTATCAGGCAGCTTTCCAGCAGGCAGGCGTTTTAAGAGCAAATGATATGGCGAGTATGTTTGATATGGCTCTGGCGCTGGGATATCAACCCCTTTTAAAAAATGATCGAATAGTTATTGTCACCAATGCTGGAGGTCCGGGTATTCTGGCTACAGATGCGCTTGAACGGAGCGGTATGAGTTTGGCCCGCCTGGAAAACGAAACCATCCAGGCTCTCGAAATTTATTTACCTGACGCGGCAAGCGCTGCCAATCCTGTAGATGTTCTGGGAGATGCTCGGGGAGACCGATATCGTTTTGCCCTCGAGACAGTTGTCAAGGATCCCAACGTTGACGGTATTATGGTTGTACTAACACCACAGGCAATGACAGAGATTGAAGATACCGCCCACGCTATCGGCAACCTATCTAAGAATACGGATAAACCTGTTCTGGCCTGTTTTATGGGAGAAGCAAAGGTAAAGCAGGGTATAAAAGTTCTTCGCGAGTATGATGTTCCAAATTATTCCTTCCCGGAAAGAGCAGCTTTAGCTTTCCGGGCAATGTCGCAGTATAGAATAAACAAAGAACGGCAGGATCCAGTCTATGAGACTTTCAAGGCAGATAACCAGGCTGTTAGAAGAGTTTTGGATACCGCTATAAATGAAGGGCGATATGCGATTGGAGATGCAGAAGCCTGGGATATCCTGAAGGCATATGGTTTGTCTATACCGAGATCTCATCTGGCGAAAACACCACAGGAAGCAGTTGAGATCGCCACAGAGATCGGCTTTCCGGTTGTATTAAAAATTGCCTCTCCTGACATACTCCATAAAACTGATGTTGGTGGAGTTAAAGTTGGTTTAGAATCACCGGATCAGGTACGGGATGCATTTGAGCTGATGATCTATCGTACAGAAAGATATCTGCCGGAGGCCACTATCTGGGGCTGCCAGGTACAGGAAATGGCTCCTCCTGGAGGATTAGAAGTATTAATTGGCATGAACAGAGATCCCCAGTTTGGACCGCTGGTAACCTTTGGTCTGGGTGGTATTTATGTTGAAGTGCTTAAAGATGTCACGTTCAGAGTTGCTCCCTTCACAAGATCGGAAGCTGAAGAGATGTTGGAAGAAATTCGGGCCAAAGCTCTGTTGGATGGAGTTCGTGGTAAACCGGCAATTGATAAAAAAGCAATAGTTGATACCCTTTTGCGAATGGGCCAGATGGTGCAGGAATTCCCTGAAATCGCAGAATTTGATATTAACCCGCTCATTGTTTATCCGAAAGGCCAGGGCGCGATTGCTATTGATATGAGATTGGTTTTAGCAAGTGAGAAATAAGGAGAAAGAAATGAAGTCATTATATATCACTTCAGTTGAAAAATATTCTGGAAAAACTGCCCTCTGCCTGGCCTTGGGTAAGCTTTACCAGGAACGGGGTCTAAGTATTGGTTATTTAAAGCCTTTTAGTTTGCGTCCCTGGAGAATTGGTGACAAAATCGCCGATGAGGATGCCTCTTTTGTGATTGATATTCTGGGAATAAACGCCAAGCCCTGGGAACTGGCTCCAGTTGTAGTTACCTCTGAAATGCTCCGGGATTATTTGACAAGCAAAGAAAAAATAGATTATATGCCGTTGGTTCTTGAGGCTGCTAAAAAACTCGAAGAAAGAAAAGATTTTCTATTACTTGAAGGTGGCGGTAGCCTGCGGGAAGGTTATATCATGAATTTACCAACCCCAGAGGTAGCAAAGGAACTCGGTAGTGCGATCATTGTTGTTGTGAAGTATTGTGATGATATTTGTTTGTTGGATGATGTTCTGGCTGCTAAATTCCGTCTCCCGAATTCGTTATCAGGTGTAGTTATTAATCGTGTTCCATCGTCTGCGTTGGGTTTTGTGAATAACCTGGTAGTTCCTTTTTTAGAAAAAGAAGGTGTACCCATTCTTGGTGTCTTGCCTGATGATCGGGAATTGGCTGCTCTTTCTGTAGGTGAAATAGTGGATGTCCTCAATGCTGAGGTTTTAACCTCCTGCTATGATGAAGAAGCACTTGTAGAAGCTCTCATGGTAGGCGCGATGACCGAGGATTCTGCCTTAAGAAGATTCAGGAAACAGCATAACAAAGCTGTTATTACTGGAGGTGACAGAACAGACATTCAGTTGGCAGCAATGGAAACTTCAACAACTTGCTTGATCCTGACAGGTAATTTGCATCCAAATAATTTGATTATTAAGCAGGCTGAGGATATGTGTGTGCCAATTCTGTTGGTTCCGTCCAATACCATGGAGACTGTTGAGGCACTTGATCGGATCTTTGGAAAAACACGTTTAGGACAAAAGGAAAAACTTGATAAATTCATTGGATATGTCAAGGAATTTATTGATTTGAAAAGGCTTGATAAAGCTTTAGAAGGTTAATAATACTTGAGAAAAAACTGGCCGCCAGATGCGACCAGTTTTTTGATTCAGGGTTGAAAAGTTACATCTGCTGGCATGCCCGGTTTAAGTTTTCCATCCGGATTTTTAACTGATAACTTAATGGCATACACTGTGTTTTGGCGCTCCTCCTGGGTTTGGACATTTCTAGGAGTGTATTCAGCCTGATCTGCAATCCTGAACACTATAGCCTCAAAAACATCTTCGGGATAGGAGTCTACGGTTAACTTGGCAATATCGCCGAAATTGATTTGTCCGTATTTATCCTCAGCGAGATAAACTGTCACAGAAAGTTCAGTTAGATCACCTATTGATATCACGGTCAATCCTGCTGGGATGATTTCTCCCGGCTTGATGATACTGGTCAATACGACCCCGGAAATGGGTGAACGAACCTGCAATTTTTCCAATTGCAGTTCTATCAGTTCTAGAGATGCTACTGCCTGCAGTACAGCAAGTGCCGAACTTTGCAGGCTGGTTTCGGCCAGTATGATCTGGGCTTTGGTTTGAAGCAATCCGGCTTCAGCCTGGGCTACCAGGGCTTTTGCTGCCTGAACTTCCAGTGAATATTCTCCTTGAAAGAGGTTGTTTAAACTGCCCTGGGACAGATCATACCTTTCTTTAGCAACAGACACCCTGGCTCGGGCTTCCAAAACTTCTTTATATTCAGGATCTGCCAGGATTTGATCATAAACTTTCTGCGCAGCTTCAAGTTCTGTTTCTGCTTTTTCGTAAATAGTTTCAACAAAATCTTCCAGATACTCTCTACCCTCATAACCAATTGGTTGATCATTAAGTAAATCGGCAACCTCGAACGCAGCTTGTGCTTCCGCTAACCGGGTTTCAGCTTCAGAGAACTCTTGGCTGCCGATTTCTGTAACTTTATCCTGCAGCGTAATTAATTCAGTATTGTAAAAATCCCAAGCGTTGGTTACTTCGGTTTCTGCTGCGGAAATTAATTCTTCATGCTGAAAATACCAGGAGGGGATATCAACCTGGCTGGCAGGGTTTTGATTCCAATCATCCACGCGATTCGTTTCGTAAATACTTTGAGATATTGCCAGTACCTGGTCATATTGGATCTCTGCAGCAGACAGGGCACTTTTGGCGGCTTCCAAGGCAGCCTGGGCGATCTGTACACCGGCCCTGGCTCCTTTCCTCTGGGCAAGGGTTGTTTCGTATACAGCCTGGACCTGCTCTTTCTGCTTCAGTAGCAGATCATCCTCCAAAATGAATAACAAGTCTCCTGCTTCTACTGAACTGCCTTCCTGAATATAAACTTCAGCAATTTTTCCATTTATCTCAGGGGCGATTGAAATTTCATCAGCTTCAATTACACCTGAAGCGATGATCCAGTCGCCTGTTCCGCCTGTTGTAATCGAGTCGCAACCTGCCAGTAAACTGACAGTAATGACAAGCAGAATGAGAAATGACCGATTTTTAGATTTCATGGGATCCTCCAGCTGTGTTCTCTCGCATACTTGCGATGAATACATCCTCTAAAGTTGGTTCTACTATAGTGATTGATTCTATTATTATGCCTGCCTTCCGGGCTGTTTGTTTGATCATTCGGGTATGCTGATGGGGGTTATTGGTGATAACGTGGATCAAGGATCCATAGAGTTCTGCTTCCAATCCTGATCCTTCCTCTTTCGATTTTATATCCTGCAATATCGTTACTAATTTCTCTGGCAGATTTGTGCTGATTTCAAGCACATCACCCGGCAAGATTTCTTTCTTTATGTCAGTTGGTATTCCCTGGGCGATTATCTTCCCCCGCTGAATAAATGCCAGCCTGTGACAGTGTTCTGCTTCATCCATGTAATGAGTAGTTATAAAGACGGTGATGCCATCAGTTACTAACTGGTAAAGCAAATCCCAGAATGCTCTTCTGGAAACCGGATCAACTCCAGCAGTAGGTTCGTCAAGAAAAAGAATCTCAGGTTGATGCAGGATCGCGGCACTTAACGCCAGCCGCTGCCGCCATCCACCCGACAAATCTTTTGTGGGAGTATTCTCATATCCTATTAATCCTGATAAATCTACCGCATCATTAATGCTGTCACGCATTGTTTTGGGAGGAATACCATAGGCCTGTCCGTAAAAATGTAAGTTCTGGAAGACTGTAAGGTCGTTATAGAGAGAAAATTGCTGGGACATATAACCAATTTTGGGGAGAATGGTTCGGATCTGGCCTGGTACAGGTTTTCCAAGGACTTCGATAAGCCCTTCAGTGGGAGGGAGCAGGCCCAGCATCATCCGTATGGTAGTGGTTTTACCTGAACCATTTGGACCCAGGAAACCGAATATTTCTCCCTTTTTTACTTCAAAGGAGACTTGATTAACAGCGGTGAATTCCCCAAACTTTTTGATAAGGTCTTTCACCAGAATGGTTGTCGAATTTGTTGACATACTTTAATCCAATGCCTTGCGGATATATCTTAAAGAGAAAAAGCCGATAACGCTGCCTAGTGCAAGCAATATCAATACACTTGGCAATATATCTACGATACCTGATCCTTTTAACATGATACCCCTGACAATTGTCAACCAATGATGGGCAGGAATGAAGTTTGAAAAATACTGTATTAGTTTGGGCATGGATTCAACAGGCGCCGCATATCCTGTAAACAAGAAATCGGTCATACCAATCGTGAATACTAAAAGGAATGCCTGGTGTTGGCTCTTGGACATCACAGAGATAGCCAAGCCCTTGGCCAGCTCAACCATTATATAAACCAATGCCAGGGCAAATAACAATATGAGTGATCCCCTGATGGGGACTTTAAAAGCGAAATGCACCACACCCAACATGAGCGCAAAATCTGCCAACCCAACCATTATTACAGGTATGGATTTTCCGATGATTATTTCCAGAGATGAGAAAGGCATTACCAGGAGTTGTTCAAGGGTTCCAAATTCCCGCTCCCTTGAAAAAGTCAGGGCAGAAAAAAGCAGAATAGTAAACTCAAGCATCAGGGCCAGCTCTGCAGGTGT
This sequence comes from uncultured Anaerolineales bacterium, assembly GCA_964448865.1. Taxonomy (GTDB): domain Bacteria; phylum Chloroflexota; class Anaerolineae; order Anaerolineales; family UBA11858; genus B10-G9. Next base: position 28,574 of record CAYUXO010000006.1, read on the forward strand.
TGTGTAATATGCTTCGTTGAGGTCTTCATTGAACCAGACACGCAAACTGAAATCAAAACCCTTAAAGTGATCCGGGTCAATTCCAAGATTCTCTATGGTTATTTTTTCACCCATTGAGCGAGTAACACCTTCAATTGCCCGCTGAGCCTCCCTGGCAGGGATACTTTCGGCGCCATTCAAAATCACTTGAAGCACAGGTTCGCCCCCGGGTCTTAGCAGTTCATTGGCGAATCCACGGGGGATGATTAACGCCGCATTGACATTTCCCCGATCCATTTGGTCTTCGATATCCGCCATTGAAGCCGGTGGGTCAGTGAGGGTAAAGACATTAGTGTTTTTAATGGAAATAACCAGATTCCTGCTGGGTTGGGTTTGATCCATATCCCACACCATCAGAGGTAAATTTGAGATAGGCCGTGAAGTTGCCCAGCCAATAGCCAATAATTCCAGGGCACCTCCCAGGATCATGAATACCGGAAGCCACCAATCGTTCTTGAGGTGCAGGAATTCTTTTTTTACCAGGGCTAAAATTCTTCTGATCATAATATTACAATCAACCTAGTTTCTTCTTGAAGAATAGGGAAGCTGCGCCTGTAAAAGCTACTCCAATAAATAGGAGCATAATTGCATAGGGCCATAAAATGTCCATCCCGATCCCGGTAAGGAAAACACCCCGGGTAATAATCGCGTAATGGGTTCCTGGGAGAAATAAGGATTCCAGCCGGGCTATCTCTGGCAGGGAAGCGATAGGAAAAAAAATACCGGTCAGGAAGAATCCTGGAAAAAGAACTACCAGAAAAGCCAGGGCCAGAGCTGCTGATTGAGATCGCATGAACACGCCAATGATCATTCCCATGCTGAGTTCGGCAAACAAAAAGATAATTGAGAGAAAGAAGAACACAAAAACATTTCCATTAAATGGAATCTCAAACCAGGCCATGGCAATCAAGGGGATAACAATGACATTTACCAAACCTGCCAGGATATAGGGGATCATCTTTCCCAGAAGCAGTTCTATTCGCTTAATAGGCGTTGCCAGCAGCTGTTCCATAGTTCTATGTTCATGTTCCCGCGCCAGGGTCAGGGCAACAGAGAAAGCAGGAAATCCCAAAACAATAGAGAGCAAACCTGGAACGATATCAATCCGGGGGATAAGGCTGGGGTTATACCAAGCCCTAATACGAAGATCTATTGGCTGAAGAGATTCAACAGATATACCAAGGGCTTGAAATTGACTGGCAAGGATATTATTTGCAAAAGATTCTGCCCTCCAGCCGATATGGTCGACGGCAAAACCACCCATCTCTGGTTCTGTGCCGTCAATGATAATTTGCAGAGATAAACCTTTTAACGAGAGTAAATCAACACTGAATCCGGGATCAATAATCAGAGCGGCTTTTATTTTGCCCCGGGTCAGAAGTTCTTCTATCTCATCAAGATTATCCACGATGGCGTAAAGATCCAGATCCTCGCCAGCTGTTATCTGCTGAACAAATTCCCGAGATGCCGCGCTTTGATCATAATCAATTATAGCAATCGGCACATGTTGAATATCTACAGCCAGGGCATAGGTCATCAGCAAAAGTACCAGGGTCGGAGTGATCAACACCATAAGAAAAGTGCCCCGATCCCGGAGAATGTGCTGGATCTCCTTCCTGATTACAGCCCAAAGGTGACGAATTGACATAATTAATCTGACCGCCGCATTTTTCTGATAAGGGATATAAAAGCCTCTTCCATGCGGGGCGTGATTTCACGGAACTCGATCAATTCGATCTGGTTTTTTAGAAGGGCTTTTTTGATGGTTTGTTTTTGTTTGCTGGCAGAGTTCACCAGGACATGCAGGGCTTCTCCGTAACTTTGAATCTCCTGGATATCAGATAAAGTGCCCAATACCTCCCTGGCTTTTTGCCAATCCGTGGAGATAATTTTAATAACATCGGCACCTACATTACCCCGGATATTTGCAGGAGTGTCACAAACGACAATAGTCCCCTGGTACATTAATCCTACCCTTGAGCAGCGGTCAGCCTCATCCATATAAGGGGTGCTGACTATAATGGTGGTGCCCTGAATATGAAGTTCGTTAAGAATATTCCAGAACTCCCGTCTTGAGATCGGATCGACCCCGGTTGTAGGTTCATCCAGGAGCAGGATCGAGGGACGATGAAGCAGCGTGCTTGCCAGGGCTAGTTTTTTCTTCATACCTCCTGAGAGATGTTCAGCCCGGCGATCCTGAAATTCTTCAAGATTGGCGAATTCCAGCAATCCTGGAATCCTTTCGTTTTGTTCAATGAGGGATACATCATACAGGTCACCGAAAAATTTCAGGTTTTCGATAACGGATAATTTTCCATAAAGACTGAATTCCTGGGCCATATAACCGATCTTGGATTTATTTGCTTCAGCATTTTTCTTGAGGTCGATGTCATTTATAAAAACATCACCTTCGGAAATGGAAAGCAATCCAGCCAAGATTCTTAACAAAGTCGTTTTACCAGCACCGTCTGGGCCCACCAAGCCGAACAATTCCCCCTGATTAATGGACAGGGAAATCTGATCCAAAGCAGATTTTTCTTTGAATATTTTGGTTAATTTTGAGATCTGGATCAGCGTAGTGTCATTCATGATTTATTCAATCTCAGATTTGTTGATGGAAGTTCGAGTGTCTGTTGTGTGATGATTATTTTCATTGTATACCCTGGCAGCCTACAGGGGGGTTCTGCCGGCAATTACCATGCCTGTCATACAAATTAGTGCGGAAAGCAGGCCAGACCTTCCTGGAAGCGTTTTAGTGGTCCCGATTTCACACAGGGCATGTCCTCAGAAATGAAGGAATCAGCAAGAAATGCAGGTACAGGCAGGTACATAATAATAATGACCAGTACTATCCATCGATAGATCCGGCGCAATTTTTTCCTGATATATTTGGGAGCTGATCTGACCGTCCATAATGATCCTTTTGGAGTGTCAGGATTTTGCCTTTCGGATCACCCAGAGCACAAATAGGGCGGTGAGGGCTGGTTCAAATATGACACCAACATTGCGCATGGCATCACTGAAACCCATTGCCGGGATAACCACCCAGTCGATCAAACCCATCACAACTGTTGAGATAACTGAGGCAATATAATCTCCCTGGACGCCGATCGGGCGGTTATCTTTCCAGATCAAACCGGCGATATACCCCATTAATAAACCCACAGCGATCATAGCAAGAATTACGATAAGGATAGTCATTTAAAACCTCCTGATTGAATATTTTCCTTATTCAAAATGAATAATTTAGTTAGTAAACGATATTTCCTTTATTTTCGAGAATTTAGATCAGGATCTGGAGAAAATTGTATGACAGGGATTTGTTCTCCAAACGCTCGATAACCAGCTGGTGAGTGGTCAATTTCATATCCGAGGATACGGGAGAGAGTTTTGAGGTTACCTGGAAATTTCTCCGCGTACGCTACCATGACGTTCCCGGCGAGATTTTTTTCAAGTTGTTCAGCAATAGCATTGATTCTCTTTGTGCCAACCTGGATAGTTACTCTAGGTTCAATTTTAATATTCTGGTACCACTGGGAACCGAGCCCAAATCCAGATACAACCATGTATCGGTTTTCCGAAGGATGGGCCTGGATAATTTCCAATACTGCCTGGCGCGGCAATCCTGAATTCCGTCCGGTATGATAAAGGAGAAGGAATTTGTTGCCAAGAAATCTGCCTAAACCAAGGCGGTATAACCAGATCGGCAATCGCCAGGGAATGGCTTTAATGCCCCGCGGGGGGTCAGGAAATGACATCACAGTGCTGCTGGACTCAGGGTTGATCGTCATTAGTTTAGCCTTTCCAATTGATCATTTCGCTGGGAGTAATCCTTTCATCAATATATTCATATTTGTCATGACATGTTTTTTTATGTCAATCTGTTCTGGAGCGTAAGTCCATAAGACGACTGTGCCTTCCAGAATGGATCCAATGGCAATTGCCGCGTCTTTGGCATTATCTGCCACAAGTTCACCTGAATCAAGCCCTTGTTGGATCAATGTTTCAACGATTTCCATATTCTGCTGATAAAACTTTTTTATGGATTCTTTAATGGTTTCCTGCCGGAAGGCAAGGGCAATAAAGTCGTAAACCAGGGGCACCCATTTGAGCATCTTTACCATGTCATCTGCGGAGCGTTCAGCATAGGCCAACAGTCGATCATCAACAGGTCTTGGATCAGTTAAGAGATCCCTGAGATCTTTCAATTCTGGTTCAAAAACCCTGGCCAGGAGATTGACAATTAGATCGTTTTTGTTTTCAAAATACCAATACAGGGAACCTTTACTCAGGCCTGACGATTCTGCGATATCAGACATGCGGGCTTTGTGGAAACCAACTTTTGAAAAAGTTTCCATGGCCGCATCAAGGATCTGGTTTTTCCTTTCTTCTGAGACATCGGTCCGTGGTGACATTTACTTGTAATCTCCTAAACTGACCAGTCAGTCAATTATAGTATACAAATAACCCGGATCTCTGTCAATAAAATCCGGTCAGTATTGTTAAGGCCTGAGTTTATTTAGTTTGCTTTGAGATCAAGACGGTGGAAATGAACTTCGATTACGCCCAGCCTGTTTGGATTTATACATGAATTTATCAGCGGCATTGATCAAATCTGGCAGATCGGATATTTCATCGGTCAGTTCGACAATACCTAAACTAATCGTGATCTGGATCAGATGGGAGTTTACTGTGATCTCACATGTGGCGACTGTTTCCCTTAATCGTTCCGCCACTTGAACAGCTATGGGAAGGGGAGTTTCGGGCAGGATGATTAAGAATTCTTCTCCACCAATGCGAGAAAAAATATCAATTTTGCGGACAACACCCTGGCAGCAGCTGACAACCTGTTGGAGGACATTATCGCCGGCATCGTGCCCATAGGTATCATTGATCTCCTTGAAATGGTCCAGATCAAAATATATCGCGGAGAGTGTGCTGGAAAATCGTTTGGCACGTTCGATTTCGTATTGACCCCAGCGCTCCAAACCCCGACGATTGAATATTTCTGTCAGAGGGTCTGTAATTGCCATTTGTTGAATTTCTTTGTGCAGACGGGCATGTACAAGGGCGATCGCTGCCTGACTTGCAAAGGCAGATAAAGTTTCCGCGTGTTCTGGCCGATAAAAATTGCGAGTTTGATTATTCAAGGACAAAAAACCAATTACCTTGTTCTCGTCCAGGATGGGAGCTCCAGCCCATGACAGAACACCATAGGTAGTTTCAGTTTTCACCCAGTTGGGATCAATATCTGTATCTGGAATGATGATAGGTTTTCTTGTTTCAGTCATTATTTCCAGAGTATTGAACCGGGTAACATCAAAGGGGGCTACAGTTTGATCCCTTTCCGATTTATCCTGATCATCTCTATATACTTGCTGTCTGACGACAATAGCGTTACCGTTTTCAATCAATATCAAGTTTGCTGAATGATAAGGAATAACAGTTGAAATTTGGGAAAGGATCTGATCCAGAACAACTTCCAGATCCAGGGAAGACTGAATTGCCCTACCGGTGTGCTGCAGGGCCTGGGCCAGCCTTCTTTGCTCTCTTTCAGCCTCAAATGTCCGGGCATTATTGATTGCAATTGCTGCCTGATTGCTTAGCAAATTCAGGACCTGGAGCAATCGAACATCAAGTTCTCCGGGTTCAAAGAATGTGATGTTCATAACACCGATCATGGTTTTGTGAAAGATCAATGGCATACTGATCAGTGAGCCAGTTTTCCAAATTCCCTGCAAATTCTTTTCAGATTGAATGTCAGGAACCAGGATCCTTTCGCCTTTTCTGGCTGTCTGATAAAAGATGCTATTTTTATCTGGAGGGAGAACAGGGTCGCGCTGCACATTTTCTGCATACTTGACAGCACCAAATTCCAGGGTTTTTCCATCGTAGAGGAAGATGAGGCTATCTCTGGCTGATACGAGAGTTAATACTTGGTCAAGGATGCTTTCCAGGACCTGTTTTAGATCCAAATTATCGGATAATTGGATATTGGCTTTTCTTAGTGAATCAGCCAGTATACGCTGTTCTCGTTCAGCCTGGAGGTACTGAATATTAATGATTGCTGAGGCAGCCTGATCTGCCAGCAAACGCAGGATTGTGATTTCCTCATCAACAAATACCCGGGGTGAGGAATACCAGATATTTAGCACACCTATTACTTCAGTCGCTGCTTTCAGAGCGAAAGAGATAACAGCTTCCTCCTGGCTTACCAACCCGGACGGAATGTCATTAAATTGCTGCAGGTTTGAAATAAACAGGTCTTGATTGATGGAGATTACTAGTTCTGATAATTCCAGCTCACCTGGATGAGAGAAAGGCAGGGATTGTTGCTTGTTCATTCCCAAGGAAATAAAAAATTCAAGATCCTGGTTATGATCTAGATACACACTGGTATCAAAAGCAGGTGTTAAATCCAGTATTTGACTAAGGACTGATTGCAGGCTGGTTTCGAGCTGATCACTGGATGATATGTTTGAGCTCGCTTTCTGAAGGGAATCCAGCTCCCTAGCCCGTAAATCTAAATGTTCCTCAATCAGTTTTTTATAAATAATTGAGCCCAGGGTTTGAACTATGCTTCGGAAAATATTGATCTCAGGGGTATCCAGGTTTTTCTCCGTCTGGTTGTTCTCAAAACCGAGGTAACCCCAGAGAGCGTTATTGGCAAAGATTGGGAATACAACGAATTCTCCCTCATCCGCAAAGGTGAACTCCTCCCGCAGATCAGATGCCAGGTCTTTAAGATAACCAGTTTCTGGAATTCCATTCTGGGATTCGGTTATCCAGCCGCGCAGCCCTGGTGAGACAGATTGTTGAACAGCACCTTCAGAGAGGTTGTCTTCACAGCCCCAATAATGATGGGTATCGATTGAGAAATCCTCCGTGCCATCTCCAGTCAGCTGCATAATGACCAAATGGTCAACACCCGCCGCTGAACCGATCTTTTTGAGAAGAAGTGGTATTTTATTCAGCCAGTCAGGACTGCTCATTAAATCGATTGTCAGTTGATTGGTCGCTTCCAAAACTCGAGAGAGTCTGGTAAGTCTTTGATTATTTTCTGTTAAAGAAATCAATTCCTGATGGGATTTATTCTGTAAGTCCCGTAAATGCCCGATGAACATTCCAGAGACAGCTAAGATAGATAAGCCAACCAGATGGTTTAGTATCAACATGTTCAGGGTTGTCGCATAACCACCCTGAATGATTGAAACACCAAAGTGTAAAGCAACAGCAATAAATGCTGAGAAAGCTCCAAACGTCATACCCAGGAACCAAGCGGAGATAATAACCGGCAAGGCGCCCAGGGCGATTAAAACCAATGCATTATCGTGCCTGGCGAAATAGAATAATCCTACCAGGTAAATTATCCAGCTGATTATCATCAGGATCCAATCTGAGAGATCGGATTGCAGCTTTTGTCTTACATTGATCTTCATAAGCCTTGATTCTTTTTATGATACACTGGCCGTGAGCTGCTCAACCGCTAAAAACGGATAAATAACCACAATAAGGACAAACTTACTGTAATCAGCAAAGCAGGAAAACCCTTATGCAGGAAATAACCATAGGAAATTCGATAGCCCGCCCATCCGCAAATAGCTGCAATCGTTCCCTGGATAATAAATTATCTTCGCCTTCTTCTTCAGGTCGACCCAGGACTAAATAAAGGGGATCCTGTTCCTTACAATAGGAGATGATCTCCTCCAACAACTTGGCCGTCATTGATCACGCCTTCTGAACCAACTCCATCCTCAGCAGCCTGTTCCTGGGCACTTATGAGAATGAACTCTCCCATCTCATTTATTTCCTGGAAAATGTGATTGGTTTTACTGCTGTTTGAGTGGGTCAGGAAATCCAGATTGACTACGTAGAGAAAATTGATAGTTTCTCCTGTAGTTTGAGCAAGCTGGATTGATTTTCTAATTGTTGGTTGACTTAATGGTCCTCCGCGAATAGCACAAAGTATTCCCGGCATAAGCATCACCTTCCTGTGAGGTCACCTCGAATATTTCGGAATGTTAATGCGTCAATCGCTCTGGTGTTATTTATACTCTACCCTGCAATAATCTGGTTATCAAGATTGTGGGGTAGGAGTTAAGGATGGCGTTATGTATGGAGTTGGTATCAGTGTCTCTGATAGGTCAAATTCTGGAAAACCTTGAAGTGCCATCTGGATCGCTAATCGCATCTTGTCTTCTGCTATAGAATGATTTTCGGGCAAATCCTCAACAGCACTTTCAACTAAGTAAAGCAGATCGTGAATAAATGTTTGTTGATGAGCTGGAGTTTGAATGAAGAGGGTTTCAAGCTCTGTTTTAGCGAGGATAAGCTGGTTTTCAGCTTGACCAAAATTTGCATGAAGCAGGTATTGATTTGCCAGAGTGAGTAAATCCAATATTTTAAGCAAACTTAATCTTTGCTGAAATTCTATACTCCTTATTTGGGCTGTTGCAAGGGCGGACAAATTCCTATTGGTTGATCCCAACTTAGCATCAAGGGTGGCGATGGACTGGGTATGTTGAAGCAAATATTCCACGCCCATTTCAACTGTTGCCCGGAGGGCTAAATCATTTCCATCCAGCTGCGCGATTGCCATTTCCAAATATTCAAGGGTGGATTGATTTGACATATCGCTATTTTGCAGGAGATGGATTTGATCTTCCAGGGATTGTTGACTAGCCTGTAAATTCTGGATTTCAGTTTGATTATTATCGATGGGTTGAAATACGCGCTGATCAAGATAAGGGATCCACCCGGAAGCAGTGTAATAAATAAAAATTCCGATAATTATACCGGTAAATGCAGTAAAAATAAGGCGCAGAAATATTCCGGGAAGGCTGTTTTTCCAAGATTTGCGGGTGGCTTTATCATTTGATTCTGGTTGTTTGATTTCATTCATAGAAATCCTCTCATTAAATTGATTTATTAAAGGAGTTCCTATAAAAAAAGCCGTTCCAACTAGTGAAACGGCTTTTTATCATCTGAGAAGTTTTAGCGATCCAAATTGGGAACTAAACGTTTGATCCTTTTCTTTAAACCACTGGATTCGACTTCGTGCATTTTCTTCATATCATTGAGGGAACGGCTCGATTTTCGCCTGCGAAAGTGTCCGTGGTGCCCTTTTGTACGAAGGATTTTTCCGCTGCCAGTTTTTCGGAAGCGTTTTGCAGTTGACTTATGTGTTTTCATTTTATTCTTGCCCATATCATTGTTTCTCCTGGCAAATCTTCATTTTGCCTTTGTTTTCCTGGATCTTTCCGGTTTTTCAGGTGGTTTAATTTTCCTCAGTATTTTATTGATTTCCTTATTGGCATCCTGGAGTGATATTTCCCGGGTTGCCGACCATTCAGAGGAAATTTTTTTCTTGATATTCGTGTGTGCCCTCTGTTCTGTAGTATTTAACTTACCTCCAGCTCTCTTTCCGTGTAGATCCCTCATCAAGGTACAAAAACCATCTAAATCACCTTCTTCTATAACCTGGTTTATGCGATTCTTACGGACTGTATGTTTGCTGTCCATGAGATCTGGAGGGGATTCAAGGATACCGATAGCTTTTTGAAGTTTTTTCTCGCTCACAACCGGCCTAATACGCTCCGGATCCAGGTTATCGGTGGGAATCCAGTAGACCCCGTTACGGGTTTGAACTTTATAGTATTCCCTGGTTTCTCCATCCAGTATTTTCTTTTCCTTGCCCTCCACCTGACCAACACCATGGTGGAGATGGGATACCCAGTCTCCTTTTCTGAAAGAAGTAAGTTCTTCTGCCATGTTTTACTCCATTGGGTAAACTACCTGGAGTAAAAATTCCAGCCAGCTATTGTATCATAGCTGTTCAGGAATTTTTATTTTTTTCCAGATAATCGCGCAGGATTCTCTGAATGCGGGGCTGCCGCAATCGGCGAAGAGCCTGGGCTTCGATTTGCCTAACCCTTTCCCTGGATACTCCAACTTTCTCGCCAACTTCTTGCAGGGTATGGCTTTTACCGTCAGGAACGCCATACCGAAGTCTTAATATACGTACTTCCCGGGAAGGGAGAGCTTCCATAACTTCTTCTAAATGCTCTTTGAGCAGATGTTTCGTTGCGGTTTCATCAGGCAGCGGTGTTTCTAAGTCCTCCACAAAATCACCCAAGACTGCGTCGCCTTCCTTGGTGGTTGGCATTTCTAGCGAGAGGGGCCGCCGGGCGACTTTCATCATGTATTGGACTTTTTCTGGGGCTTCATCCAACGCTTCCGCCAGTTCTTCGATGGAAGGATCTCGCTCAAGCGATTGTTTCAGATCGTTCTGCATTCTGAACATCTTGGATATTTTATCGCCCATATGAACGGGAACCCTGATTGTTCTTCCCTGGTCTGCAATAGCCCTGGTTACTGCCTGGCGAATCCACCAGGTGGCGTATGTTGAAAATTTATATCCCCTCAAATAATCAAATTTTTTGGCTGCTCGCATCAGGCCAATATTACCTTCCTGGATCAAATCAAGGAAAGGTACTCCCCGACCCATATATTTTTTGGCTACACTGATGACCAGTCGGGAATTGGCTGTTATCAAGTGATCAAGGGCAATCCATTCATCCTCGATCATATTGTGAAGTTCATCATGGCGGTCTTCAGGAACATTACCGCGAGCCATTTCTTTCCGGGCTAATCTGCCCCGTTCAATGCGTTTCGAAAGGTCTTTTTCCTCATCTTTTGAGAGTAAAGGGATGCTGGCAGCTTCCTTGAAATACAGCTCAATCAAGTCATTAGTATCAATGCTGTTAAGCCGATTTCCAATTTCCTCATTTAGTTCATCTTTGTCTTTGCTATCAAGTTTGCCGTTTCCCCCTTGCTCGATAAACAAGACTTCAATTTCGTCTTCGTCGTCTTCCTCGAGGTAGGGGATATCCTCTTTAAGTAAGGATGCGAAGGCTTTTTCGAGACTGGCAACATCTTTTTTGGCTTCCGGAATATAGTTGAGAATATTGGAAAAGGTAATGTATCCCTGGGAATGTCCTAGCTCTATGAGTTCGTGAATGGGATTTAATAAAGTTTTCTTATCGGGTTTGGATGTGTTGGTATTTGTTTTACTCATATATTTTATCGAAACGGATAGAAAAATTTAGTAAAGGACAAATGGACGATATGGGTGATAAGTTTTGAATGAATCTGGCACTGGTTCAGGTATTTATACCAATTCCAATCATCCAACTTAAGAAACGTTTAATTTATTCGCTTTTTTCTTCTTCCGCTGTTGCTGGTGGAGTTGATGATAATGATGGGGGAGGAGCCTGACCTATTTTGTGTCGATAAACAATCCTGCCCCGGGTGAGATCGTAGGTAGACAACTCCACGGTAACGCGGTCTCCAAGCAAAACACGGATATAATATTTGCGCATTTTTCCTGCGAGATAGGCCAATATCTCGTGTCCATTTTCCAATTCAACTAAAAACTGTGTTCCAGGCAGGGATTTGGTAACCGTCCCTTCCATCCGCAGTTTTTCCTCTTTTTTTGCCATACTACCTCTTTAGTTATATCTTCTCGGCATTTTGAGCAACAATTGAAATTGTCATACACTTGAAGACCGAGTACCGGATTGTTTATCCAGGCTTAATACGTTCGAATGCCTTGTTTCTTCTGTCGTCGTTTATTTGCCGTCCGGCGCTTGCGCCGACGGATCGCTTTTTTCCGCTGAATTCGACTCAATTCGCTCTTGGAAACAAACCACCTTTTACGGCGGACTATACTCAGCACACCGCTTCGGGAAACTTTTTTCCGAAAACGCTTCATCATCTGCTTCTGCGATTCGTTAGATCGTATTTCAACTTTTACAGGCAAGACTTCTCACATCCTTTCTTTTCGGCACTCACATAATAAAGGGCAAAGCTTTACCCACACCCTTTATGGTTCGTGGCCTAAATTTCTTTGAAAATTGCTCTTCAGCAAATTTAGCGGTTGATTCCGCTTGTGCCTATCACCCCACAAGTATACCGCTTAAAACTTACAATGCAATATTAATAAATGTCTAAAACTTACGAAATACTTACATTGACCCTGGTTTTTCGCTGTGCTAGAATAATTTTATGGATTCTGAACAAAATATCATCAAAAATGCACTTCAGCAGGGTGTGAACAGCACGCCCCTGACTACCTCTGATACTGGTGAGCTGCTACCAGAAATTTCCCTGCCAGTGGGTATTTTTTATGTGGATGCAGCCAAAAACAAAGTTAAATTAAACACTCATCTGGCTGGCATGTTGGGAGTCCCGGCAGAGGACGCAGGCATCTTGTCTTACCAGATGTTTATTCAAAGATTATTTTCTAACACAGATAATCCGGGTCTTTACCGTGCAGAATTTAATGAAAATATTCTCAATATAAGTAAAAACCCTTCTCTCGTTATTTCATTCAAAGACCTTCCTGGTAAATTATATAAAATATTCTTATATGATGATCCTTCCGTAATTGGAACAGACAATTTTGGAGGATTACTGGTTGACCTATCAGCGGATCAACGAATTCTGAAACAGCAGATGAGTGTTTTGGCAGAACTTTGTCAGCAAACCCGAAAAATAAGTGCAGCAGCAGCTGGAAATCTTCAGGCGTTAACAGGAAATATTAATACCTGGAACGATAAGCTAGTTGAGGAATTCTTACTGGATACGGGGATTCAGATCATATCCTTAAATGAAAAACTAGATTTAGTATTAAATTTCATTAATATCCTTTACGATCGGTCCCTTTTCCCTGAATCTATAAATTTATGGGAACTAATGCGAGAAATTGTTCAGGAATATCCGGACCTGGACCTATATATTAAGGGCTCGGCCTCTCCTGAAAAACCTTTCATACCGGTTCATGTGGATCCTGTAATTACTAAACTGGCATTGGAATACCTTCTGGATGAAATATCCAAGCATGTTCAGGCAGATCACCCAGTGGATGTTGTCATCGCCCTCGAAGACCTGTGTGTCAAAGTCAACATGCAGGGCAGTCGGACACTCCCGCTGCCAGGATTTTCATCGGAAACAGACGAAGAGGTGCAAAGTCCTGTCATTCCAACTGTGATGCTGGCCAAGAATATCATTATCTCTCAAGGAGGTACTATTCGAATAAAAAGACACCCCGCAGAACAAGGTACCGGTATAAGCGTGAATATAAATCTGCCATTGCATAAAGATCTGGAATCAGGCAGGAAGTCCAATATACGCTTGCCAGAACAGAAAGATGGACAGGGCAGCGGCAGAGTATTGCTGGCAGAGTCGCAATCTGAATACCAGCTTTCAATTCAAGAAGCTCTCAACAAAGAGGGTTATAGGGTTGACCTCGCCATTGAGGGGAATACTGCCCTGGATATGGTTCAAAGGATAAACCCTGTTGCAGTCCTTGCAGCCAAAAATTTACCGGGGATGAATGGTGTTCTTCTTACCCAGGGTATCCGCCGCTGGTCAGCTGTTCCAATAATCATGTTGAGTTCCAGCAGCAGATCTGACGATCTTGTCCAAGCATTTCAAGCAGGAGTTGACGATTACCTGATCAAACCATTTTTGATTGAGGAGTTAATTCTCCGATTGAGATCAATAATCAGACGGAGCGAAGGATCCACCCAAGAGACCATTCCAGATATTTATCACTCAGGTGATATCCGAATTGATTACTCATTGGGACAGGTGTGGAGAAAAGGGAATCCTGTCCATCTCACTCCAATTGAATATAATTTACTTGTTTATATGACTCGACAGGGTAAACAAATTATGACCTACGACCAACTTCTAGACAGGGTTTGGGAAGGTCCTGAAAAAGGTTCAAGACAAGGTTTATTTGTTCATGTGAGAAGGCTGAGAGATAAAATTGAGACTGATCCAAAAAACCCTAGAATAATCCTTAATAAATGGGGGGTGGGGTACGAATTTAATCCTTGAGAAAATAGTATATTTGACAAAAATTCTTAAATTTGTCATAATCTGAAAGTACCTTTGCTTACTGCGTTCCGGTTGACTGGAATGTGCTGCTGCCTCAATTACCTCCAGTTAGCCCAATTATTTTATAGAATTTATATCCGGTGGACAACATAGAACAGGAGAAATTCAAGAAAGCCATGGAGAAAGAGAATCAAAACCCGGAAATAATACAAAATCAACCAGCCCCGGAAGACGGTAATGGAGCAGATCGGCCTGATTGGTTCCAGGATTTTGTTGAGCACTATAATATAGATAAACCCAAACAAGGAGAGATACTTAAAGGTAAGATTCTTGACCTTCAGGAAAGTTCGATTTTAATTGATGTGGGATTTAAAAGGGATGCGATCATTCCCTCGCAGGATCTGGATAGAATTGATCCAGAATACAGAGAGAAACTTTCTGTTGGGGATGAAATATATGTAAGTGTTATTAGAACCCCAATGGGTGATGACGACCTGCTAGTTTCATTAAGTAAAGGCCTGGCTCACAAGACCTGGTTGAAAGCCGAACAACTTGCGGAAGCTGACGATTTACTGGAATTAGAAGTGGTTGATCAAAACAGAGGAGGATTGCTTGTTGCGTATGAAAATATCCGGGGATTTATACCGAATTCCCATATTCCTTCAATCCGCCGGGGTACCAGCACACAAAAAGCCGGTGAGATAAAATCAGAGTTAATTGGAAAAATTCTTAAAGTAAAAATAATTGAAATCAACCCGAAAGAACGACGATTGGTATTTTCAGCCCGGACTGCTCAAAAAGACCTACGCCATAAGAGAATCAATGAAATTAAAGTTGGAGCAGAATTTAAATCCAGAATAGTAAACGTGGTCGATTTTGGTTTATTTGTCGACCTGGAAGGTGTTGATGGATTAGTTCATAAATCCGAGATTGGATGGGAACGGTTAACTGATCTTTCAAAGTTATTTAAAATTGGTGATGAAATTGAAGTTAAAGTTGTCGGCGTGGACAAAGACAAGGAAAGGGTTAATCTCAGCCGAAAAATATTGCTTCCAAACCCTTGGTTGGAATTGGCTGAAAAGTATCACATCGGCGATCTTGTTGAAGGAAAAATTGTTTCTGTCCTTGAGTTTGGCGCCTTCGTGGAAATCCAGGAAGGTTTACAAGGCCTGGTCCATATCAGCGAAATTGGATACCTTAATATTGAAGATCCAAAATCAGCAGTAAAAAAAGGTGATCCTGTGCTTGTAAAGATCATGAGTATTGATCCCAAACGGGAACGAGTTTCACTGAGTATGCGAAGGGTCCCTGTCTCTGAACAAATGGAATGGATGATGAACCTGGAAGATGTTCTTGAAGGCGATCGTCTTGACGCTGAACAAGAGGAACAATTTGAGATCGAAGACGGATCAATTCCAGATGTGGATGTATCTGACGTGGGTGAATCTGAGGTAGCGGTTGAAGAAGTCTCTGTTGTGGTTTCAGGTGAGCCAGGAGAAGAGAGTTCTGATCAGGACATTGATAGCGATATTCAAGACGAAGAAACCTCTGAAGGTTGATTTGGCTAATTCTGCCTGAGATGAATCATCATTTTGGGGGAAGATTTATTGTTGGGCTGGTGAAAAAAGCAGCCCTCAGATCCTTAGTGGATTGTTGATTGCACATCCAAAGTGATCGCTTGATCCTCTAGCTGGTAATCCTCTTCATTGACCTCGCATTCGCACTTTTCACCATCTAAACAATTTTGGCAGCAAAAGAATAGGCGATTTTTCTCCACCGGCTCCCAGCAAACCTCGATTCCGCACCCGTCACACCAGAGAGTATCTTTATATCTAGCCATACGACACCTCCTCTAGGAAAAAAGAAATTCCAGATTGGCTTGGACTGATAGTGAGACGGCATACTGCCCAGGCAGGCTTGGTTTTTGTGCCGGATGATCATTTTAGAAATGGGAATGGTTATGAAGATTCTTGGGCCGCCTCTAATCTCAATATAACAAAAATTTTGGATGATTACAAGCGGTGAAAGATAAAAGGTCAGATATTTAACCAGCGACTAGCGGTTTTCGGCAGGTCTGCGAGAAAACCATGTTGAATAGTGCAGTTTGGTAATGAGCTCAAAAACAGGGGACCATAGCTTTTATTAATTAAGCGTTTGTCGAATATGGCCACAACTCCTACATCACGCTTGGTCCGGATCAGTCGGCCAAAACCCTGTCTGAAGCTGAGAATTGCTTCCGGAAGCATATACTCTTGGAAGGAATCCTGATAGGTTTCTGACCTGGCAGAGACTATGGGGTCAGATGGGACCTGAAATGGAAGTTTGGCGATTACGAGAACAGAGAGATCCTGTCCTGGAATATCAACTCCTTCCCAGAACGCCCGTGTTCCCAGCAGCACAGCTTGTTCAGCTTGCCGGAAGCTTTTTAACAATGTATGAGGGCTTGGTCCGCTGCCTTGTTCATATACAATGATTCCTTCTTGTGCTAATGGACCGGTGATAGCATTGGCAGTTTTTTGCAGCTGGCTGTAGGATGTAAATAAAACCATTGTCCGGCCGCCTATCTCTTTGCATAAATCGATCAATCCTTTATTGATATATAGCTGATGACCCTTAAAATCTGAAGGTTCCGGTATGTCTTCCACAAGGTAGAGTAACGCAGCATTCTGATAATCAAAAGGGGATCCTAAGGCCAATTCTTCGGCATCATCCGCCTGCAGCCGGTCGCGGATGTAATTGAAACTACCTGCTGTCGTGAGGGTTGCCGAGGTTAAAATCACAGATCTTTTTTCAAACCAGATATACTGCTCCATGAGATTACCAATATGTAGTGGAGCAGCCTGGATAGCAATCGCAGGATTTTGGGGTGGGGATTCGATCCAGTAAATCATATTGGGATCTGGTTGAAATACCAGGTTATCGATATTTTCATACATTTCAAATAATTCCCTGGATATTTCCCGGAGATCATTGAGGATAGCTTCGAATTGACCTTCATCAGCTTCCTTGGATTTTAAAATCCCGCTGATGGATTCCCAGAGTTTTTGAATATCTTCCAGAAGTCCATGAAGTGATTGGCGGGCTTGGTCCCATCCAACTTCAATTTCATCCCAGTCAGGCTGGAGGCGGGTAGTCGGCGTGATCCGCAATTGTTGGGTATATCGGCTTTGTGGTCTTCCTCCCCGAGAGCGATGTAGGAAACCCTGCATGATCCGGAACACCTCATCCATCCTGCTTTCTGATTTGAAGGACCGGGAAATGATTGATTGTACTAATTGATTGAGGGCAGCATTGTCAGCAGGAGATAACGTTTCTTCGCCGAGGGCGATAATCCACTTCAGTATGCCTTTCTTTTCATCCCCGAGAACCCGTAAAGATCTTCTAAGTAAGGATTGAGATGTGTAAAAACTTAAGGCACTTGTTGTCGCATTTTCAAGATGGTGGGCTTCATCGATAATCAGTGTGTCATATTCTGGAAGGACCCGATTTCCAGTTGCTACATCTGCCAACAAGAGGGCGTGATTGACAATGATCAGGTGGGAAGAGTGGGCATCCTGCCTGGCGCGGTAAAAGGGGCAGCGGCCTCCGGTTCTCTTCAGGCAGCCTTCAGTAGAACAATCTTCGTGTTCTGCAGATATTCGATTCCAGATTCTGCGCTCCCTGGGACCATTAAGGTTAATCTCACCTCTATCACCGGTTTGGCTGGTTTCCAACCAGACCAGGATTTTCCCAACCACCCGCATTTCATCCGGATTTTTTGGTTTGCTTTTCCTCAGTGTTTCGAGGTGATGAGGGCAGAGATAATTCGATCTGCCTTTCAAGACCGATGCCCGGCAATTGAGATCAAGAGTTTCCAAGAGCAGGGGAATGTCTTTGCTGATCAACTGATCCTGAAGATTTATGGTATTGGTTGAAATGACAACCCGTTGTTGATTCTTTGTGGCCCATAATGCCGCAGGAATTAAATATGCCAGGGATTTTCCTATTCCTGTGCCAGCTTCTATCAGGTAATGTCTTCCATCAGAGATTGCCCGGGCAGTTGACCGGAGCATCTCTACTTGCTCTGAACGGTGTTCGTATTCGGGGAATGATTTTTGAAAAGGCCCCCCCGGTTCCAGGATGGCAGAGACTTCTTCAGGATCGAGGATTTTCAGGGAAGCTGCCGGCTGGAGTGGATCAAGCTCGTTGGGAGGAGGTTGTGTTAAGATGGGATTTTGATAAGCCTCAATGTTTTTTCCGGATCCTTTTTCCTGAAGCGCCCAGGTAAACGGCAGGGTTCCGCCCCAACCGGTATTCTTGCTTAACCTGACGATCTCACCCAACAGGGGGAGAGGAAGATCCAGGATCTTCCGATACATTCGCTGATAAATAACCTTGGTCACCCTGGTATCATCCAGAGCTCGATGGGTAGCTTTCATAGGGACTTCAAGAACCTGTCCTAGTGCCCTTAAGTTATAGCGTCCCTCGGAAGGCAGGACCACTGCCGCCATTTCATAGGTATCAATAGATTGGTTCTTTTTAAGAGCGCCTGCAGCCCGAAGGAAAGACAGATCAAATTTGACATTATGCCCAATAACAGGTGCATCTCCAACAAAATCAATCAACTGATTAATGGCATCTTCAATGAAAGGGATCTTCTCCCCCCGTACCATATCGTCACTGATCCCTGTTAGTTCTGTTATAAAGCGGGGGATCTTGACGCCGGGGTTTACCAGAGTGGAGAATTCTTCCTGGTCGCCAGAGTTTGAAAAACGGACTGCGCCAATTTCGATGATCCGATCATTTTTAGCGTCTAGACCTGTTGTTTCTATATCAAGCGCTACCAAGGTTTTTTTTGACATACTTTTCCTGTATCATGGCAAGATTTCCTGCCCGATTATGACTAAATATCAATAATAAAAATATTTATGATTGTCCAAGTGCCTGGATGATCCTTGCGACATGTTTGGCGCCCTTCAGATAGAGGTCGATTCTGATATTCTCATCTGGCGCATGGGCATTGCCGCCTGGGTATCCAATCCCGGTTGTAACAACTGGCAGATTTAATGTGTGGACAAACTCGTAATTTGGTCCAGAAACTCCCACTATTGGAACCAGTTCCATTTGCTGCCCAAAGGCTTCTGTGGAAGTTTCAACTACCATTTTTACAAATGGGTGATCAGGATCTGTCCGGGCGGCTGGCTCTCCCCCAAAAAATTCAATTTTAATGTCTGAAAATCCTTCTTCATCAAGATGGCTTCGCAATTGTTCCAGGACCTTCCGGGGTTTTTGATCGGGAACTAACCTAAAATCCACTTTGGCCGAGGCTTGGGCAGGAAGCACTGTTTTTGATCCTTTACCCTGGTAACCTGACGTTAAACCACATATGGTGCAGGTCGGTTCAAATACGCTGGCAAGCTTTAATTCTGTTTCATCAGGATAATCTTTGAGGAATTCATTAATGCCGTACCTGGACCTGTATTCTTCTGCCACTGGAGGCAGTGCGGCAAGCATTGCAATATCTCTGGTTGTGGGGGGCACTACATCATCGTAAAAACCAGGCAGGAGAATTTTCTCCTGGGAGTTTTTCAGCGAATTTAAAGCCCAGACCAACCTCCAGGCTGCATTGGGGAAGATCGATCCGCCCAATCCTGAGTGAACATCCATCTGAGCAGTTGTCACTGATAATTCTACATAACATATACCCCTGAGACCCAGATATTGCATAGGAACGTCTCTGTGATCTACACCGCCAAACTCCCAGATGCAGGCATCAGCGCTCAATAAGTCCTGATGATTTTTTATAAAATCCGGGAGGTGAACGCTGCCAATTTCCTCCTCGCCTTCAAGGATGAATTTTATATTACAGGGCAATTCTCCATTTTCATGCAGCAGGGCATCTATAGCAAAGAGGCGGCTTGTGAAATGGCCTTTATCATCACTGATGCCCCTGCCAAACACTTTTCCATCCCGTTCCTGGGGTTCAAAAGGGGGTGAGGTCCAGAGGTCAAGCGGTTCAGGGGGCTGAACATCGTAATGGTTGTAAAATAAAAGAGTTTTATCAACCAGCCCTTTACGCTCAGCAACCACTACGGGATACCCTTCAGTCTTGTAGATCTTGCCGGAAAACCCTCTGGATTCCAGCATGGCCAATACCATTTGGGAAGACTCATCCATGCCTATGTTTTGGGCCGCAATACTAGGCTGTGAGCAAAATGTTTTTAGTTCAGAAAGACTTGCTTCGAGCTGGGATTCAAGATAGAGATCTATGTTCTGGATGTCAGTCATACTGGTTATTCCTGAAGCATTGAGTCAATACGGGCTACTATTAAATCCAGGGCAACGTGGTTATATCCTCCCTCTGGAATAATCACATTTGCATAACGCTTGGATGGCTCAACAAATTCCAAATGCATCGGGCGAACTGTTTCCAGATACTGTTTGATCACGCTTTGAGTAGTGCGGCCGCGCTCTTCGATATCCCTCTTCAGGCGTCTTATAAAACGGATATCCGCATCCGTGTCAACATATATCTTCAGGTCACATAACTCTCTTAGATCAGGTTCAGCCAGAATCAAGATACCCTCCACCATCAGGATTGGCTGAGGTTCGATTATTTTAGTTTCTCCTGTCCGGCAGTGGTTTGTGAAATCGTATGTTGGGAGATCAATCGATTCTCCATTTCTCAGCTGGTTAATATGGTCAATCAGAAGTTCAGTTTCTAGGGAGGATGGATGATCAAAATTTACCTGGGAACGTTCTTCCTGAGAGAGTCCATGCAATTCCCGATAATATGCGTCATGAGGGAAAAAAGCGATCTTTTCTGCTCCCACTGTTTTTAGGATGTAGTCAGCAATTGTGGTTTTTCCGGATCCTGTTCCACCGGCGATACCGATCACGAGAGAGGAGTGTTTTGTTGTCATCTTAGCTGTATTATACTTGAAGGTAGTTCACTAGCAGCTGAATATCAGTTTTATTTTCGATCATTGGTCTGTTTTTATACAACTGGATCTCATTTCTCACGTATGTTTCTTTTAGAAAAAGGAGAATACCGCTATGAAAAAAATAACTTTTGTGATTATCTTGATGAGCATCCTCTTTTTACTGAGTGCCTGCGCAGCAGGGCCAAATGAACTTCGCAATACACCTGACGAGGATGGGGAAGTGGCAGGATTCTGGAAAGGAATTTGGCATGGATTGATTTCCCCCTTCACATTCATCATTTCATTATTCTCAAAATCTGTCTATGTGTACGAAGTCCATAATAATGGAGGATGGTATACCTTCGGATTCCTTATGGGAGCATCAATTACCTTTGGCGGCAGCGGCGGCGGGGCGGCTAGAAGCCGGAAAAAGCGCAAATAAGATAATTTGAGTATATACTAACTTTAGCTCTCGACCTGCAGGGGAGAATCCGGCGGGTCTTCAGCTTTTTTACCTAAAAGCTTGCTTTTCTGGTAAGCAGCCCAGACAGCTTTTGATACGATCGTACGGAGGCCGCCCTTTTCGAGCTGGTAGATGGCCTCGGCGCTGGTCCCACCCGGAGACGTGACCATATTTCTGAGTTGCGCCAGATGCAAGTCAGATTGCTGGGCAAAATCAACCGAACCCTTTAAAGTTTCCAGCACAATTAATCGGGCATCACGTCTGGAAAAACCCAGGTGAACCGCAGCGTCTACCAGAGACTCTGCCAGTAAAAATACATAAGTTGGACCGGTTCCGCTTACTGCTGTTGCCATATTTAGAGTATCTTCATGTTCAACAAATAGTTCAGCGCCCATAGCTTCCAGGATCACTATGGCATCCGTTCGCTGTTCCTCTGTGACAGCGTCTGACGCTGTCCAGACTGTCATGCCCGCACTGATCTGGGCGGGTGTGTTGGGCATTGATCTGATAACAGCTTTGTGCGCTAATCCCTTCTTGATCTTGGAAATAGGCATGCCAGCGACAATCGAAAATACCAGACTCCCAGAAGGGATTTTCCCTTTTAACTCTTCGAGAACTGCAGGAAGTATTTGTGGTTTGACTGACAGGATAACAATATCTGCGGAGTTTACAGCATCCGCGTTATTATTAGTTATCTCTATAGAATATTTTTGTGAGATCTTGTCAAGTTGCTCTTGGAATGGATCACTTGCTGTAATTTGCCCAGGTGTTAATTCTTCCTTGCGGAGCAGAGCACCGATCATAGCTCCAGCCATGTTTCCACAACCGATAATTGCGATCTTTTTATCATTTAGTCGATTCATATCATCCTCCTGCTATCCATCCGTCTTGATATCTCTTGCCCCCTTATATATATTCTCCGGATACCAATGGTGTCATTGTACCATTCTGTATGATTTGAGCTGCCTCCGCTCTTAGGGGAGATTGTTCATGAATTCCTGGATAGACAGATATTGAAGAAATGAGTTTGAAAATTCCTGATGACTATCTTGGGTGTATTTCACAATAGTGTACAACTGAGCCAGATTTTCCACCCCGCTGTTTTCTGCCTCATCTCTTAACCACTTGGACTTCATATAACGATCCCAACCTTTGATTTCACGATCTTTATAAATATCCAGGATAGTGTTGTCCGTATAATGCTGATAACGTTCCCAGTGGATTAAACCAGAAGCAGGAAGCCGGTCTCGAAGAGCCGGTTGTTCTGCAGGATATCCCAGGGAAAAACCTACAACCGGGACAACATTGGGAGGTAGATCAAGGATATTCCCGATTTGATCTGCGTTGGCAAGAGTGCTGCCAACATAACAAAGGCCCAGTCCTTTTGATTCAGCAGCCAGTGCGACAGTTTGAGAGACCAGGATAGCATCAATTGCCCCGATCATAAAACTGAAATAATTATCAAAATTGTCTGGAGCCTGGCTTAGTTTCAACCAGCGGCGCATTCTATGGAAATCTGCGCAAAAAGTTAGAAAAACTGGAGCGTCCACAACCATACTCTGCCCCATGTGGGGTTCCAGAAGCTTCTCTTTCATAACAGGATCCCTTGAGACCACTATAGAATAGGTTTGCATATTACCAGAAGAGGAGGTACGCATTCCCGCTTCCAGAATCTCAGACAGGATTCCATCGGGGATAGGGTCCGGTTTATATTTACGAATTGAACGATGTTGATGTATTTGATCAATTACTGTCATAACTTTCTCCCTGGCTGGTTACCCTCAATTGCTTATCGAACAGTATACGCTAAAAAACCTGATTCCGATATTACAGTGAATTATTATTCCAGTGGGAATTTGTTCTTAGGGTATACTGGGTAAAAATATATTTAAAGATTTTAGCAGAAACTATGGAATCAAAATCAACCCAGGCGAATTTATTTTTACTGCTCACCGCTGTCATCTGGGGTGGGGGATTTGTTGCCCAGCGTCTTGGAATGCAGGTAATCGGTCCCTTTATGTTTAATGGCTTCAGGTTTCTGATAGGTGGACTGACTCTACTCCCGGTGATTTTCTTACGGAGAAAGAGAGTTGATGAATCCCCCGCAAGCACGAAACAAATCTTATTAATTGGATGCGCAGCGGGATTGCTGTTGTTTTTCGGAGCTACTTTTCAGCAACTTGGTTTAGTGTATACAACAGCTGGAAAAGCTGGTTTCATCACAGGATTGTATGTGATCATTGTTCCCCTCCTGGGAATAATATGGGGGGATAAAGCTCCAATTAGCACTTGGTTAGGCGCAGTACTGGCTGTAATCGGATTGTATCTGCTCAGTGCTACTAAAGGCTTAAATATCGCCTCTGGTGATGGCATGGTATTGATCGGAGCATTTTTCTGGGCATTCCATGTTCAATTCATAGCCCGTTTTTCTCCCAGGATTGATCCGATCCAACTCTCATTTGTTCAATCGATTTTCACATCTATGATAAGTTTTGCAGTGGGTTTCGCCAGAGAGCCCTTTGTTAGTTCCCAGGTTATTTCAGCTGTAATGCCAATCTTATACGGGGGAGTCATTTCAATTGGCATTGCCTATACTCTTCAGATAGTTGCCCAACGTAATGCCAAACCCAGCCACGCTGCTATTATTCTCAGCCTTGAATCTGTGTTTGCTGTATTTTTAGGTTGGTTGATACTGGGGGAATTACTCTCACCACGGATTATTCTGGGTTGCCTGTTGATGTTATCAGGTATGATGGTATCGCAAATTCACCCGAGGGAATCTGATAAGGTGGTTTGAACTTGGATCAGGTTTTGTAAGAGATCAGTTTTTTGTTTCCAGGCGAATACATGTACAGGCATATCCAGCATTATCGCTCTTGTACCAATTTATCTCGCTGAAACCTTCACTTTGGTAAAGATCAATTGCTCGTGTGTTCCCAGCCAGGACAATGGTCCAGGCATTACCGTTGATGAGTTTTAAGCCCGTCTGAAGAAGTTTACGGCCAATTCCCATGCCGTAGTGATCAGGGTGGACATATAACCAGCCTAAGTAACCCTCATGGATGCCTACAAAACCGACGATCTGGTCATTCATGATCGCGACCTGTTTCTGACATAAACGAAGGTGTTCAACCTCCTGGTCTCGCTCGATGGGAACAAAGGCCCGTGGATCACAGGAACCGCGCAGTTCATCCGGCCGGGCAAGGTCGTGGATCTGGCAAATAAGCGGCCAATCATCATCATGATAGGCACGGGATCGAAAGTGTCATTTTCTATCTCGGAAGATCGGATCAATGATCAGGATTCAACATAAGAGTTTTCACCGTATATTGCCGGGACCCATTTTTGGCTGGTTATGGGAGGCCGTTTATAACCAGGGTCCTGCTGCCGGGGAGGAAGCTTAATGGGATCCGGTGTGAGATCTTGATAATCAATTAAACTCAAAAAATGGCTGATGCAGTTCAACCTGGCATGGCGTTTGATGTTGGCATCCACCACATACCAGGGGGCTTTTTCTGTGTCAGTATACATGAACATGGCATCTTTAGCCCGGGAATATTCAACCCAGCGGGTACGGGATTCCAAATCCATCGGGCTTAATTTCCAGCGTCTGGTTGGATCCGTATTGCGAATCCGGAAACGCCGTTCCTGTTCTTCGTCGCTGACTGAAAACCAGTATTTGATCAATTTTATTCCCGAACGTACCAGCATTCGTTCAAATTCAGGGCAAGTGCGCATAAAATCCCGGTATTCATCGTCTGTGCAAAAACCCATCACTCTTTCTACACCGGCTCTGTTGTACCAGCTGCGGTCAAACAGGACCATTTCCCCTGCCGATGGCAGGTGAGGGACATACCGTTGAAAATACCATTGTTGTTTTTCTCTGTCTGATGGAGTTGCAAGTGCTACCACGCGCGCAATACGGGGATTAAGTCTCTGGGTGATGCGTTTGATGACTC
>CAYUXO010000007.1:0-25055 GCA_964448865.1 uncultured Anaerolineales bacterium
ATTTCTGATTGAACCTGATCAAAATCTTGATTGGCGTCAATCATTACCCAGCGATCTGGATTTGCTTTCATCAACTCCAGGTATCCTGCTCGCACACGGTGATGAAATTCAATATCATAAGCGTCCAGGCGATTCAAGCCGCCATCAGCCAGGCGGCGTTCCAGGCCAACCTCAGGTGCCAGATCAAGCAAGATGGTTAAATCCGGGATCAGTCCTCCGGTTGCATAGTGGATGATACCCTGCAAGGATTCAACCGTGTTTCTGTGCCCATATCCCTGATAGGCAAGCGTTGAATCGGCATAACGGTCGCACATAACAATTCCCCCTCCGGCCAAATGGGGTTTTATTTTCTCGTCTACAAGCTGGGCTCTGGCAGCCTGATATAACAAGGCTTCTGCTCGATCCACCATTGAGGTGTTCTTAAGATCCAATAACGTTGCCCTGATTTGATCACCGATGGATGTTCCACCAGGCTCCCTGGTCCTCAGAATTGGATAACCCTGCTTAATGAACTCATCGACCAATATATCCATTTGTCCGGTTTTACCACTTCCGTCCGGACCTTCAAATGTGATAAATATTCCTCTTGTGACATTCATAATAAACCTGGATGATTTTCTGAATAAAATCAGGACCAATTAAAGCTAGGTTTCTTCGCGAAAGACCCTTACCCTGCGGTTGGGATCTCTTCCGTAGGAATGAGAAACCAGATTGGCCTGGTTCACCATCTGGTGTTGAAGACGGCGGATATACGAGGAAGCAGAAGGGAGTTCGATCCACCGTTCCCCATTAATTACTGCCTGGATAGCTCCCTGGGTTTGCTGCAATGCCTGTTCATCGGATTTTGAGAGAGGTCCATTCTTGAGATTAAACACATCCTTTAATAAGTGTTCCATTCTCTTGGCTGTGTTTGATCGCAGCACATATATAGGCAGGCCAAGTTCTTCTGCCTCAGCAATTGATTTTGGGTTATCACGGTAATGATGTTTTAGAGTTACTGCAATCCGGGCATCCTTGACATGTTTCTCTATAGAAACAGGAACATTCAGGTTCTTGGCTGCCTTTAACATGCGGTCCCTGGCAACCCCATAGGTAAATATTGGCAGAGTGTCCAAGCTGTCATGGTCAACCTGCCAGTCTGGTGCTTCAACCGCAAAGTCACGCTCCGGACGTGGATCAGTGCCGACGCTCTGCATCACTGGCCGGGTGGGTGTCTTTTTAATTTTTATCTCACCATCAGCATCCCTGGTACGCACTTCCGGCACCAGGAGTCCACCCCGGAGCAGGAAATCTACAGCGGTTGCTACATCTTGATGAACAGCCAGGCTGTCCCGGGTTTGAATTTCAATCAGTACATGAAAAGTGGGATTTGAACGCCGCTCAAGAACTGTCTTCTGTGTGCCCCGGCGTTTGGCTTCCTCATCAGATAATGTGACGGATTCTATTCCTCCTACCAGATCCGCCAGAGTGGGATTGATCAAAAGGTTTTCCAGAGTGTTTCCATGAGCAGTTCCGATCAGCTGAACTCCCCGTTCCGCAATCGTACGGGCTGCCTGGGCTTCCAATTCCCTGCCAATCTCGTCAATAACGATCACTTCTGGGTTATGGTTCTCAACAGCCTCGATCATAACCTCATGTTGCTGAGAAGGTTTAGCCACCTGCATGCGTCGGGCTTTTCCAATTGCGGGATGGGGAACATCACCATCTCCTGCAATTTCATTTGATGTATCGACAATAACCACTCTTTTATTTTCTGCCAGTATTCTGGCCGCTTCCCGGAGCATAGTTGTCTTTCCAATACCAGGACGGCCCAGGATTAGCAGGCTCTTTCCACTTTCAATTAAATCCTTAACAATATCCGTCGTTCCATATACTGCCCGACCGACCCGGCAGGTTAGTCCAACAATGTCACCTGTTTTGTTACGAATTGCTGCAATTCTATGAAGTGTGCGTTCCAAGCCAGCTCTGTTGTCTCCATCAAAAACACCAATGCGATTGACAACATAATCCAGATCATCCCTGGTGACCTCGGCATTGGTTAATTCCAGTTCCTCTTCCGTGAATCTCGCGATTGGGACCCTACCCAGATCAAGGATTACCTCAATAAGGTCTGCATTATTCTTCTCATTAGTGATGGATTTTGTAATTTCTTGAGGTAAAACCTCAAACAACGAATCCAAATTGTCTGTGATTCTTTGGTTTGACATAACTCTAATTCTTAACCTTAGTGTTTGATATCGGAGTTGTTATATCTGGCTGGTTTTTAAAACCTTGCACTCTGAAGGTTTGTTTGGCATTATAGTGGACAGCCAGTCTTTTCACCACAGCATTTTGTTCCGGTCCGGCAACCGCACCAGTTCTTTCCAAAACTGCAGCTATCCGCTGCTGATAGGATCTGATCCTCAAGAAGATATCCCTGGTGTTTCGACAAGGAAGATGAAAGAATAAAGTGCCTAAATAATCATCCAGTTCATCCAGATTGGGTTCAATGACAAGGTCTACCAGGATGCCCCTAGGACCAAAGCTTGTTAATGCAATTCCAGCTATTTTTCCTTCCTTCCAGCATATCAGCCCTTGCAGAGTGTTTAATGGAGGTGGATCTTCCACCCGTTGGACCTGAGGCGGGACAAATCTCTGGTAGGTTGAGATGACCTGATCGACATCAGATCTGGTTATGGGAACCCAGGCCTTTTTCCCTGTCTCATAGAAAAATTTGCGGGGCAGTTTCCAAATTTGTTGTTCAGCGTAGGGGCGGAAACCTACTCGTGAAAGGATGGATTCTTCGAGGGAGTTTCTGTCAACTTCAGCCAGGATCTGAAGAGCGCCTTGTTCTCCAACCGTGGATATCAAATACTCCAGGAGATTTGTAAATCCCTGATAATCCTGATCCCCGGGGGCAAGCAAGGCAACTCTGGCAGTTTGACCCTCGGGTGCATGTACAACCTGACCAATTAAAAATGGATATCGGCTAGATTCAATCGGTTCAATAACAGTACAGAATCCGCTCGATGAAGTCAGAATGGATAACAACGAACTGGAAAACAAGCCGGGGTTGTAAGTTAAGCGAAGAGCATTATCCAAAAACAACTTCTGTTTCTGGAAACGGGGTAAGGCTGGTAGATCTCTCCATGCAAGCGCTCGCGCCATGTTAACCTGATCTCAGTTATTAATGCTCTGTTGAACCTGGTGTAAAAAATACCTGTGAATTCGATCGTCGTCCGTCAGCTCTGGATGAAATGCAGTGGCCAGTAGGTGATTTTCCCGAGCAGCCACTATTCTTCCATCTGGCAAAGCTGAAAGTGACTGTGCTTCTCCACTTACTGTATTAATCAAGGGCGCCCGGATAAAAATTCCGGGGAATTTAGTTAACCCGGGGCTGATTTGATCCAGGGCAGGTATATCCAGGAAGGTTTCAAAACTGGAAATTTGTCTACCAAAGGCATTACGATCCACTGTGATATTCATTAACTCCAACAGCGGCTGCGTCCTTTGGGCGTCTTTGGATAACAAAATTGCCCCGGCGCATGTGCCCCAGAGAGCTTTATTTTTGCCAAATTTTCTTAGTGGTTCTAGGAGTTTAAAATCAACCAGCAATTTGCCTATTGTTGTTGATTCCCCGCCTGGAATGATCAAGCCATCAATATCCTGGAGCTGTTCTGGTAAACGAATTTCAAAAGTCTTTGTTCCAATTTTTTCCAAAACTGCCAGGTGCTCCTGAAATGACCCCTGCAATGCCAGCACACCTATTTTGAGCTGATCGGGATGAAGAACTGGCAGAGATGATATTTTTGTCATTTCGCTATTTCAATAATGAGCCTGTGGCTACCACCCCCTGTCGGCGAGGTGTTCATTATCTGCTAGGTCTGACACATTGCGGCCCACCATGGGTTCGCCCAGATTCCTGCTTACCTCTGCAAGTATCTCTGGATTTTCGAAATGGGTCACTGCCTTCACAATGGCCGCTGCCCTTTTCGCCGGGTTTCCAGATTTAAATATTCCCGATCCGACAAATACCCCGTCAACTCCCAGCTGCATCATCAATCCAGCATCTGCTGGTGTGGCGATTCCGCCCGCAGCAAAATTTACAACCGGCAATTTGCCAAGTTTACGGGTTTCTATAACTAATTCATAAGGTGCGCCAATATTCTTGGCGTATGTCATCAGCTCTTCTTCAGGGATATTGACTAATTTTTTAACTTCGCCCAGCACAGCTCTGGCATGACGGACTGCTTCAATCACATCCCCTGTACCAGCTTCCCCTTTGGTGCGGATCATAGCAGCACCTTCGCCGATCCTTCGCAACGCTTCACCCAAATTCCTGCAGCCGCAGACAAAGGGCGTCTTAAACGCATGTTTGTAGATATGATACGCTTCATCTGCTGGTGTTAACACTTCGGATTCATCAATATAATCAACTTCCATCGATTCCAGGATCTGCGCTTCCACGAAGTGGCCGATGCGTACCTTGGCCATCACGGGGATAGACACACATTCCATAATCTGGATGATTAATTCAGGATCGCTCATCCGGGCTACGCCACCATCAGCCCTGATATCTGCCGGAACTCTTTCCAGGGCCATCACGGCAACTGCCCCAGCGTCTTCTGCGATCTTGGCATGATCAGCGGTAACGACATCCATGATCACACCGCCCTTCAACATCTGGGCTAAACCTTTTTTAGTGGTGAAGGTACTTACCTGGGAATTCATATGTGCCACTCTCCTAATCTTCGGCTCCATTGTATTTTATAAACTTGTTTTGCCGAGCCCAAAATCGACGCCAAAGCCCATCCGCAGGCTTTCCTTAAGGACGGATCCTGGACAATTACTTTCACTTTGATTCTACCACGCAGGATTAACGGAGGCAAATTTCTAAACTACTTTAGTGAGAGGGAAGAAAAACAACAGGAACAATCCTGATTCATGTAAATCGAATCACTTTCCGAGAGCTATGTTCGGAACGAGAATTGGGATTTCAGCAACCCGGCTGCGGATTGTTATCGAGAAAATACACTCAATCTGATAGCTGTCCGAACATTGCCGTCAATTTCTACGTCAACGAATTCGGGAAAGCTGACAATTTCGTATCCATCCTCAGCCAGGTAATTGCGAGCAAGGGCAAGGGCTTTAACAGCTTGATTCACCGCGCTGGCACCAATGGCCTGAACGTTTACAAATTCTCGCTCGCGAAATATTCCTGCAATAGCCCCCGCTACAGCTGAGGTTCGGGACGTCGCTGAGACCTTGATGATATCAACTTTGTCGGTATCCATGACTTGCTCCCTGGAGTAAAACGATGTTCAGGTTATCTATAATGAGTATTTTCTTGTCTTATTTCATTGTACAAAATGCTATCAATAAAATCAAGAACCGGAAGGAACTCGACTTTTAATGTACAAGTACGAACTGTAACTACAGTTACATCCTCAATTTACAGTCTGGTGTACAATAATCGCATCAGGGC
Source organism: uncultured Anaerolineales bacterium (assembly GCA_964448865.1). Lineage (GTDB taxonomy): Bacteria > Chloroflexota > Anaerolineae > Anaerolineales > UBA11858 > B10-G9. The sequence continues at coordinate 5,465 of CAYUXO010000007.1, forward strand.
AGGTGCGATTTACGCCCCCCATCCACACATTCAAACCCAACCACTGGAAGGTGAACTATGACTGATGATTTGGTCTTTATTGAACAACTGGAAGATCTGGTAGATTCGTTCCCCCCCGACAGTATTCTCAGCCGGACAATTTACCAGGACAAAACCATAAAAACAATTCTGTTTGGTTTTCAGCCCGGTCAGGAATTATCTGAACACACTGCCTCGGTTCCTGCCATATTGCAATTTATTAAAGGAGAAGCCCAGGTTGTGCTCGGCGAAGAACATCAAATCGCCCGGGAAGGAACCTGGATTCGCCTACCGGCCAATCTCTCTCACAGCATCCATGCCAAACAAGAAACCCTGATGCTTCTTACAATGATTCTTTAATAGTTGGAACAGGAGTTGAATAATGAAAATTCTCGCCATAATATCAGGAGAATATGGAAAAAGGCACGTCCGGAATATCAAGGAACATGGTCCCGATAATTGGGAAATTAATGCCTGGCAGGCCCCTCCTGTATTTCCACCTTTCATTGATGATCCAGATGATTTTTTACCGGACGAAATGGCTCCAGCTGACTTGATCTTATCTTTTGCAGAGCATAAGGGCGCTGCAGAGCTATTGCCTGAAATTGCTTCAAAAACTGGCGCGAAAGCTGTCCTGGTTGCGGTGGATGATGAGAGCTGGCTTCCCCGGGGATTGGACCGGCAGCTTCACGGCTGGTTGGAGAATATGAACGTGGCCTGTGTCACTCCTAAACCACTCTGTTCACTGACGGATAACTCTTATGGTGTCACCCGCTTTGAAACAGCAGATTATGAGAATTCCCTGGTGTCGGAATTTGCCAGGTTCTTTGGTAAACCCGAACTGGAATTGGAAATCGACGAAGAGTCCAGAACCATTTCTGCCGCCAGGGTAGTCAGGGATGCGGTTTGTGGTTGTGCCCGATTTGCAGCTGAGGGGTTAATTGGATTGTCCACTGATGAAGCCGAGGAGAAGGTTGGGTTACTTCACCACCATTATCCTTGCCTGGCCAGTATGACAAAACTTCCCCACTTTGATCATGATACCCTCATGCATGTATCCGGACAGATCCTCAAAAATAATGTTGGTGCCCAGGTAAAACCATTTAAGAATGTCCGCACATTTAAACCGGGCAAGTATTCAGAGTAAAAGTATAATCAAATAACAAGTCCTGATCCCTTCTTATATTTAAGATCGGTGCTCGAGACTAGCCTTTATTTATTTCAGTACTGAGATTCAAGGCCTTTTAATTAACTTCATGGGAGGGTGGAATGGGTAAATCTAATAACACGTCTATCGGATTTTCAAAGTTATGGATTATCGGGTTGGTATCCATTGTAGTCCTGATAGGATTGGGTTTGGTCTTGCTCGTAATAAATCAATCACTGCTTGAACTATCTGTCTCTGAAGAACCCCTGGATGCCCTGGCGACCAGCCAGGACGATTGTGTGACCTGTCACCGGGATGAAACGCCCGGTATTGTTCAACAATATTCCTTCAGCACAATGGCTGCTGCTGAAGTCTCCTGCCGTGATTGTCATGAAGTATCCGATGATTATCCTGCCGCGATCGAACATGAGGGATCTTATGTATTGGCTGCACCCACCGCAGCTACGTGCCAGGAATGCCATGAGCAAGAGGTGGCTGAATTTAGCCTGAGCCGGCACGGCCTACCGGCCTATGTTGCCGTCTTTGGATCACAAAATCTCTCAGCAGAGCACCTGGCTGCTTATAAGTCAATACCCGAAGGTCAATTTTCTCCCGATAAAAGCCGTAATGCGATTGCCGCAATGGAAGGCCCGGACTTAACTAAATTTACCTGTGAGGTCTGCCACAATATCGGTAGACCCGCAGCTGACGGTTCGGTGGGTCAATGCCAGAAATGCCATTTAAGACATCAATACAGCCTGGAACAGGTTCGTAAACCGGAAACCTGCAATGCCTGTCATATTGGACCTGACCATCCCCAGTTTGAAATCTATCAGGAATCACCCCACGGCATAGCTTATGCAACCATGGGTGAAAACTGGCATTGGGATGCTGAAGCAGGAACATTAACAACAGAGGATTTCCCCGCAGCGACCTGTGCCATCTGCCATATGAGCGGATTTGGCAATCAGCCGACCACTCACGATGTGGGAGATCGTTTAACCTGGTTCCTCTTCGCGCCTGTCAGCACCCGGCGGCCCAATTGGGAAAATAATATGAAAGCCATGCAGGGAGTTTGTACCGAATGCCACAATGAAAATTTCATCACAACATTTTATAATGATGCAGACAAGGCAACTGAACGGGTCAATGAATGGGTCCAAGAAAGCCGGGAAATCATCGCCCCTTTACAAGAAGCTGGTTTGCTGACTGAAGCACCTTTTGATGAACCCATTGATTTCACATTCTTTAACCTCTGGCATTACTGGGGCAGAACAGCCAAATTCGGAACTTGGATGCAAGGTCCAGACTATGCTCAATGGCATGGCGCCTATGAAGTATTACATGACCTGGCTGAGCTCCAGGAAATGGTAGATGAAAAACTTCGACAGGCCGAGGAGGGTCAATAAAAGATGGGTGCCTATCTTGAAGTCCTCTTCCCCCGGCTGGCTAAAATCAAGATTCCCCTGACCAGGGATCAGCTGATGTTAATAATGGCTGCCATAAACGAGATTTTCCTGGGCATCGATATTTACCTGGCCCACCTGCTGAGCGGGACCATCGTCCTTCGAGAATGGATTCCAATTCTATTCGGACCGATAGCTGGTTTACTTCTGCTTCTGGCAGGGTGGTTTGCTGGAAAAAATCGCAAGATAGCTGTCTGGATAGCCAACATTGTTTTCATCCTCAGTATTATTGTGGGGTTTCTTGGCACCTATTTTCATTTTATCAGGGCTATCCTGCCCACCGGTCCAGCCGGTTCAAAAATTTCTATAGAGATGCTGATCTGGGCTCCTCCAATAATCGGTCCCCTGGTTTTCAGCTTGGTTGGCTTGTTGGGAATTACCGCGATCTGGAGAGAAGAACCCCTTAACAGCGGGCGATTGATCCTCTTTCGGGAAAAAGCCATTCAACTTCCTTTCAGCAAGACCAGGGCTTTTTTTCTCATGGTCAGTCTGGGAACATTGGCAACCTTAATCAGCAGTGTGCTCGATCATGCCAGAAACAATTTCCAAAATCCCTGGGTCTGGGTCCCTGTAGTGGCTGGAGTGCTTGGTGTAATTGTTCCCTTGATCATGGCCGTGATGGATGAGCCAAAACGGGGTGATTTACTAATCTATTTTTTGGTAATGGGGTTATTGATCCTGGTCGGAGTTATCGGAGCAGGCCTGCATATCCTTGATAATTTAACATCAAAAAGTCAGTTCGTAGCTGAAAGATTCATCCGGGGAGCTCCCTTCCTGGCACCCCTGTTATTCGCGAACATGGGAACCCTGGGATTATTAAACCTCTTCGATCCGGCAGAGCGTAAAACAAATAAGTGAAAAAATGATATATTTAAAAAGAAAATCCGCCTCTTCTCAAAGGCGGATTTTTATGAACCAGCTGTTATTTGCCCTTACCGGCCAGATTCTTTAATAACTCTTGATCCGTGATTTTAAACTCCGTCCGGTTGATATGAATTGCTCCCTGATCAGCAAAATGATACAAATGGCGGCAAACCATTTCCCGGGTTGATCCAATTCGGGCTGCCATCTCATCCAATGTGAGATCCCGGGCCAGGATATCCCCTGATTGATCATTAAATTGTTCCAGAAGCATATGCGCCAGGCGGCCTGCCACAGGTTGGAAGGCCAACTCTTCCAGGATCCGGCTGGCCCGCATCATTCGTTCGGCCATCAATTATGTCAAATCCCAGGTAAACCGACCATTGTCAATCATAAATGGTTGTAGTTTCTCTCTTGACCAAAGCCTGAGACGCGTCTTTTGATTTGCGACCAGGGCAACCGGCATTCCAACACCCTCTTTAAAGAACCCTACCCCCCAGAAAACCTCCCCCTCTTCCAGAGTGATGACCACCAAGCTTCTCCCTTCTGGAGATTCCTTTAAAGCTGTCACATGGCCTTGTTCAATCATAAACAAGTAAGGCCAATCAGATCCATAATGTGTGATCCACTGATTCTCTGGATAATCTTTGGTGATGCTTAATTTCTCCAGTCGATCCAAATCTCCTGAGCTCAGATTTGAAAATAACGGGTTTGCGCCCCGGAAAGAACACCCTTAACAAGTGCAACACCGCACCGATAATTAATAGCCACTCCAGTGATGTAATCCCCGGATCAGGCCGCCCAACAAGACCTTGGTATTTAAATTAGGCAATTATCCCCTTTCGTCACATATAGAGAGGATATAATATGAGTACATCACAGCTAAGGAAGGTGTTCTCGTGTTTCGTAAGGCATTCAAAAATGCAAACTCGTCTGTTTTTCAAGTCGGCGGAGAAAATATTATCATGTTGATAATAAGTATTTTGGTTGCAATTGTACTTAAGCCACTTGATCCGTTTTTGATTAGCTTTTACTTGCCATCTACTATAAGCAAGGATTTTTTACTGTATTTTACACTTTGTTTGTTTTATTAATACTGTACTTGCTCATATTACTATATCATCTTGTGGTTGAGCGAAGAAAAATTCTAGACCATAAAGATGTTCAACGCTTAGCTGACTGTCGTACGGAGGGTGTTGTTAGTAAGAAACGGCTTGGGGCAAATCAAAGAAGAAAATGAACTCAATAATTCAATTTTCGAATACAAAAACTGGGATGAAGAAATGTTAAAAGCTCTTGCTTTAATTTCGCCTGGAGAAGCAAGCTGGTTGAAAACTTTGGACAGGATGCCGGTAGTATCCGGAAATTTTATTAATACTGAACATAAATTATATGTTCAAGTAATGAACGAGAAACTAACAAGGCTTGATATGATAATACGTAAACACCTTGATTTGCCCCAAAAAAAACAGCGGGGATAAGATAGCTTTGATGATAAACTTAGCCCTTAAAGCACACCACCCCGTAAGGGGTGGAGGCCGACAAGTTGGTGCGAAGCTTGGGCTTCTTTTTTGTCTACAACTTGGTGTGCTCAACGCTTTGTGAGCGAGTTACTGTTGACAATATAGTATCTAATAGATTACATCTTGTCAAGACGGTTTTGTAACAGACGGTTTTGTAAAATCGGTATAAAAATGTGCCCCACCGACGGGATTCGAACCCGCAACCAAGTTATTAACAGTAACTCGCTCAGCCATTGAGCTACAGTGGGGCGCATGGCCATTATCTCATTGAGGGCACGACGATGCAACCTGCTAAAATATTTGATAGGCGTTTCCTATAAATTATTAATGTATTATAGGAAGATGTTATGGAAAAAGAAAAACAAAAAAAAGAAGGCATTAAAAAAGGCAACGGCTACTGTTCCAAAGTCGTCCGAGAAAGAAAAGTCAAAAACATCGGTTGATCGTCCTTCCGATGATTATAACGAAAAGCATACTCGTTGATATACATAGAATTTGATCAGCCTGACAATGATTAAAAGATCTCTTTTTATTGAACCACACTTGTATTAAGGAATTATTTGTGACTAAAATCACAGACTTAGGAGCACTCTGCCTTATAATTGTTTTAGCAGCAAAATTCTATCAACCGTACAGCAATATTTTATTATCATCTTTATAAAGGAGTATTCTGATGGGAAACGTAATGTTAAACTTTGATGGCTTAATCCTTCTTCTTACCGGCCTGACGGCTATTTATCTTACCTGGTATTTCTATAAACGATACCAGGCAAAAAAAGCGCTTTATGATGTCTACTACATGCTGGGCTTTGTCGTGCTGCTGGTATCCGGCCTGCTGTTGATCTTCTTTGGCTGGGGTATCCTGGCATCTCCCTATGTGCTTACTGTAGCAACCCTGATTCCCCTGGGCATCTCCATGGGATTGATGAACCAGTTCCAACCCGATTACAAGAAGTATTATTCCTGGTTTGCCCTGGTGGGATTGCTGACAATCGCAGTCACAAGCATTGGTGGCATGGCTCTCAAGAGCATAGCTGTGCCTGTGTTCCATGGCGTGGCCGGGGTGATCATCTTTGGTCTTCCTATTCTTCAGAAAAATGTCGCCAAAGGATTCTGGTGGGTTGGCGTTGGCGGTGCATTGATTGGCATTGGCGGTATGTCCCTGGCCTTCATGATAGCGGGCAAACCTCTGTTAGGTATCTTTACACAAGATTTCATCTTAATGATCCTGGCACCATTGCTGTTTTTAATGAGCCTGGCTTTCGCCTTCGGCTTCAGGAAAGACCTTGGAACAGACTAAATAAAACCATCTGATTTTGCCTTTTAATAAAGACTTATTCTCTGCGCTGTGTTATCTTTAAGACCGGACAACACAGCGCAGGTTTATATGTATCAACCCACAATATTCAGTTTATCCCTTTGTAGGAGTAATACTAATGCAAGCGATTAAAAAACGTTTAACTTACTTGTTCACCTCCACCCGAGGATTGGCCCTGGTGGGGATTACCGCAGTTGCTCTGGTAACTGCTATCTGGGGCACGCTTTCAGGCCCGATGGTTGAATGGGGGGTGAGGGATATCACAGTAAAAGTACTGGGGATGGATTTAATCCAGGCCGATCGAGAAGGCCGGATCATTATGCTTTACCACACGATAGCGATGACAATACTTGCTATCGAAGTTTATTTCATCACTGAAATTGTACCGATGAAACGGGTTGAGCAGGTAATGATCAATGGAATCATCACTGTCGGTTATCTCACAGCCTTGATATTCGGTTTGTTATTCGGATATTTTGGACACAACTATGCCTATCATGGACTTTTCCTGGTCGGGCAATCTCTGGTCTTTTTTGCAGGGATCCTGCTGGCTGCAGCCCTCTGGCCCTGGAAAAAGGAATATTACTTACCCGAAGATTCCCCTTATGCCCACACTAAAAAAGGGTTCGATTGGGAACGGGCGGCATTCTTCACTATGGCTGTTGCCACTTTACTTTCTGCAATCTGGGGAGCCGTGACTGGTTCCTTTTGGTCAAACGGGCATGAAACCTTCCTGGCAGAAGACCTGATCCGCCAACCGGATCACTCCGCTCTGCAAAAAGCCATCATTGGTCACCTGCATATTATGGTATCTCTGGTCGCGGTCGCAATCACCCTGATCGTCGGCCGATGGATGGATTTTAAGGGAAAACTCCACCAGTGGGCCATGCCACTTATGAATATGGGTATTATAACTCTCACCGCTGGTGCATTGTCCGTCGTTTGGCTGGACTGGGCCCATACTATTATCTATGTCGGCGCAGTCCTGGTAATGCTTCCCGCTTTGTTTTATGTGATTTATTCCTGGGACAAGTTAGTCAAAGACGGAACCGCTGATATTGAAAAACCCACCTTTTTCCAAAAAGTGGGTGCGCTGCTGCGCGACCCGCTTAAGTTCGGATCTGGTTGGCAGATGGTCTTTATGAATTTCACAGTGAGCGGTGTGGGGATCTTCATGGCAGTTAGACTGGAACAAATCTTCCGGGTCTGGCCAGCGAGAGAAGAGCGGATCACCCTGACCGGACACTGGCATATCCTGGCCGCGTTGATTGCCACAATCATCCTGTTTTATTATGCTGATCTGTCAGGATTAAAAGGAAAAGTGCGGAAATGGTTTGGTTGGACGATTATTATCACCTCTAATATTGCTTTTGCATCCGCGACGATATTCTCTATGAAACGACTTTTCGTTGATGAATTCAGCCAACAATCGCTTGTCAACACAACCATGCTGCTGATGGACTTTGGGCTTGGTATTATGCTTGTACTGGTGGCTGTTTTCATGGGATGGCGTTTATATGACTTGTTCTTGAAAAACGGTCAATGGAATAAAGAATTCTTGAACGAGAAAAGAACTAACGCAGAAGCCGAACTCAAGGAAGGTAAACAAAAGATGGAAGAGCTCAAAGCTACGCTTGAGGAGATTTCCCAATGAGACGTTTAATCTTAATCTTATTTTTCGTTGCCCTGGCAGCAGCAGCTTGCCAACCCGCCCCTAATATCAGCAGCATTACTCCGCCTTATGTTGACACCGGCATTGATCCTGATTCTTGGGTCACTGTACCAGCCGGGGAATTTCCCCACGGACAGGAAAGCCATCTCACTATGATCGATTATGATTATCAAATCATGGTCACGGACGTCACTGTTTCACAATATGCCGAGTACCTAAACTCGGCTCTGGCATCCGGAGCTATCACCATTGGAGATTTTACCGCTGAGGCCGGTGAAGAAATCTGGACTGAAGAGGGTGTAGGGGGATATTACCCCGGCGACCCGTTCCAGGGCGCTCATCATGAAGAAGAGATCAAAGCCGGAGATCATTTACACATGCCTTTTTCTGATGGTTTGCGGTTGACTCGTAATGGAGAACAATTCGCCCCAAAACCCGAATATACCAATCACCCCATGACGATGGTAACCTGGTTTGGTGCCAGTGCTTACTGTGAATTCTACGGTGGACGTCTTCCTCTTGAAGTGGAATGGGAAAAAGCCGCCCGCGGAACAGAAATCGTTAATGGAGATGGTTTGCCGTTCCCGTGGGGAGAGGAAATCCATGGCAATAATGCTAATTTCTATTCATCATTTGATCTCTTTGAAAAGATGTTTGGAAAATTAGGCAACACCACGCCAGTAGGATTTTACAACGGACAAACATATACAATCGACGGAAACACTTATAAGACACTAGATTCTGCCAGCCCCTATGGGCTTTACGATATGGCCGGAAATGTTTGGCAGTGGCTGGGCGATGATCATCCCGATCAACATTACCGCTATATGCGCGGTGGGAGCTTCTACTCCTATGAAGTTGATCTAAGGGTTTGGAAAGAAAACAGCGCTGGTCCGCAGTTTTACAGTCCGCAAGTCGGTTTCAGGTGTGCCCAGGATGAAATAAAATAGAGGGCAAAAACGTATCCCTACCCTCTATAATAATGCATTATAATGACAGCCTTATGAAAAAGAAGATTTTTAAGCAGATCAAATCAAAATATATCCCGCTCATCAAATCCCTCCAGACCGGTTTGTTATTAATCACCGGCCTGGCGGGATATATGAGCGCCCGCTGCCCGGTGACGGACCCAAACACCCTGCTGGGATTAACTGGCAGTCTGTTTTTAGCTATCAGCGGCAGCACTGCTCTCAATATGTGGTACGACAGGGATATTGATGCCATTATGCCCCGGACCTGCAATCGCCCCTTGTGCACCGGTGAAACCAAACCCCGCGAGGCATTGATTTTTGGTTTGATCCTCTCAATTATTGGTATTTCCTGGGCTGTCAGCCTGGACATCCTCTACGGGGTGATAATTTTTGCGGGTTTATTCTTTGACGTAGTAATTTACACCATCTGGTTGAAAAGGAAAACTGCCTGGTCGATCGTTTGGGGCGGTATATCCGGTGGAATGCCAGTTCTCGCTGGTCGGGTGCTCGGAACCGGACAGATTGATTGGGTCGGAGTGGCCCTTGCTATAGGGATCTTATTCTGGATCCCCACTCATATTCTCACTTTCAGCATCCGTTACCGTGATGACTATCAGGCTGCCAGGGTACCTACCTTCCCAAGCACCTATGGTCTTCAAACCACCCGCCTGATCATAGCCATCTCCAGCGTTTTCACAGCCGCAGCATTAGGATTTGCCGCCTATGGAGTAGGCTTAACCTGGGGATTTTTACGACTGTTGATTGTGTTATCAGCCGGATTATTTACACTGGCTGTGAGCAGCTTAACCTATCCCTCGGAGCGAATGACTTTTGGTTTGTTTAAATATGCCTCGCTGTACATGTTAGGCACAATGTTATTAATGTTCTTTGCAGGCATCTAATCCAATGAAAAAAATATCAGTTTTGGATCGGATTTTCCTGCTGGCAACAGGATTGCTGGCAGCGTATCAGATTGCCAGAGGGCTGGATGGCATGAGTCCTGTACCGACCTGGGCTTATACTATCGGATTTGGAACTCTCCTGGTCGCAGGTTTGCTGTTGATCATCCTGGGGTTTGAAGGACTTGAGATTCAGGCCATTGTCATTACTTCAGCCCTCATCCCCCTGAGCATTTCTCTCGGTTTGATCTCAGAACACCTCCCTGCTTACACACTGCCCTATCTTGTGTTTTGCATCAGCGGGTTCCTTTTAATTGCACTCACCCGGTTTACAGCAAGCAGACAAGCCGCCACTATTGTCCTGGCTTTGATACATGGTGTTGCTGGATTAATTATCACTTTTTTGCCGGTAATTCTTTTTTTTCAGGGAGCTGCCCCGGCTGGATATATCCTGGTTGGTTTAGGTGGTGGGCTCATCGGATTAGGCGGACTGCTTTTAGCATTTCTAAAAGCCGGTAAACCAATTTTGTCCCATAAGACTATCCTATCTGTACTACCAGGGTTGCTTTTATTAATGACAGCCGCTTTTATTGGTGGATTCTCGTTTCAGTGAACAAATTAATATCTGAAAAGATTTGAGTATCCTTTAATGATTGATGTGTCAAAATAATCTATAAAGAACTGGATTTTTCCCCATTACTCCCAATCAATCAATTTTTCCAGGTTGAGTATTTCAATCTTGCCCTGTTGAACATCAATGGCGCCATTCTTCTCAAGTTCTTTTAGTGACCGGGAAACCACCTCCCGGACAGTGCCTATTCTAGATGCCAGGTCATCCTGAGTCAGGCGCTCAGAACTGTTACCTGAAAGCTGTTTCGAAGATAGTTGGCGCAGCAAGCTTGCAAGGCGTGCGGTTACGGTATAAAAAGAGAGTTCAGCGACTTTACCAATCAGCATACGCAGATTTTGAGATAAGTTGATGATGATTTGCTGGGCCGCCTCAGGGTGTTTTGCAATCACAGTTCGCAGTGCCCCGGCATCAATTAGCCAGATTTTGGTATCGATCACAGCTCCTACATCTATGGGATTTTCTAATTGATCAAATACAGGAACCTCATTAAATGAGTCTCCGTCCTCAATAACGTTAATGATCATTTCCCGGCCAGCGAGTGAATTTTTATATATCTTGACCCTGCCTGATTGAATAATGCAAAGTCCGGGGCAGGTCTGGCCTTCCCGGATGATCATTTCCTCGGCATCATAAGAAATCAACCTGGTATTCTGGGCCAGGTAGGTCAAGATCACCTCGTCCAGACCCGATAAATAACGGTTGTTTTGCAGGGCTTCGATCCTCTGCTCTACAGTTGATGATAATCTGCGCATACAATTTCCTTCATCCCGGTCAATTAAGTTGGAGTACTTTAAATTGTACATGAAAGCAGGCGTTCTGTTAATAAATCACCGGGGTGTTAATATTAGATAAATTACCCTCAAGGTATCTTGATTTAGGGTATAGTACTATTATGTTTATTCGTTTAGTAAATGTGAGAGAGATGAAAAGAAAACTAACGATCTTAATGGTTGTGATTATATTTAGTCTTGCCCTGGGGGCTTGCGGGCAGACCAAAGAACTACCTCCGCCCACGAATACTCCCGTTTCTGTTGAAGTTGAGGATGTTGATAATGAGCAAGATGCAGATGCGGAATCTTCTGAGGACGAGGTAAGTGAAGCTGAGACCCAGGCAATTGACCCTGCTGACCTGTTCTCAAGCAAATGCTCTGGCTGTCACGGCGCGGATCGATCTGGAGATAGAGGACCTTCCTTGTTGCCCGATCGCCTTACCCAAGAATCTGCCCAATATGCCGAAACCATAACCAATGGCAGGGGCGGCATGCCATCCTGGAAAGGCAAGCTTTCAGTGGATGAAATCAATGCCCTGGCTGAATGGATACTGACGACACCAGAATAAACAAATAACTAATAATCAATTTTTCCGTTAAATAAAGGTAGACCATAAACACACAATTGAGTAAAGGAGATGCAAATGTCGGAAGAACTTACCAATGCCCCTTATGATGATGTAGAAATCAGTGATGACGATAAATTATGGGCCATGCTGAGCTGGATTCCCTGGTTCGGTGTGATCCTGGCGATTATTTCGCTTCTGGTCGAACCCCAGAAAACCCGCCCGTTTATTCGTTTTCATGCAGTACAAGCCATCGGAGCTAATATTATTATTGGCGTCGCAAGTTTACTGCTTGGAATAACGGTGTTATTATCCTGCCTGGTTCCATTCCTGGGACTGGCAACAATTTACCCCGCTATTAAGGCTTATCAGGGCGAGTGGTTTGAACTACCCTGGTTGACACAATTCTGTAAAGATCAGGGTTGGATATAACAAAAATACCCGGAGCAAAATGCAGTGCACCCCTTAAAGTGGACAAATAAATAAAACCCCTCTCAGGGTAAATATACAAACTGACGTCTGAATTCCAATGGCGTCAGTTTTGTTTTTGATGTAGTTAAGTCTGATATTTTAAGCTCAATTGATCTCCTTTTCGAGAGGGAATGAATTCCTCCCTCTGGGCTAGGGCCAAGTGTCTCTCTTGAGGGACACTTAATGGATCCGGTATCAGAATAGTGTTAGGGAGATCTTACTCGTCCCTGCAGAGGGACGCTTGGCGCGCCTGTCCTGAGCCCAGACGAAGGGCCAGCGGGAAGGATTTCAATCCTTTAAATAAGAATTGGTTCTCCATGGTGCTCAATGCGCCCGTCCCATCGATTGCACTCAGGACAGGCCTCGGTCGCAATTGGGAATTTGTCCTCACCCGGGGACGAGTGAGAGAGCACCTCTAACAAACACACCTCCTATATTCATCACTAGATGGTGTTTTTATTATGTGTCCTGTTTTTGGGGGTCAGTTCAAAAAGCTCCGGGTTTTTCTATTTAAAGCCTGATCACTCTAATACAAAAGCTTGATCACCAAAACGGATTTGGTCTCCTGCCCTGAGGTAATGGGCTGAATTTGGGGTTAACTGGGTTTGATTTACAAAAGTGCCATTTCTGCTTCTTAAATCTAACAGGGTTAAAACATTTCCCTCCAGGCGGATCAAGGCGTGGGTTCGAGAACATTTTTGGCTATCCAGGATAATATCTGATTGCCTGCCCCTGCCGGCTATCATGATTTCTTTGGTAATATCCACTATCGTCCCATTTTCGTGAACAATCCGCCAATCTGATTTCTTTTCGGGGATGTGTTTTAGCTGTTGGGCTGCCCGTTCCGGCATTGAGGACATAAATGATAATCCAGTCCCCCGGACAATAATTTCTTCCGGGTTATTTGGTAAAACCACCTTTTCACTTCCAAATCGATCCCGAATTCCTTCTGATATACCGGGAAGTAATACTCCCCCGCCCAGCAGGATGATTTTCCCAACAGAATCTTCCTTAATGCCCATGTTTTCCAAAGATCTGGTCAGAACCTCTTGAAATGCTTGGTCCACTGGCTTGATCATCTCTGAAAAATCTCCCGGTGACAAGTTGATATTCTTTCGGTAAACTTGATTGTTTTTCATCACCAGAGTAACTGCCTGCTGATTGGCCAATGACTCAGCACCTTGATCTCCGCTGCTAATTTGTCTACTGAGAGACTCCTTTAATAATTGGCCCCAAATTCTTAGTGCCATAAAAGCAGAGCTATCATCCTCCAATTCATCGACGGGGATTTGGAGCTCACCTGAAATATGTTTAGCCAAAAGGGCATCATACAACCCACTCCCGAACGGCTCATCATAGCTATTGATATCCGCAAGAATTCCTGTGTCGGCATTATATTTTCGGGCGTAGATAGTTGTATGGCTTCCCCCAACATCCACTATCAAATTGACATCATCCGAGTGGAATTTCTCAAGGAGCGCTTGATCCCTCAGTCCCAGGATAATTCCTTCGGATTCAGGCACAAAATGCACTTGGTCGCAGATTTCAGTTGGAAAACACTCCAGTATTACGTGGTAAAAATCTTCAAATACCCTGGCATCATATTCTGTGCGCCAGCGGTCCGGGTAGGCAATTGAAAAATGAACCCCTTCATCAAATGGTTCTGAGTTGTATTTTTCTTCCTGAATTTGCTTGATCAGGCTGCGCAGTAGCAGTCTTGTAAAGAGTAAAGCCTCAAAGTGAGTGTAGCGCATCTGATGGGGAGAGGGATTTTCAATCAGGTGCGAGCCGATGGATGGTTTAAAGAATTCCCTGACCTGATTGCGGGCCTGGGCATCTTCCAGGAAAGCCAGGGCGGTTTCCCCGATCGTCTCAACATTAATACCACCTTCTGTTAACGTCAACACTGCCGGCAATTTTCGATCCGAAAAATTTGCCAGGGGAGATGACAGGGGACTGGTAACGTGTTGAGCCCGCGCCCCATCATAATGGTATTCCATGCGGTACAATCGCCAATTCACTGTTCCGCAATCGAGAGAATAGAGAGTGATTTTATTGTCTTGCGCCATATAAGAATCAATAATGTTTTCGTAATAAAACAATATCCTATCCTAGAATTATATCCAATACCTCCCCTGCTCTCCAAATTGTAAGGTTATAGAAAATATGACCTCAGATAAAATGAGCCGCCAACCCTGTATAATTATCACCAAGGGGGATCACAATTTAGATGAACAAACCAGAATTGGAAGAAAGAATATGGAAAACCAGACCCTCGACCCCCAACGCCAGCAGTCTGCCAAACAATACGCGAAAATTAGACGGCGCATCATGCTGCTGGATTTGCTGCTGGGAACAGCTTTACTGCTTATCTGGCTGCTGGCGGGCTGGTCCGTCGAATTGAGAGACTGGATTTTGACCTGGACTCAAAATACGTGGCTTGCGGTACTGGCTTATGGCTTGATTTTTGGAGGGTGTTTCACAATCTTTGATCTTCCGCTTTCATTTTATACGGGCTATATTCTCCCCCACCGTTTTCAGCAGTCTAACCAGACCCTAAACGGGTGGGGTCTGGACTTAATCAAGAATCTGGGGTTGTCGGTAGTCTTAGGTGGATTCATCCTGGAGATCATCTATCTGCTGCTGCGGTCTTCTCCTGACTATTGGTGGCTCTGGACTGCTGGCTTTTTACTGTTATTTAATGTCCTGCTAGCAAATCTCGCCCCGATCTTATTATTTCCAATTTTTTATACCATTACACCCCTCGATGAAAAGTACCGGGATCTCCAGGATCGTCTGTTGACCATGGCAAATAAAGCCGGTGTTGAAGTAATGGGAGTATATGCCTTCGACATGAGCCGTCGGACAAAATCAGCCAATGCCGCCTTAACCGGTTTGGGAAACACTCGCCGGATAATCCTGGGCGATACACTTCTGAAAGAATTCACGACCGATGAAATTGAAACTGTCCTGGCCCATGAATTGGGACATCATACGAACAATGATATTCCCCTTGGCATGCTCCTCCAGACCCTGCTTACCCTGGGAGGGTTATACTTGACATCTTTGGGACTATCCCGGAGTATCTCCTTTTTTGATTTTGGATCCATATCGGATTTGGCTGCTTTTCCTTTATTCGGATTGTTTCTGGGGGCTTATGGACTATTGTCGATGCCATTCACCAATACCTTCAGCCGCTGGAGGGAAATCCTGGCAGATCAATTCGCTCTGCAATTGACCAATAAATGTGAGGCATACGCCGATGCCCTCACCCGGTTAAGCAACCAGAATCTTGCTGAAGTTGATCCTGAATCCTGGGTTGAATTCCTACTCTATTCCCATCCAGCCCTGGAAAAAAGAATTCGAATGGCAAAAGCCTTTCACACATCCTGATAGGAAAATATCCTAAAGCTGAATCCAGGAGAGTAGGATGAAAATCCACCACCTCAACTGCGGAACCCTCAAAGCGCCATTTGTTCAGATTGATTCCATCGTTTACTGCCTGCTGGTAGAGACCAGCCGGGGGCTTGTGCTGATCGATACTGGATTTGGAAGCCGGGACTATACACATCCAGCCCAGAAGATGCGGTTTTTCCTGAGATGGATGGGTGTTCCCAAGCTCCAAGAAGAGACAGCCCTGGCCCAGGTCCAGTCTTTAGGGTTTGACGCTGGAGAGGTTAAACACATCATCCAGACCCATTTACACATTGACCATGCGGGGGGATTGGCTGATTTTCCAGAGGCGGATGTCCATGTTTTTCGCGATGAATATCTGGCAATCCAGAATCCACGGGGGTTGATGGAATTTGCATATATCCAGGATCATTGGGTTCATCAACCCAAATGGGTAATTCACGAATCAACTGGGGCGGATTGGTTCGGTTTTGATGCTGTTCGGATACTGGAAACCCCGGAAGTTGATTTTTATTTCTTACCTCTACCGGGCCATACCCGGGGACACTGCGGCGTGGCTATCGGCAAACCAGGAAATTGGCTTCTCCACTGCGGAGATGCCGCTTCTCCATTTCACGGTGGGGCAGATCTCCATAATCGAGGCTCCTCTGCCTACGTGTTAAGCTTCTTCCCAAACTATTTAGCCAATCGAATTCTGGGTGGTCATGTTCCAAGATTGCGGACTCTCCTGAAAGAGCATGGCAATGAAATTAAAGCAGTCAGCGCTCATGATATCTTCAGCTTCTTGGAATATACTAGATTAGAGAAAAATATTCAGGAATAGCTCCAGACATCTGCATCAGGTTAAAAGAAAAACTTCCGGGATCTATACCATTCTTCAAAATCCTGGAAGTTTTATTTATCGATCAATTATTTTAGCCTACAGCAACCGGCTCATCAGCTTCATCAGGCAGGAAAGATTTACCGTACAGCGCTGGATCACCTTTTTTAAGAACGATTTCACCATCTTCTTCTCCATCAGATGGAGTGGCTGTCACCAGCACAACATCACCAGAGATGAAAGTTCCGGATAATACTGCATCTGAAAGTTGATTTTCAATCTTTTCCTGAATGACCCGCCTCAGTGGACGGGCGCCCATCTCAGGGTTATAGCCCAATTGGACCAGCAGATCAATACCTTCGGGCGTGATTTCCAGCTGAAGATTCTTTTCAACCAACCTTTCCCGGACCTTTTCCAGCTCCAGGTCAACGATTTTTCGAATGTGCTCCTTGCTCAAGGCATGGAAGACAACCACCGAATCGACCCGGTTAATGAATTCAGGCCGAAAAGTGTTTTTCAGAGATTTTAAGAGTTTTCTTCTCATCTCATCATAATCACGCTTGCGGGATTGTTCCTCATCCTGGGCCAGTTCAAATCCGATCGAGGCAGTATTCTGGATCAATTCTGCGCCGATATTGGAAGTCATAATCACCAGGGCATTTCGGAAATCTATTTTTCTGCCCCGGGCATCTGTGATATGTCCCTCTTCCATAATTTGCAGCAGCATATTATGGGCTTCTTGATGGGCTTTTTCAATTTCGTCAAATACTACTATGGAGTACGGTCGTCTTCGGATAGCTTCAGTCAGCTGGCCGGCATCTTCATAACCGATATACCCGGGAGGAGCGCCAACCAGACGGCTGACACTATGGCGTTCCATGAATTCGGACATGTCCAGATGAATTAATGCATCTTCAGAACCGAACATGAATTTCGCCAGGGCTTTGGTCAGTTCTGTTTTTCCCACTCCGGTAGGACCCAGGAAAATAAACGACCCAACCGGGCGCTTGGGATCTTTTAACCCAGCCCTGGACCGCCGGACTGCCTTGGCAATTTTAACAATTGCCTCGTCTTGGCCAATGATATGTTCGTGGAGTTCCTCTTCCATATGCAGCAGCCGGTCAGATTCTTCTTCGGCAAGCTCCATCACAGGAATTCCTGTCCACATGGAAACAATCTCTGCGATATCCTCAACAGTTACAGTTGGACTGCTGTCTCTATCCCAGGCTGTTTTCAGAGCTTCAAGTTCTTCTTCCAGTTTCTTTTCCTGATCCTCAAGTTCGTTAACCTGACCCTGATCATTTTCTGCGTTTTTGAGCTCTTTGCGGACAGCCCGTAGTTTATGAACAATTTCTTTAGCTTCATCCCCTATTGGATTTTTATACATGCGCACACGCGAGGATGCCTCATCAATCAGGTCTATGGCTTTATCGGGCAGGAATCGACCAGATACATAACGGGCTGAAAGTTCTGTGGCAGCTTTCAGCGCCTCATTAGAAATTTTTAATTGGTGATGATCTTCATATGCCGATCGAATCCCTTGTAGAATTTCAATGGTTTCTTCCTGAGATGGCTCATCCACTGTGATGGGTTGGAATCGTCTTTCCAACGCAGCATCACTTTCAATATGTTTGCGGTATTCATCCAGGGTGGTTGCTCCAACAACTTGAAGTTCACCCCTGGAAAGAGCTGGTTTAAGGATATTGGCAGCGTCCATCGCGGATCCAGCAGATCCTGCGCCAACCAGCATATGTACTTCGTCAATAAAAAGTATTGCGTCGGATTTTTTCAGCTCAGATATTACACGTTTCAGGCGTTCTTCGAATTGGCCGCGGTACATGGTACCAGCCACTAATGATCCTAGATCCAACTGCAGCACTCGTTTTCCAAGCAGCGGCGCAGGAACTTCTCCATCTGCGATGCGTTGGGTCAGGCCTTCCACAATCGCTGTTTTACCAACACCAGGTTCGCCGATCAGGGCAGGGTTGTTTTTAGTTCGACGGGCAAGGATTTGCACCACACGCTCTATTTCAGTCTCCCGGCCAATAACTGGATCCAATTTGCCCTCTTCAGCCAGATCGGTCAAGTTCACGGCCAGCTGGTCAACCATCGGAGTAGTGCTCTTGGTCTTGCTTTTTTTGCTTCTATCAGACTGCCTGCGCTCTCTTTGCAGTTTGCTTTTATCCCTGGCTTCTTCCATCATGCGCAAAGTCTGCCTGCGTATTTGGTCAGCAGTCAATCCCAGCTGGATCAAGACATCATTAGCTACACCCTTGCCGTAAGAAATTAATCCCAGCAGGATGTGTTCAACACCAATATAATGATGACTCAAATTGCGTGCTTCTTCAACTGCCAGCTCCAGGACCCGTTGGGTCCCCTGGGATAATGCCAGCGCTTCACCACTGTATTCGCCAACACCAGTAATTCGTTCTGTAATTGTCAGGACACTTTCAACACTCAGTCCCAGTTCGCGCAGGACCCGTCCTGCAATTCCTCCCTGATCCAATAATAATCCCAACAACAGGTGTTCGGTTCCAATCTTGTCGTGTTTCATCCGTTCAGCTTCTTTATGAGCTAAACTCAATACCCTCCGAGCTCGTTGGGTAAATCTTTCCATGCTAGCCAAAGGACATCCTCCCGCAATGATCCGACGTATTCCCGGATATTACCGTAATTGAATTTTCGGTGCTCGCCCCCATTTTTGTGTAGACATTCTACCAAATTCCTCTACAAATATACTGCTAATGAAATAAATTTATAAAAATAATATAATGGGGCGACCAGGAGATAAAAAAAAGCGCATCCTGCCAGATGCGCTTAATTTCAAGTTATTCTTCCTCATCTGGAGGAGATTCTTCTTCCGGTTCCTCGTTTTCTGGATCGACTTCCTCATCTTCAGGGGCAGCTTCACCCTCTTCTGTCTCAGTACCTTCTTCGACCTCGTCTTCAGGGGCAGCTTCATCCTCTTCTGTCTCAGTACCTTCTTCGACCTCATCTTCAGGGGCAGCTTCATCCTCTTCTGTCTCAGTACCTTCTTCGACCTC
>CAYUXO010000007.1:25155-47181 GCA_964448865.1 uncultured Anaerolineales bacterium
CTTCATCCTCTTCTGTCTCAGTACCTTCTTCGACCTCATCTTCAGGGGCAGCTTCTTCTACAGGTTCTGCACCCTCGTCATCTGTGCCAGATAATATATCATCGAGAGATCCGTCTTCGCCTAACTCACCTTGAATTTGCTCGAAGTCAACTGCCGCGTATTCATCTGAATCCACTTTTTCGAGACTTAATCCAATCCTATGTCGTTCCATATCCAGGCTAATTACACGCAAAGTCAGAGTTTCTCCAACACTAACCACTTCGGATGGATGGCCAACTCGGTCTATACTTAATTCAGAAATATGTATCAATCCTTCCAAATCAGTATTCTCTATGCGAGCAAAAGCACCAAAATCAGTCAGGTTGGTGATGGTTCCCTGAATTAATTGACCTTCCTGGACTTCCCCAGCTTTTTCGATCCAGGGGTTATCAAGCAATCTTCGCATGGATAAACCAATCCTGCGTTTTTCTTCATCGATACTGATAACCTCAACTGTCAATTCCTGGCCGACTTTGACCAGGTCGCTCGGGTGATCAACATGATCCCATGATAGTTCTGAGAGATGGACCAAGCCATCTACGCCCTGGATGTTTACAAAGGCGCCAAAATCAGCCAGGCTGCTGACATAACCAGTCACCCTGTCACCGACGGACAGGTTATCCAAAAGTTGATCTTTGATCGCTTCTCGGGTTTCTCCGATGGCATCTCTTTCAGATAGAATCAACCTCTGCCGGGATCGATCTACCTCGATCACCTTAAGGGTAATTTCCTTGCCAATGGCTTCGCTCCAGCGATCTTCTGAGGATCCTTCACCTTCCCTGAAAACACTTACCAGGGAACCGGGAACAAATCCACGTAGTTGACCTACAGGAACCAGCAATCCACCTTTGTTGTAACCTTCTACAAAGGTTGTGATTGTGTCTCCAGATTCAAGGCTTTGCTCAACTTTTTCCCAATCCTGTTCTTCCTGGGCTCGGGTGAAAGAAAGCACAACATGGCCGTTCATATCCTCTGGTTCGAGAACATAGACCAAAATTTCCTCTCCTACCTGGAAGGTTTCCAGCGATTTGGGATTGATTTGCTCTAGTTCTCTTCCAGCAATCAACCCATCAGCTTTTGATTGGACATCGATCAAGATCTCGTTTGAGGTAATGGCGGTAATCACGCCGTTCCGGATATCTCCCCTTTCAGGGATGTTTCCCAAGCCCAATCCTTCCTGGGCTAAAAGGGTTTCCATATCCATTGCTTCTGTGGGGGGCGAACTTTCGCTCATTACTTCTCCCCCTTGTTGGGACTTCATTTCTTCCATATTAATGGCACGCTCCGTTTTAGAATGCAGACAATTATACAGTGCAAATATCAACTTGGCAACCTTTGTGGTAAGATAATTCCTGTGAAAAAACACCTCTGATATTTATGATATTATTGACATTTATCGGTTTGGATCCAAAAGTTTGCCTCCCCATAGGAAAAAAATGACGGCAATATATCCATTTACAGCGGTAGTTGGCCAGGAAAGAATGAAACGAGCCCTGGTGTTAAACGCTGTTAACCCACGCATTGGCGGCGTATTGATCCGGGGCGAACGGGGAACCGCCAAATCCACGGCAGCCCGAGCTTTGGCCGCTCTGCTGCCAACTGTGGAAACCTTCTCCGATTGCCGGTTTGGATGCGATCCCAACCGCTCAAGCACCTGGTGCACAGAATGCCGCGAAAGACACAGTAACGGCGATCAGCGCAATATAGAAATGCAGCCAACCCCTTTTGTTAACCTGCCTGTCTCTGCTACAGAAGATCGTGTAGTGGGAACTTTGGACATCGAAAAAGCCATTCAAAAAGGTGAACGCCATTTTGAACCCGGCGTACTGGCAGACGCAAACCAGGGGTTGTTATATATTGATGAAGTCAATTTACTTGATGATCATGTGGTGGACTTGCTGCTTGATTCCGCCGCCATGGGCATGAATATTGTTGAGCGGGAAGGCATTTCATTCAGCCATCCTGCCCGATTTATTCTTGTTGGGACTATGAATCCAGAGGAGGGTGATCTCCGGCCTCAATTATTGGACCGCTTTGCTTTATCTGTGGATATCAGCGGTATCCGGGAAACCCGGGAACGGGTCTTGATCATGGAACGTCACCTCGCATTCGAAGAAAAACCTGAAGAATTCCGGGAACAATGGCTGCCCAGAGAACAGGAACTGTCGGAGCAGATCAAACAAGCTAGAAAAATTCTTCCAGATGTTGAGTATTCTTCAAAAAATCTGGTTGATATTGCCAACTTGAGCACTTCTCTTCAAGTGGATGGTCACAGATCTGACCTGGTTATCTTGAAAACTGCCCGCGCTCATGCTGCGTTTGAAGGAAGAAAAGCCATCACCGGACGGGACATTGCCCTGGCAGCTGAACTCGCCTATCCGCACCGGATAAAACGGGGACCATTCCAGCAATCTGATGTTTCCGCTGAGGAATTAGCAGAAAAGATTGAACAACTTACTGGCGGTTCTCCAGAAGGTGAAGGAGATGAGGGTGATCAGGGCCAGGAATCCAGTTCCGAAATGGGCGATAACGGGGATAAAAAAAAACGCTCGTAAGTTCGGTTACTGATGCTCCTCAGCTAGAAGTTCCAGCCGATTCTGGGACCGGGGAAGTGTTTGAAAATAGCAATGCTTCCTGGTGGGAAGGTGGCAATCCGGTCAAAATTGGGGAGACCTTTGATCCAGAGAAGATAGATGCCCCGCTGGACAGGATGAACAGGCGATCCGGCGGTCGAAGATCTCAAACCAGAACAGAAACCAAACGCGGCAGATATATTCAAGCCCGCCCCGCAAATGGCGAGCTTTCTGATATCGCGTTTGATGCAACCATCAGAGCCGCAGCGCCCTTCCAAAAAGACCGGCGGTCTCCGGAAACAAAAGTGGCATTTTCAATCCGTAAACATGATCTGCAGCGTAAAATTAGAATAAAACAAACAGCAAACTTGATCCTGTTTGTGGTTGATGCTTCCTGGTCTATGGCAGTTGCTGAGAGGATGAGCGCAGCCAAAGGAGCCGTTCTCTCCCTGCTTACAGATGCCTACCAGCGCCGCGATCGGGTGGGGATGATCGTATTTCAAAAAGACCGCGCCCAGTTGATATTACCTCCAACCAATTCAATTGAACTGGCCCGACGCTATTTAGCTGATATTCCCATCGGCGGGAAAACACCCCTCTCCGCCGGGTTAAACCTGGCCCATGAAGTCATTAAGCGGGAAGAACTTGCGCATCCTGAGATCCAGCCAATGTTGATCTTGTTAACAGACGGGGTTGGCAATGTTTCAATAACCAAGCTGCCCCCCCAGGAAGAGGCCTATAAAATTGCCGATATGATAGCCAAAGACAATATTCCAAGTATCGTGATCAATATGGAGCATAAGGAATTTGACAAAGGTCTGGCAAGAGAGGTAGCTGAACACTTACAAGCTTCATATTATTGCCTGTCTGATTTGCAGGCGGAAAAACTACTACAAACTGTCAAAGAAGAAATGGGCCATTAACCTGAGCCGGGGTCATTTCAAGAGGGAGACGAACTCTATCTGTTATCATTGGTAGCATGATTCCCGTCCTTTTGTCCATGGAAGGTTTTTTATCTTATCAAGAACCCGTGGAAATTGATTTCACTGGATTTGATCTGGCCTGCATATCCGGAGAAAACGGGGCAGGTAAATCTTCCATACTGGACGCGATCACCTGGGTATTATTCGGCAGAGCCAGGAAACACGATGAGTCAGTGATCAATCTCAATTCAAAACAAGCAATAGTTTCCCTCATTTTTAACTACGAAGGAAATCAGTATCGCATAATCAGAACAAATCCCAGGGGGGATACCAAACAGGTTGAGCTTTACCTCAGGGAAGACCCGGTGAAAAATGAGGAGCCAGAGTGGCAGTCTTTAACAGAGCGGACTATACGGGAAACCGATCAAAAAATATCTGAGATCCTTCGGTTGGATTACGAATCCTTTATTAACGCTTCTTTTTTACTGCAGGGCGAAGCAGATCAATTTACCCAGCAGAATCCTTCCGTCAGAAAACGGATCTTATCCAAGATCCTTGGGCTTGAGGTCTGGAAAGATTACCGGAAAAGGACCTTTCAGAAAAGGAAAAAGTCTGAAAGTGAAATTAATCGCCTGGACGGCCGCCTTTCAGAAATCCAGAGTGAACTGGAGGAAGAAGATCAACGAAAAAAACAACTTCTTGACTTGGAAAATAACTTAACCGAGGCTCAGAAAACCAGGAAAGAGTCAGAAAAACAGTTGGCTGATTTGCAAACAGTCCTGGTATCCCTTGAAGAACAAAACAAAATGGTTGTTGCTCTAGAAAAACAGTCTGACAATCTTGCCAACAATATCAACCAGGCTAAAGATAAGATCACTCGCCGCGAAGACGAACAAAAGAATTTCCAAACAATCCTCAAAGATAAAACTCAAATCCATCAGGATTATCAAGCCTGGCAATCTGCCAGGCAATCTCTGGCTGATTGGGAAAAAGTTGCTGAACAATTTCGGGAAAAAGAACTGCGAAGGCAGGAACCACTGCTCCAGATTGCAGCCGAGAAAGGCCGCCTGCTCCAAGAACAAACCACTCTGGAGTCCCGCTTCAGGGATTTAGATGTTGAATTATCAAGCTTGCCCGAATTAAAAGGACAACTCAAAGAAAAACAGGGTGAGATAAAAGAAACAGAAGAAATTCTCCTTATCCGGGAAGAAAAAAAACAGGAATTAGAGACTGCCCGCCAGGAACAGGCAAATGCCAAAGCAGAGAATCCCCTGCTGTTCCAGGAGATGAAAGCCCTTGAAAAAAGAATCCGGGGTCTGGAGGCTGCCGAAGGAGCGCTCTGCCCCTTATGCGGACAGGAACTATCAGAATCCGATCGAATTGCTCTCATAAAGACCCTGCAAGATGAGGGTAAAGAAATGGGTGATCGCTACCGCAACAATCAAAATACCCTTAAGGAAGCCAACCAGGTCGTAAAAGATCTTCAATTAAAAATAACGGAACTAAGTTTGGTAGAGAATTCACTTCGCATGGCAACCCAGGAGGCAGATAAGATCCAAAACCAGATCACAAATCTGGAAGACCAGAAAACATCCTGGGAGAAAGACCAACAACTGGCACTTCTGGAAATCAAAAAAATCCTTAAAATGGAAAGTTATGCGGACGATGCCCGGGCGCAGCTAAAATCTCTCAATACGGAGCTTAAAAAGATTGGGTACGATGCAGACGAACATGACCGAGTGAGAGAATTAACCGATCAGGAAAATCGCATCCAGGATAAAAAAACCTCTCTGGATAAAGCTGAAGCAGCTCTAAAGCCCCTCTCCCGGGAGATAAAGGAATTGTCTGACCAGATCGCCCGGGACCAGAAGGCTTTGGAAAACCAGCGCTCTGAGCTTGAACGAGGCCGTCAGGCTCTTGAACAAGGGCAGAAAAGTGCGCCAGACACAGGATCGGTTGAAAGCCAGCTGTTGGTTTATAAAGAAAAGGAAAAAACCCTTGAGCGTGAGGTGGGTGCTGCCCAGCAGAAAGTATCTGTACTTAAGACTCAGAAAACCCGTAAAATAGCGCTTGAAACTCAGCGTCAGGAAATATCCAACTCCGTAAAACAATATAAACAGCTGGAAGAGGCCTTCGGAAAAGATGGCGTACCGGCACTTTTGATTGAACAAGCTCTGCCAAATATTGAGGCTAAAGCGAATCAAATCCTGGATAGGCTAAGCGGCGGGACAATGTCTATCCGATTCCTGACCCAGCGGGAATATAAGGACACTGGACGGGAAGATCTCAAAGAGACGCTTGATATAGAAATTCGCGATCAGGCGGGATTCAGGGATTATGAATTGTTTTCGGGAGGGGAATCTTTCCGGATCAACTTTGCGATCAGGTTGGCTCTATCTCATGTTCTGGCTCAACGGGCAGGCGCTAGACTGCAATCCTTGGTAATTGATGAGGGATTTGGAAGCCAGGATGCGGTCGGTAGACAGCGCCTGATTGAAGCTATTAACCTCATCCAGGATGATTTTGAAAAGATCCTGATAATAACCCATATAGAACAGATCAAGGAGGCATTTTCAACTCAGCTGTTGGTTGAAAAGACTCCCCGGGGTTCGAGGGTGACTTTGGTATAATTTCAGCTTGACATCGACTCTATAGAATGCCAGGATCAAATCAATATTTTGGTGATATGTCCGGCAATACCTATTTAATAATCACGTTAAGTTTAAGGAGATATATTATATGTCGGATGTGAAATATGTAACCGAAGAAAATTTTGACACAGAAGTACTGGAATCAGAACTGCCCGTTCTGGTGGATTTCACTGCAACCTGGTGTGGTCCATGTAAAATGCTTGCTCCCCTGGTGGATGAGCTGGCCGAGGAGTGGCAGGGTAAGGTAAACATCTACAAGATGGATGTAGATACCAGCCCCACAACCCCAATAAAATATAGTGTGATGGGAGTTCCTTCGTTAATTCTGTTCAAAAACGGAGACATTGCAGCCAGGATCACAGGATTCAGGCCCAAAAAACAGCTGGTAAAAACTTTTGAGCCATTTTTCTAACTTTTAATAAAGAGGAAGCGGGACCCATATTATTCCCGCTCGAGCAGGAGCGTTAGCTCCTGCGGTGAATATCACCGTGAGAGCTGGCGCTCTCACTTGAGCAGATCTAATTAAATGATCCCGCATCCTTGTTTTAATTAAACCGCTCTACAGTCCCGCAGCTTTCTTGATCTCCGCTGCACGATCGGTATTTTCCCACGTCAAATCTAGATCATCCCGTCCAAAGTGGCCATAAGCAGCCAGCTTCTGGTAAATCGGGCGCCTCAGATCCAAATCCCTGATTATTGCCCCGGGGCGAAGGTCAAAAAAATCATTCACCAGATCGCTGATCTTCTCATCCGGCACATTTCCGGTTCCGAACGTTTCTACATTAACGCTTAATGGATGAGCAACACCGATAGCATAGGATACCTGGATCTCACAGCGGCTGGCCAACCCGGCAGCAACAACGTTTTTTGCTGCCCAGCGGGCTGCATAGGCGCCTGACCGATCCACCTTGGTAGGATCTTTGCCCGAAAATGCGCCACCGCCATGTCTTCCCATACCGCCATAAGTATCAACGATGATCTTTCTACCTGTCAGGCCAGCATCTCCCATAGGTCCGCCAACCACAAAACGTCCAGTGGGATTAACAAAGATCTTCAGCTGATCATCTACCATATCTCCAGGAAGAACAGGTTCGATAACATGCTTGATGATAGCTTCCTTGATATCCTCCTGAGATATCTCCGGCGCATGCTGGGTGCTGATCAATGCCGTATCGACCCGAACGGGTTTTCCGTACTGGTACTCAATTGTCACCTGGCTCTTTCCATCAGGACGGACCCAATCAAGAATGCCGCTTTTTCGTACCTCAGCAAGGCGCCGGGAAAGTTTGTGCGCCAGATAGATGGGGGTTGGCATGAGCGTGGATGTTTCATCACAGGCGTAGCCAAACATCATGCCTTGATCACCGGCACCAATGGCTTCAACCTCCGCTTCGGTCATTTCTCCAGACTTGGATTCCAGCGCCTGATCAACGCCCAGAGCGATATCCCTAGATTGCTGCGAGATAGACACCAACACACCGCAAGTTTTTCCATCAAATCCCTTCTTTGCGCGGTCATATCCGATTTTGGTGATGACATCGCGCGCCAAATGATCATAATTGATATCCGCCGTGGTGGTTATTTCTCCCAGCAGCATTACAAAGCCGGTTTTAGTTGCAGTTTCACAGGCAACCCGTGATCTAGGATCCTGTTCCAGGCAAGCATCCAAGACTGCATCACTGATCTGATCACACATCTTGTCCGGGTGACCTTCTGTGACAGACTCTGAAGTGAATAATAAACTTGGGATATTGTTCAGTGTACTGTTCATCTACCCTCCCACGTTAAGGATAATCCCTTAAGTAAAAGTGCCCCTTCTGACCTGCAGGAAAGGGCATCACTTTACTATTGCCCTCTCATCTTCCAGAATCCGCCTGCCGGAGTTGGCACCGTCTGCAGCGCAAGCGCTGCCCGGTTGCCGAGGTTTCACAGGGCCGTTCCCTCCACCTCTCTGGATAAGAGTGCCGTTAGAGGCATATGATATTGTATCGGGATGATAACACGACCTGAAATAGCTGTCAATTAACCTCAATCGAAATTAATCAGAGGGAAACCCTGTTTTTGTTCCCTGATCCCTGCCTTTCCCAAAAGACTATTTCTTATAGCAAAAATAATAGTCTCATTGTATACTTACTGTACACAGATCCAGACGACGTGAAAATGCCCTAAATAGGAAGTTATTTATGAAGATTACAGTCCTGCAAGAAAACCTTGCCCACGGCTTGAGCATCGTATCCCGGGCAGTGTCACCCAGAAGCACTCTTCCCGTATTGTCAAATATCCTGGTTGCAACAGATGATGGTCGTTTGCGCCTCTCTGCAACAAACCTTGAGTTGGGCATAACATGCTGGATTGGTGCAAAAATTGAAGAAGAGGGATCCACTACTGTTCCTGCCCGAACATTCACCGACCTGGTCAGCACTATACCTCCGGCAAAAACCGAAATCAGCCTTCATGAACCCACCCAAACACTTAATATTAAGAGCGGGTCATTGAACACAGATATTAAATGCATCGACGCCCAGGAATTTCCGCCGATGCCCTCACCCGACCTGGAAAACGGCATCGAAATTAACGTGACCGATTTTAAGGAAATGATCAAGCAGGTGGCATTTGCAGCCTCTCATGATGAAGCCCGACCTATCCTTACCGGGGTTCTGGTAACAGTGGAAGACAACACCATAACCCTGGCAGCAGCAGATGGCTTCCGCCTTTCTGTCAGGACTGCAAAACTATCATCGTCAATCCCGAACCCGGTAAAAGCGGTGATCCCGGCCCGGGCTTTAAGTGAATTAGCCCGCATCAGCAATAACGGAAGTGAAGTCATTACTATGGCTCTCCCTCCGGACCGCGGTCAGGTTATCTTCCGGACCAAGGACATAGAACTGGTTTCTCAGTTGATTGAAGGCACCTTCCCTGATTATCAGCAAATCATTCCCAAGGAATATCAGTCCCGGACAATTTTATCAACTCCGTCATTCCTTAAATCCTGCAAGCAGGCAGAAATTTTCGCCCGGGAAGGGTCCTTGATCGCTCAGGTAAATATTCGCCCCGGCGCTGAAGAAAACTCACCTGGAGAAGTAGAGATTTCAGGACAATCCGAAGAGACCGGATCCAGTCAGTCAGTAATGGATGCTACCATTGATGGAAGCGACATCATCATCGCTTTTAACGTGCGTTACCTCAGAGAGGTTCTAGATGTTATCCAGACTCCTACAGTAGCCCTGGAAACATCCAAGCCCACCAGCCCGGGAGTGATCCGTCCAGTTGGTGATGAAGACTTCCTGCATGTGATCATGCCCATGCACCTTGGCAATTGAAAATATAAAATTGAAAATTGAATATTACCAATCCCGGATTCGATCCAGAGTCTGGGATTTTTCTTGAATGGGGTCTTATTTGAAAACTTAAGATTAAAAAATTCCTCCCAAAATACATGTCGTAGTAAAATGCATGTAATACGTTGCCAGTGTACGGGAGAGGATATGGAAAAGTTTGTCGCAGTTGCTGGAAATATTGGCGTGGGGAAAACTACCTTAGTAAAAAAGCTTTGTGACAACCTTGACTGGACTCCATTTTTTGAACCCGAAAAAGAAAACCCCTACCTTCCAGATTTTTATAAAGACATGCAAACCTGGGCATTTCACAGCCAGATCTTTTTCTTAACCAGGCGACTGAGAGCTCATAAAGATCTCTGTGCCCATCCCGGATCTGTAATCCAGGACAGAAGTGTTTACGAAGACGCTGAAATATTTGCCCATAATCTATACAGGCAGAAACAAATTGGCGAGAGGGATTATCAAACCTACCAGGAACTCTATCAAGCTCTGGTAGAGTTTTTACCCCCTCCTGATCTAGTACTATATATTAAAGCATCTGTTCCCACTCTTCAGCAGAGGATCAAACAACGGGGCAGAGATTACGAAGATCAAATAGACCCAAACTACCTGACGCAGCTTAACCAGCTCTATGATCAATGGATCGATAATTTTAGTTTATGTCCGGTTTTAACTATCCCTGGTGACGACTTGGATTTTGTTGCCAATAATGGTCATCTCAATTTAATAATTGAGAAAGTCCAGGAAAAATTAACCGGAAAAGATGAAGTGGTCTTTACTGAAAGAGAAATGAACGGCCATTGAATTGAGACACAAAGGGACTAAGTACTTTTAATGGACTTAGTCCCTAAAGATGAAGTATAAAAAAACGCCAGTGATGGACACTGGCGTTTTTTATTTCAGCTTTATGATTCTATACTACACCATAGGCAAGCATCGCCTTGGCAACTTTCAAGAATCCAGCGATGTTGGCACCCATAACATAATTCCCAGGATCGCCATAAGATTCGGCTGCATCTAAAGCGGTTTTGTGAATACTCTTCATGATCCCATGAAGTTTCTGGTCAACTTCTTCACGCGTCCAGGCCAGCCTGGCGCTATTCTGGCTCATCTCCAAACCGGAGGTGGACACGCCGCCAGCATTCGCTGCCTTTCCAGGACCATACAGTAATTTATTATCCTGGAAGATATCAATAGCCTCCTGGGTGGAAGGCATGTTCGCGCCTTCTGAGACGCAAACGACACCGTTATCAACCAGGGCTTGGGCATGGTCAGCATTGATCTCATTTTGCGTAGCAGACGGGAATGCCAAATCCGCTTTAATACCTTCTTTCTTGACAACATCCCAGACACTCATGTCAGGGTAGTACGGCAGATCATATTTTTCAGCGTATTCCTTGATGCGGCCCCGTTGAATATTTTTCAAATCCATTGAGAAAGCCAATTTATCACGATCAATTCCGCCTTCATCAATCACTGTTCCGCTTGAATCTGACCATGAAATTGGTATGGCACCCAGATCGAGAAGCTTTTCAATGGTGTACTGGGCAACATTTCCGGATCCACTGACAATGGCCTTCTTCTTTTCCATCGTCTGATCCCGTACTGCCAGCATTTCTCCTGCGAAATATACTGCCCCATAACCAGTTGCTTCGGGCCTGATCAAACTGCCGCCATATTCAAGTCCTTTTCCGGTCAGTACGCCAGTGTGATCGTTGCGGATCTTTTTATAGTATCCATAAAGGAAACCGATTTCTCGGCCGCCAACTCCGATATCCCCTGCGGGAACATCAGTATCAGGACCAATATGCCGATACAGCTCGCGCATGAAAGCATAACAGAAACTCATTACTTCATTATCTGTCTTACCTTTGGGGTCAAAATCTGATCCGCCTTTTCCCCCGCCCATAGGAAGAGTTGTCAAGGAGTTCTTAAAGACCTGTTCAAAACCCAGGAATTTAATGATGCCCAAGTTCACAGACGGGTGGAAACGCAGACCGCCTTTGTATGGACCAATCGCGTTATTAAATTGGACCCGGAATCCACGGTTAACATGGACTTCGCCATTATCATCCAACCAGGGAACGCGGAACATTATCACGCGATCCGGTTCAACGACCCGTTCGTAAATTTTTGCCTGAACTAGTTCGGGGTGTCGATCAACTGTCGGCTGAAGTGTATTCAGTACTTCCTCAACAGCCTGGTGAAACTCCGGCTGTGCCGGATCTTTCTCCTTGGTTTTTGCAATTACATCTTGAATAAGAGACACTATTTACCTCCTTAAAACAGTTTGTTCTATAGGTTTAATCTGCACAATTTCTTATTTTTCACACCCAGCGCATATATCATACGCGCCCTGCATAACTCTGGTGTCTTTTCTGATGATTTTTATGACTAATGTCAGTTCGATTCAATGATAAAGGAACCAGTCTCCTTCCCTGATATCACTTTTTTTTCTGTTTTTTGGCCAACTCCTTCTTTAGAGCGATCCCCAAGCGTTTAATCCCTTCTACTATCACTTCCGGTGAGGCATAGGAAAAATTCAGGCGCATAGCATTGTGACCACCATCTGCATTTGGATAAAAGTGGACGCCTGGCACGAAGGCTACTTTTTCAGCCAATACTACCTCCCTTAAAAATTCATTGGTGTCTATTGATTCAGGAACTTGTGCCCACAGGAATAAACCTCCCTGGGGTTTTATCCAATGGCAGCTCTCCGGCCAGAATTCTGTTAATGCCTCTACCATCGTGTCCCGCCGTTCTTTATAAAACCTGCGAATTTTCTTGATATGGGGTTTCAGGAATCCCCGTTGGCAGATATCATTGGCAACATATTGAACGAATGTGCCCGTATGTAAATCACAACCTTGTTTGGCCTGGATCAATCGGGTCATCAATGCCTCGGAGGCGACGATCCAACCCAACCGCAATCCCGGTGCCATCGTTTTAGAAAAGGTCCCCAAATATAACGTTCGCTCAGGAATCAGGTTGCAAATTGGAGTTATATCTTTACCATCAAACCTGAGCTGTCCATAGGGATCGTCTTCAATCACTGCCAGGTCCAATTTGGTTGCAATTTCAGCCAGCTTCGTTCGCCGTTCCAACGGCATTGTCGTGCCGGCCGGGTTGTGGAAATTTGGAAGCACATAGATAAAAGCCGGGGGTCTGCCACTATCCTCAACCGCTTTTTCGTACGCCCGCTCTATTTCATCAACTACCATGCCTTGTTCATCCACACGCATAGTATGGAATTTTGCCTGGTAAGCCTGCCAGGCCTGAATTGCCCCCAGGTATGTTGGACGCCCTGTAAGAACAAATCTCCCGGGATCGAGGAATATCCTACCGATCAGATCAAGTGCCTGCTGAGAGCCATTAGTTAAAAGGATATTCTCCGGAGCAGCCGGAATTCCATATTTATGCATGGAATCAGCCAGGAATTGCTTTAAAGGATAAAATCCCTCAGTTGCACTGTACTGAAGAGCTTTTTGACCCGACTCCCGGATTACATAAATACAGGCTTCTTCAACCTCTCTCATCGGAAAAAGCTCCGGAGCAGGCAGCCCCCCCGCGAAGGATATAATTTCCGGATCCTGAGTAACTTTTAACAGCTCCCTGATTGCGGAGCTTTTCATGTTCTTTGTTCGTTCAGCAAGATGTGACTCCCAATCCAGAACAGGTATTTCGCGATCCATGTTGTGATTTACTTCCATGTTTTGCCTCCCTGCAAAATCCGTCCTGCCCACATCTTATTATCCCGAGCTGATATGACCGGATAGAAAGTTGGATAAAAAAAGCCCGTTTCGCTTTACTTGCTCGAAACAGGCCTGGTGTCTTTAGCGTATATCAGATAAGGACAATCCCATTTTAACCAATAATCTTGTTAGAACACCAGTTTCCAGCGCTGGCAAAATAGATCTCAATTCACTAAATACCATCATTTATTTTCCTGAGAAGAAATTTCCCAAATTCAATGCTCTTCCGCTCTTATCAATAAACCAGTATCTTAGCTCCTGCACTGTACACGCATTTTACACCAGTCTATTTTATAGGCATAGTGTTTTATATCATGCTTGCTAAGACTCCCTCCGGAATATATTCAAGCTCTCGATCTGGTACGTCTGGGGAAACATATCATAAGGAGTAGAATCCATCAACTTATAACCCTGTTTTAGGAATCGGGCGGCATCCCTGGCCAGGGTGGCTGGATCACAGGAAATGTATGCTATCAGATCGGGGTCAAGTGATACCACGCTGTCAAGCACTGTAACGGATATTCCAGCCCGGGGAGGATCCAGCAGGATAATGTCGGGATCAAGATCGAGAGTTGGCAGCACATCTTCTGCAGGTGCATCATACAACACGACATTGTTCAAACCAGCCAAATTATACAAAAAATCCTCTCCTGCGGCCGGATGGGACTCTATCCCAACGAGTTCTTTCACAAGCGGGGCAAGAAAAACGCTGAATAAACCTACACCGCAATATACATCCAGAAGCACTGTATCTTTGTTGAGGGGCAGGAAATCTAGTAAATGATCAATAAGTTTTTCTGCCATTTTCGTGTTTACCTGGAAGAACGACCCCGCTGAGACTACAAATGGAAAATCATGGACCGGAATAATCGTAAAATCATCCCCTGAGAGGATAATCTCACCACCCGGTCCTTGAAGTACTGCAGAAAGGGGCAAGTCCACAGAAAATTCCATCGGTTGGGGATCACTGGTTTCCAGAACGATTAGAATGTCCTGTCCTTCTTCCCCGGTCCGCAGGCTGATCCGATCAAGACCTGGAATAACTTCCAGATCAAGGGCTGGCCAGATCTGGTTAATAGAGTCTTCAGGCAGGTGGCATTCTTGAACAGGGACAATATGATCTGAGCGATGCCTGCTGAATCCTGGTTGGCCCAACTCGGAGATTTGGAATTGGATCTGATTGCGGTAATTCCATTGCTCAGGAGAAGCGATGGTATCTCTGACGGGCGGATTTTCCAATTTGCCAACTCGCTCCAGTTGATCTTTTAGAATATCCCGCTTGATATTCAGCTGCTCCAGGTAATTGATATGCTGGTAATGGCATCCACCACAATCTTTGAAGTGGGGGCAGCGGGGAGAAATACGCAAAGGCGATGGAGAAACCACCTCAAGTAGTTCCGCCCGGGCAAAGCGTTCTTTTTCTTCAACCAGGCGAATTCGGCAAGTTTCCCCCGGCAGCACAAACGGAATAAAAACTGCCCGACCATCTGGTAGTCGGGCAAGAGAATCTCCACCATAAACATAGGTAGATGGAATAACTTCAAATTCCTTTAGAGCCATTATTCTAGTACCGCCAGTTTTTTCACTTCACCCCATTAATTGTCATTAACCAGGACTATTAGCATCAGGGTGCGCAAGTATATAGAAAATTAAACAAGGTATCAAAAGGCGGCGTACAGTATAGATTCAAATAATCGAAGGTGATCAATCCTATAACTATCAGAAAAAATATTACCACTATACAGCCGATACCAGCCCACAGCCAGGTGCGGCTCTTTTTCTCCTCAGTGACCTGGTTCTGGCTTAAGATCTCCTCAACTGATGCCCTTTTCTGAGGCGCTGCAGGAGGCGCAGAAACCTGTTCAGGGAGAGCAGGCAAGGCGGTAACTGCAGTCACATCCCCTTCTTCAAAACTGTCAGGGCGGGGAGCAACCAAAGTTTCCTCAGGGTCTATATCTGCCGAGTAGGTCAGGTATATGGCGTCACCAAGCATGATCGTGTCCCCGGGTTTAAGCAGGTATTTATTACCAACCTTTTTCTTATCAACAAATGTCCCGTTGGTAGAACCCAGATCTTTGATCATGTAGCCTTCTTCTGCTCTGTTCAGTACAGCATGAGCTCTAGAGACTTCAGCAATGTTGAGCACAATACCGTTTTCTTCTCCGCGGCCTATGATCACTTCATCCGCATCTAGAAGGAACACCTCTCCCTTATTAAACCCTTTGATAACTGTCAGGCGATAATTTTTGTACCCCATAAATGCCCTCCTGCTTCTAATAACAGAATCTCCCTTTAAAGTCTATCGTTTTTTTGGGTCAATGTCAACGATTTCAGGGCTCCAAATTAAGTATACATGCAAATAAACTGGTCTATTCAGATCCCGGGATGGTATTATCCTGGATCCAATCCGCTCCCAGGAGGATAATGACATCTGCAGTGCTGGAAGGATCTGAGCGGTGAAAGAGTATATTCTGGGTGTACCCCATTAAATTCAAAATTAATTGGATTGTATAAGGATTGCCCGAATAATCATATATATAGGTTTGATCCTTGAATTTGTCCGCATTACCCACTTCAGTAATATTAATCCCATTGGCTTTCAAAAAATCTGCTGTCTCGGATGCCAAACCAGGGGATACCGTTCCATTCAAGATCTTTACCCGGGCGTTTTCCTCCAGAACATATTCATCCAAAGTGATTTCACGCGTTGGCTCAGGTACTGGCGTGGCTGTTACCTGCTGCATATCGTTCCAAATCTTCCTGATTTTATCCAGGTCAGGAAATAGAACATATTCTCCCCGATCGTTAAAACCCGCCTCGACTATGGGTTGGCTGATCACTCGCGTGGCAATATTCCTGGGATCAATATCCCGAACAGTCCAGGCCAGAGAAATCAATTGGTTCAGGGACAGGTTGGTTTCCACGTGGGTTACCAGATCACGATATATACCCGGAAGCCGGGGAATCAAGACCGGCAGGATTTCGTAAGAGAATAATTTTTTCTGCAAACCTACCAGAACTTGCTGCTGCCGTTTGGTCCTGCCAAAATCTCCTTCAGCTGTAGCCCTGGTGCGGACATAACCAAGAGCAAGATTTCCCGTAAGAACGTGTTCGCCCGGGAGAAGCTTTTTCATAGGCCCCTCCATTTGAGCATTTTGCTGAACCAGGATGGTCTCCTGAACATCCACCAATACCCCGTCTACTGCGTCTATCAGAACCACAAATGCCTCAAAGTCCACCTGGGCATAATAATCGATCTCAATGCCCAGTAGATCGCCTGCTGTATCCATTAATATTCCGGGGCCTCCTCCGGGATAGCCGTATGCCTCTCCCAGGGAAAAAGCCTGATTTATTTTATATGGTCCAAACTTGGGGACTTCCACCCAGGTATCCCTGGGAATTGATATTAATCCAGCATTAAGGTTTTGGGGGTCAAGAAAACCAACCATAACTGTGTCAGTTAATCCCGGACCAGTATCCTCTTCCCATTCCCTCTTATCCAATCCTGTCAGTAGGAAATAGATTATCCTGTCTAGGTCCAATTCTACAAAACCTGGTCTATTGGAATTAGTTTGAAGCAGCTCTCCCTCATCAAATGTGGGTTGGGACCCTGCCACAGTGGGGTTTATCCCAAATACTGTCCCTTGAACGGGAATTGCGGGTTGGCCAGAATCCTTGGGTTTTCTAAATATCAGAACAGCAGTTATTACGGCAGACAGCAGAAAAGCTGCCCATAATCCTCTTCTTATCAAATCAGGTGATTTTGTGTTGTTGGTCGGGTAATCAGGCATATTTTTTTAAATGAACCCTGTACTTTCCTTTATACCAGACTATAATAGCCAACGATTAGCTGGTTCGGGTCTGGTCGGGATTATAACACGCTCCAGTTCAGTCATTTTCCTGAATCCCGAAGGTAAAAATCAGGTCAAATTTCAGTCTTTCTTCATATTAAAGTTTATGTCATTAATTACTACTTCCGGGTTATCGAAATCATACGGATCGGTTGATATTTTCAGCGGATTGAATTTAACCATTCCTCCGGGCGCCAGAATTGCCCTGGTTGGCGAAAACGGAATCGGTAAAACCACTTTATTAAATCTGCTGGCAGATATCGAATCTCCCTCCGAGGGGAAAATTAACCGCGCAAATCAGCTTCGAATTGGCTATTTACCTCAAAAAAGTTCCCTCTCTTCTGAATTATCGTTGTGGGAGGAGACTCTGAAGGCTATGAGCGAGCTCCGGAGTATGGAAAGTGAACTTCAGGAGCTCGAGGAACTCATGGGCGAACCCGGAGGGGCAACAGATGACCTGGTTACCCGTTATGGATCTCTTCAAGTTAAATTTGAGAGTCAGGGTGGGTACACATATGAAAGCCGGATCCAGCAGGTACTTGGCGGATTAGGGTTCAACGCCGATGAATTTCACATGCCGGTAAATCATCTCTCCGGCGGACAACGGACCCGAGCCCTACTCAGTCAGCTGCTTTTATCTCCCACGGAACTGTTAATATTTGATGAACCCACCAATCACCTCGATATCGAATCAATCCAATGGCTTGAAGGATATTTAAAGAATTATCCCGGCTCTGTGCTGCTTGTATCCCATGACCGCTATTTTATCGATCAGGTCTGTAACTATATCTGGGAAATGAGCCGGGGAGGATTTGAAACCTATCGGGGAAATTACAGCGCGTATCTGGGCCAACGCCAGGAACGATGGGTGAGGCAGCAAGAAATCTTTGAGGCGGAAAAAGCCCGTCTGGTCAATGAGCTTGATTATGTAAAGAGAAATATCGCTGGACAGCGAACGAGTCAAGCTAGGGGCAAACTGAGGCGTTTGAGCAGAAGGATCCAAGCCATTGAGCAGCTGGGAGTTCAGGGCATCCAGGGAAAATCATGGGCTGTGATCAGCAAGGATGTCCATACCACCACAAGCCCTATGAGCCCCCAGGAAGCTCACCAGCGATTATCTGCATTAATAAATCCTGCCAAACAGCCTCAGTCTGCAGCAATGAATTTTCAAACTAGAAAACGTGGCGGGGACCTGGTTCTGAGAACCAGTGAGCTTGACATCGGTTATCAGGACGGAAAAAAGGCTTTGTTCAAGGCTCCCGATATCACTCTACTGAGAGGGGAATGCGCGGCCTTGATCGGCCCCAATGGTGCCGGGAAAACCACCTTTTTGAAGACCATCCTGGGACAACTTCCACCTCTCTCGGGTACCGTAAAACTTGGTGCTAATCTTGATGTGGGATATTTTGCCCAGGCCCATCAAGATCTGAATGACCAAAATACTGTCCTGGAAGAAATAGACCGGGCAGGAAAATTCCAGTCTGATCACGCTGCCCGCAGTTACCTGGGAGCCTATTTGTTTTCGGGCGAGGAAGCCTATAAAAAGGTCAGCGTATTGTCAGGCGGTGAAAGGGGACGGCTGGCATTGGCAAAACTCTCCTTGTCAAACGCCAACTTGCTTCTGCTTGATGAACCAAGCAACCACCTCGATATACCTTCCCAGGAAACTCTTCAAGCTGTTTTAGCCGATTACCCAGGAACAATCTTGCTGGTATCTCACGACCGATATTTGATCAGTGCCCTTGCCAGCCAGATCTGGGAAATTGATGTTGCGGGTGAAAACCTGAATGTGTTTGAGGGAAGCTACCAGGCTTATCAAACCCAGCTGAGGGAGGAATTCCACCTGGAAAAGGACCTGGAAACTATTTCAGATGATTCCTCAGGCAATTTTAAGGATCAAAAACAAGCCAAGAACCTGGCCTTGGCAGCAGACAGAAAACGGGCATCCCGCCTGGTAAAAGTTGAAAAGGTGATCGCTGATCTGGAAAGAACTGTCAATATTCTGGGGGAAAAATTAGGAGATCCACCGGAAGATCCGGATCTGGTTGTAAAAATGGGCCTTGAATACAAAGCCGCTGAGAGCGAACTTGAGGAATTGCTTCAGGAATGGGAAGACCTCCATAAGGATTGAGAAGTCTGATCACTGCGGTTCGATGATCGGAAGGATGCTCAGGTCCAGTTTATCGGCATAAAAATCACCCAGAGCAGCCCAGCAAGGAACTTCATAATCAGGATTTTTTACCACGAGGGTGTCGCCATCTTCATTTAAACCCAATACATCGACAATTGTAAATGGTTTTAACGATCCTACGATCTCGTTCCTGTTGGTGGGATCCTTGTAGCAGCGTGTTGATTCTCGAACCGTAACCCTGAAGGTCGGAAATATCTGTTCAATTGAAGTGCACTTGATCACGGTTGTCAGATTCTCAGGGATGCAATTATCCTTATCTGGACCTAGCATATATCCATCAGGACAGGATCCATCGGGGGGCAGCAATTTGCAGGATGCCTGATCAGTAGAATAATAAAATCCTACTGGACAGATAGCTCCTGGTTGAAATTCAACTCCCCCGCAGCAGCCCGCCTCACTTAACACAGACAAACCCACTGGACATAAAGTAGGATTTACAACGATCTTGTCAGAGTCCAGTTCCAGAACACACGCCCCGGCGATATCATTGTACTGGTACCCGGCAGGGCATTCCGGAAAGCAATCAGGTACCAGCATACATCTCCCATCAACATTTTTCCCGAAACCCCAGGGACAGGACTGCGACTCGTCAAAACCCTGCCAGCACATATTCAATTGAACGGGCCCGCCGGCATCTAGAGATAATCCCTCACAGACTACCCTGCCTGGTTGTTTTTGATCCAGCAAACATGATTTATTGCTCCCCTCTACTTCCACCCAGAGCAGACCACCCGTCGGTTCAAAGAGGGAATTACTATATAATTCGCCTGGCTGACTGATCCTTGGATCAAAGATTTCTTCACCAGGATTTCCTCCAACATCTGGGCCAAGAACAATAGCTGTTATAAGTCCCTCTTCAATCAGGGTAGTTTGAATCTGATAACGCTGAAAATCCTGGTTAAAATCAGACCCGCTCGCACTTAATGAACAGCTGGGTGTGGTCAATACAGGAGTGAAGCTGGTGGCACAGATCGGTAAAAAGAGGTCTTCCGGCTTTAAATCTGATATCCGTGTCAGTCCTCGCACATCACCGTCAATCCAGATATCCTCCTGGTTGACCCAACAAAATTGACCGCTGACTGGATGCAGCACCAGCGCCCTGTCTCCTGGATCATTCAAGGCTTTGATATAGAGTCGCTGCCCATTCAAAAGCAGTTCGCTGGTTCCTTCGCATACAGTGTCAGCAACCACATTTGCCCGGGGGATTTTGGAGGGGATAAAATTCTCCCTGTCCAGCTTCAGATCCAATTCCGTTAAGTTTATAGCCGGACCGATTGGATCGGTGATCAGGGTTCCGGAAGCGTTGATGTTTATATCATCCAGCGCCGCTCCCCAATCAGCGAGATAATCATCAGAGGAAAAGTAAAAAACCAAGATCACTTTTCCCCCCAGGACTGGCGCCAGGTCAATTATTTCCTCGCGCCAAATTGTAGTCACACCGGAATACCCTGGCAGTATCCTGCCATTAATGAAAACAGTATCTGGATATCCATTCTCGGGCGAAAGAACAATCCAATTCCCAGAATCTTGGATGCCATTACGTCCGCCTTTAATCGCAAAAATAACCAGTCCATCCCAATGCTCTTCTGTTCGATAAATCAGGTTATAGGAAAGGGTGGCAAATTCCACATTGGCCAGATCGATTTCAGCAGTATACATCAAGGAATTTTCCTGATCTTTATAGCCACCGTCTCCCAGAAGGATCATGTTGTCCCGGGATCTGCCATCAACAGGAAAATCAGGGTACAAATATGACTGATCATCATCGCCCGTTACCCACCAATTGCTGTACAACGAAGTGTTTAAGAATTGGCTTGCTCCCAGATCTCCTGACAGATCTTCAAAATCTTCACATAACGCCACATCTCTCTCAATGCAGGAGGCACTTGAATCCGCTACCGGCATCAGGCATCCAGCCACCAGGGATAAAAAAACTAGTGGGAGAATAAACTTTATCAAGGATTTGTTTTTCATGGTATATTACACCGGGAATGAAGGTTCCTAACTCCATAATAAAGGATTATAGGGAAAGAAATCCAGGAAGTCAAACTTGGATAAGATATAGTCCGCCTCGCTGCACGGTATACTTAACTAAAAACAGCCAACAATAAAAAATATGTCTGAATTATCACTATACTGGCGGGGCTGGTCAGAGGGTCAGTTAGCCAGCTTTCAACTAGATCAGGGAAAAACAAATCACTGCGCCAAGTACGCGGCTGCCAGCGCACTTAATTTATTATATGCCACAGCGTTGTCCGGCAAGGAACTGGTTACCTGGATTGGATCAAAGATCCTGAAGGGAACTGGTTTATATTCCATCCTGGGAAACCACAACGGCAGCCTAGTATACCAAACAGCAAACCTGATCAGAAGGCTGGCTCTGCAAAATGATCTCAACCCCCGAGTGAGGAGCGGCTTTGGGACGCTGTTTGATTTACGGGATCGATTGCTTGACGGAAGCACCCTGACCCTCATTTCCGTAACCTATTTCCAGGGCCAGGAACCGGTCATTGCCAGGGGTCCGAGCACAAAAACATCCCTGGGTTCAACCCGCTTCCTTGGCGGACATTTAATGATCCTAGGGGCTTATGATCCAGCTCATCAAAATAAGTCTGGAGTGAATACGCCCTGGGGTTTTCTGAGTTCCTGGCCCAGCCAGGGACACCTTTTTTGGATGACTGAAAAAGATTTTCGCCGTAGCTGGGGAA
>CAYUXO010000007.1:47281-51369 GCA_964448865.1 uncultured Anaerolineales bacterium
ATTCTCACATACCAGATCAGGTTGATGGGGAGCAGAAACCAGATCTTCCAAATTAGCCTCACCACTTAAAACCAGCACTGTCAGAATTCCTGCTTCACCCAGGGCTATATCTGTATACAGCCGATCACCTACCATGGTCAGTTGTTCAGGTTCAAATCCAGTTTGTTCGACAATAGCTTCCACCATGGGAGCATGGGGTTTGCCCACAATCACATCCGCGTCTCTGCCTGTGGAGGTTTTGATCAGAGCCATCATAGCACCTATATCAGGCATAAAACCGCCCGGTGTGGGGCAATTAATATCCGGATGGGTGGCAATATAGGGCCGCCCTTCGACGACGAAATCAGCCAGTACACGGATCTTCTGATAGGTCAGGGTGGTGTCAAATCCCAATACAAGGTAATCAGGGTCACTTTCAACCAATTCAAATCCATAAGCCCTGAACTCCTCTTCCAGGGAGGGAGTGCCAACCAGGTATATTCTCGCTCCCGGTTTTCGTTTTTTCAGGTATATCGCTGTGGCCATACCGGAAGAGAAGATCTTTTCCTCTGAAGCAATTAATCCATATCCGGCCAATTTTCGGGAATAATCCGCCCTGGACCTGGATGAATTATTAGTGAGGAAATAATAGGGTCTGGAAATTTCATCCAGATACGCCAGTAGTTCCCGGGCGCCGGGAAGCAGTTCATCACCAAGGTAAACGGTTCCATCCAAATCAAATAGAAAACAAGCCGTGTTCTTAATTCCATCTATATCATTCATATGTTGCTCTCAAAAAATCTCTTGAGCCTTATTTAAATAATTTAGCCAGGTTTTCTTCATAGGGGGGATAAACAATTCCGTCCTCAGTGATAAAAGCAGTGATGTATTTCGCCGGTGTGACATCAAAAGCCGGATTGCCCACAGGAGTATTATCAGGTGTGATCTGCCAGGTTCCGACATGAGTTACTTCTCGAGGGGGTCTTTCCTCGATCTTGATCATATCACCTGAGGGTGTGTTCATATCGATTGTGGATTTAGGCAGAGCAACATAAAAAGGCACATTGTTCTCGTGAGCTACTACCGCCAGGTTGTAGGTGCCAATTTTATTAGCTACATCCCCGTTGGCAGCGACCCGGTCTGTACCAACTACACAGAGATCCACCTTCTGGGTTCTCATATAATGTCCGGAAGTGCTGTCTGCCACGACCTTAAATGGCACTCCATACTGGAGTAATTCCCAGGCGGTTAATCGGGCGCCTTGCAGCCTTGGCCGGGTCTCATCCACGTAGGCAAAAACATTCTTGCCCTCTTCATGAGCCAGGCGGATGATCCCCAGGGCAGTGCCGTAGTCAACAGCTGCCAGGCTGCCAGTATTGCAATGGTGAAAGATCACTGCGTCTTCAGGGATGAGCTGTTGGGCGTTCTTGCCTATGGCCAGGTTGATTTCTACATCCTCATCTGCAATAACCTGGGCTTCATTCAAAAGGACATCGCGCAGTTCTGTGACATTCGAATAAGTACCTTCCTTTACCAATCTCATCATCCGGTCAATGGCCCAGAATAAATTAACTGCTGTCGGGCGTGAAGCTCTTAGAATTTCCGCCGCGCTTTCAAGTTCGGTAAGGACTGCTTTCAGATCACCGCTTTTATCATGCCAGGGCACCAGGGCCAGGCCAAAGGCTGCCGCTGCACCAATGGCAGGAGCGCCGCGGATTACCATGTCTTTGATAGCCTTGGCTACAGCAACGGGATTCTTGTATTCATTGTAAATGACCTCGTGGGGAAGTACTCGCTGATCGATCATGCTAACCAGCCCTGGTTCAAGCCATTTGACTGTGTAAAAACTTGCCATGTGCTTTGCCCGCCTCCGGAAATTCCGGCTCTGAATGATAAAATAGACCAGATATTATTATAACCTTTGAAATATCAACATTAATTGACCACCTTCAGGAAACAAAAATATATTCATCAAGTTACCAATTCTTATACCTTGAACCAAGGTCTTTCAACAGGAGATCATTCAAATGCTGACCCGTCAACAAACTATCCAGTCCATAAAGGACCATCCTGATATAACAGTCCTGATCATTGGCGCTGGCATCAATGGGATTGGAACATTCCGGGACCTAGCTTTACAAGGTGTGAATTGCCTGATCATAGACCGGGGTGATTTCTGTTCCGGAGCCAGTATGGCTTCCTCTCATATGCTTCACGGGGGCATCCGCTACCTTGAAAACGGCGAGTTCCGTCTGGTCCGCGAGGCATTACACGAGCGCAACAACCTGCTGCGCAATGCCCCTCACCTCACTCATCCCCTACCAACCACAATTCCGATCTTTAAATGGTTTTCCGGAATTTTCAACTCTCCCCTGAAATTCTTGGGGCTGCTTGACAAACCCGCGGAACGGGGCGCCATTATCATTAAGCTGGGTTTGATATTATATGATGCCTAC
The DNA here is from genome assembly GCA_964448865.1 of uncultured Anaerolineales bacterium. GTDB lineage: Bacteria > Chloroflexota > Anaerolineae > Anaerolineales > UBA11858 > B10-G9. The sequence continues at coordinate 49,717 of CAYUXO010000007.1, forward strand.
GTGCGAGGTGACAGCCTCATGCCACCCCATCTTTTTGATGATCGCCAAAGTGCTCTCAAGAAATGGCCAGCTTTTAACCCGGAGATCCTCTTTGCGGCCACTTATTATGACGGAGCCATGACTTCCCCTGAGCGTTTAGCATTGGAAATCCTGCTTGATGGGGAAAATGAAGGCCCTCATGCCCGGGCCCTGAACTACCTCAGCGCAATAGGATCAGAAGGAGATCAGGTCAAGCTCAGCGATGAGATTTCGGGTGAGGAGTTTTTCATCAAGCCGGAAATTATCATCAACGCCGGCGGTCCCTGGATCGATTTTGTCAATCAGGACCTCAGCCAGAAAACCGGTTTGATCGGCGGTACCAAGGGTTCACATTTAATTGTCAATCATCCAGAACTCAGGAAAGCCGTCGGCGACCACGAGGTCTTCTTTGAATATTCGGATGGGCGGATCGTGTTAATCTTCCCCTACCTTGATGAACAGGTCATGATCGGATCCACTGATATCAGGATTGAAGATCCCGATCAAGCCCTCTGTACTGAAGAGGAAATTGATTACATCCTGGGCATGGTTCCCCAGGTCTTTCCTGAAATAGTGGTCACCAGGGATCAGATCGTCTTTCAATTTTCAGGAGTCCGTCCGCTGCCGGTTGCCAAAGGAAGTACCGGTCAAATCAGCCGGGACCACTCCCTTGAAATACTCGAAAAATCCGGGCTTATTCCCTGGCCCATTCTCAGCCTGGTGGGTGGAAAATGGACCAGCTACAGGGCTTTTTCAGAACTGGTGACAAACAGGGTTTTGGACATGCTGGGCAAAACACGCGGAACAAGCACCGATCAACTGGCAATCGGGGGTGGAAAAGGATATCCAGCCAGCCAGAATGATCGTCAGCTCTGGATTCACGAATTGGCAGAAGAAGTTGGGCTGGATCAGGATCGGATATCACAGCTCTTTTTCCGCTACGGCACCCGGGCAAAAGAGGTCGCTGAATTTATTTTGACGGGTCCAGATGCTCCCCTGAAACATCTGGTTTATTCCCGGGGAGAAGTCTGTTACCTGGTTGAACATGAGATGATCGCTCACCTGGACGATTTCCTGTTGCGCCGCACTAAACTGGCCTGGACCGGGGGAGTTTCACTTGAGATCATCAGGGAACTTGGGGGAATCATGGGAGAGCTGCTGGATTGGTCGGAGAAAGATCAACAGCTGGAAATCAAAAGATGCCTGGATATCCTCAAAAACAGGCACGGGATGAAGATCTGATTAAAAACAAATCGATTTTGTAAATTAAGCCGTCAAATGACAGCTTAATGTTTACATTAGATTGACTCTCTCACTAGATTTTCAAGAGGAATAAAAAGGCAGCTGTTCTAGATCTGAAAGCGGGTACTGGCCAATACTACCCACCAGGGGCAGAGTGCTTTTATATCGGTAACGTTTGACCCTGTTGACGATCTCAGCCACAAAATCCCCGTCGAAACCCCTTTTAACACAGCCCGCGGCTGTCAGCTTCTCCTCAACGAGCAGATATAAAAGCTGGTCCATGTCGTCATATGAATATCCCAGTTCATCTTCATCGGTTTGCCCAGCCCACAGATCGGCCGAAGGAGTTTTGCTGATGATCACTTTGGGCACACCTAATTCCCGGGCCAACTG
>CAYUXO010000008.1:0-6965 GCA_964448865.1 uncultured Anaerolineales bacterium
GAGATCGGGCGATACAGATCATCGTCAAGGTCGCTATTGTTAAATTGGTCCAGGCCATCATTTATCCGATCATATATTGCAGGGTTCTGATCCAGATCAACTGAGGGAAGGATAACAATGAATTCATCTCCCCCAATGCGGGCGACCACATCTTCTTTCCTGAAGGTATGCAGGCCGAGGACTTTGGCAGCGGCTTTAATAGCCCTATCACCGGCATCGTGCCCAAGTTGGTCGTTGATTTGTTTTAACCCATCCAGATCACAAGCGATGATACTGACGGGATATTGACGGCTGCCATCTAGCCTTTTCATTTCCTCTTCAAAATAGGCCCGGTTGTATAGGCCCGTTAATGCATCGTGAAAACTCATGAACCGCAATTTTTCTTCAGTTTCCTTGCGCTCAGTTATATCGATGATGGAGATATGGACGCGTTCCCAGGTGTTTTCAAATCCAGGAGGAATGGAAAAGCGCAGCAAGCCATAGATCAGCTCACCCGTGAGTTTCTTTTGATAGATCTCACATTCGTAATTGGATTCCCCGCTGACCAAAGCTACCAATTCCCCCCTGAATTCCTCCATGGATTCAATCACAAGGACCTGGGATAAGTTTTGAATTAAGTCAGTTTTTGATTTTGCATTATAAAGATCTAGGGTTGCCTGGTTAATGTCAAGGATCTTCACTGCCTGGGAACATTCCATGACCAGTTCGTAATCCTGGTTTAACCTCTCTATGATCTGGTCTTTATCGCCGTGTTGTTCCAGGATTCGTTTCACATCAGAAAAGTCTTCTTCCCAAAGAGAAATAGGAGATTCGTTGAACAAACTCTTGAACCGGGCTTCACTTTCTGTTAGTGCTTGTTCTGCTTGTATCCTCGAACTGATATCATGATACAAACCCAGGATCCCGATATTTTCACCACCAACGGAAACCGGGATACCCACAATTTCCACATCTGCGAGGCTGCCGTCTTTCCTTTTGCGTTGGGTGATCTTTCTGGCTAATATCCCGCTTGAAACATTGCCTGAGATCTGGGTTGCCTCAACCAGGAGATCGTCAGAGGCTATCAAATTGTCCAAATACTCGCCGACAATTTCATCGCATTGATAACCAAATAGATCCTCGAAGGCTTCATTGCAGGTGATTACTTTATGTTTTGTATCAAGGCGAACGACGGCAAAAGAAGAGCTGGCGATTAATGCCTCAAGAAAATAATGTTCATTCTCAATATTTGAGGCTTGAGTTTTGAGTTGTTCATCCAGATTGGAGGATGTCTTCAGGAATCGGGCCGATTGAATGCCAATTAATGCAAATGATGCAGATAAAACAAAAGGTGCTACATCAATGATCAACATCAGGGGGTGACCAAAGTGAATTGCTCTGACAGTTGAAGCCGTTAATGTTGCTCCAAGTTTGAGCAGCTCCGCACTTGTGGCAGCTACTGGAAAGAACAATCCAAGGATAAAGCCGTAAATTGCGTAGGTCAGGATCCTTTTACGTTTATTTGTCATAGAAAGTTACCTCATCATGGCATTCGTTTTGATATTGGTCTGAGGCGATGTTATTGGAAATTCCAGGCTGATTCTCAGAACCAGGAAATAGATATTTTAATCAAAAAACCACCTGGGATTATTTCTAAGTATAGTACAAGATAATCATAAAACCACATTCGTTTTTGGTTTGCACCCTTTAAATCGGCCAAATGAACAAAGATCCTCTTGCAGCATACTATCCAAACTGACGGCTGAATTCAATAGGCGTTATTCTTGCTCTTAAAGTTTAACAACCTATCACCATCTACCTCAATTCAGGGATTGAAATCCTCAGTGGGCTATTGTGTATCAATATGATCAGGAAAAAGTTTACCTCCCTGAATAGGGACGTTCGGTCTGCCTGTCCTGAGGGGTGTCGAAGGGAGCGAAGGCGAAGGCCCTTCTGAGGACTTCAGTCCATCATGATAGATACGCAAACACCTCCCGTATTTATGTTGTACGCGAGCTGTCTTTATTATTGTGTCCTGTTTTTGGGTTCAGTTCTTGTGGGCGACAGCTCCCAACTATGGCCTCCAGCAGGAGCCCTTTGACGAGGCTCAGGACAGGCTCACGCTCCGGCGGAAAAGGCATCCGGGAAAGCGACAGCTCTCCCTTGAGCGAATTAATAATAAAGCCAGCTGGATGTCCAGGTGTCGTACTTTGTTGACGGTCCGATTTAAGTTTATTCCTGATCTGTAGTCCGGAATGGGCTTTTACCGATCCCGGGCCAGATCCGCACTATTCCGAAACCTCCCCTAAGGGTGATCCAGATCCCAATCAGAACCCAGACCCATAGCAGGGATCCCCCCCCGCTCCGTTCCATGTACCAGGCGCCGAGGATTGCAGCTGCTGATGAGATAATCATGGCGTTTCGCAGGTAGCGGTAATCACCTGTCCCCCAATGAACACCGTCGGTCAGAAACGCCAGGGAATTAACGGGTTGGCTGAGGGCGGAAACACCCCAGGAAGCCAAAAAGACAGATACAGAAGCTGCCGGAACAAGCCAGTTTATTACCAGGTTTCTCCCTCCCCACATCAACGCCCCCAGGAGGATCCCGGTCCCGGTGCTCCAGATCAAGGCGACCCGGACGACATGTTTGGCGTCAGAAAGTGATTTCTGCCCCATAAAGTAACCCACCAAAGACTGGACAGTGGCTGCGAAAGCGTCCAGAGCCAGGGCAGTAAAGACCCACATCTGGCGAATCACCTGGTGGGCAGCTCCGGAATCTGCTCCCAGTTCATTGGCGACCCGGGTGGTATAAGCCAGGAACAGGTTCAGCAAGCCGGTGCGGACAAATAGATCTCCACCCACCTGAAGCAGCCTGGCAGCCTCCCGAATTTCAATTTTCAGAGAAAAACCAATTTTCCTGGCTGTCAGGAAAATTACAACCAGGGCGCCCAGCCATTGGCTGATTGTGCTGGCCAGAGCGGATCCTGCCACACCCATCACCGGGAAAGGACCGTGGCCGAAAATAAGGGCCCAATCCAGGAGAATGTTCAACCCGTTTATACCCAGGGCGATCCATAAGGGCGTGTGCATGTCCTGCTGCCCCCGCAAGGCGCCAAAAGCAACCAGGGTTAATAAAACTGCCGGCGCTCCGAACAATCTGATCTGCATATAGGAAACAGCATTGGACTGCACATCACCGGCTGCGCCGAGAATACCTGCCAACCAGTTTGCAGTGGGATAAAAGGCTAAGATCAGCAGGAGACCAAAAACGGCAGCCAGCAGGGTTGCCAGGCTGAAAATTTTTCCAGCATCCTGAGGTTCTCCTTTGCCGAATGCCTGAGCAATTTCAGTCTGAGTGCTGATACCCAGGAAGTTGAACATCCAGAATAAACTGGAAAGAGCTGTTGTCCCTACCCCCAGGGCAGCTAGAGGGATGACACCTAAAGAGGAGATAAAGGCGGTGTCAACCAGGGCTGTGATCGGTTCGGCTGTCAGAGAAATTAGCACAGGGATTGAGAGGCCGATCAGGGTGCGGTGGGGATGGCTGGAGAAGGGGTGGGATGAGGTGTTCATCATAAGTTAATACTAAATGTTAATCAATGAGTGATATTGAGATTGAAGCCTGCAATCTTAAAATAATAGTCGTCCTGGGAAGCATCCACTTATTGTAATCTAATTGCTTTAGGGGTGTTTTTCTTGTTATTGGGCTGAGATTGAAGGAGAACATCGAAGGAAATTATCTGCATTTGCTTTCCAAAATAATTTCTTTGGGTAAGTTTGGCTTCCGGTAAGAGAAGAAATTGTAGTATGATTTTAAGTTAAATCCAATCACAGGCGGTTTAAGATAATACCATGGATAGAATTGTTGTGAAAATTGGATCCTCAACACTGACGGCGGGCACGCTTGAACTGTCCCTGCCCCAAATTGTGAACCTGGTAGGACAGATCGTTCATCTGAAAGAGCAGGGATTCCAAATCATTGTGGTTTCTTCGGGGGCCATGGTAGCCGGCCAGGAAACTTTGGGTTATCCTGAACTTCCAAAATTTATTCCTGCCAAACAAATGCTGGCGGCAGTTGGTCAACCAAGATTAATGGGCATATACGCTGATTTATTTGATTTATATGATGTAGACGTTGCTCAAATATTGCTCACTCGACTGGATTTGTCTGACCGCCGGCGGTATTTGAACGCCAGAAACACCCTGGAGGCGCTACTTTCCCAGGGGGTCATACCAATCATTAATGAGAATGATACGGTAGCTACTGAGGAAATCAGGGTAGGGGATAATGATAATCTCTCAGCCCTGGTCAGTAATCTAATTGAAGCAAATCTATTGATAATGCTCACAGATAAACAAGGCGTTTTCAGCGCTGATCCAGATCAAGATCAGGAAGCAGTATTAATTCCCGAGGTAGATGGAGAACGAATACCTGACTCGCTCTGGAAAGCGGTTGGAAAAGGAAACAGCGAGATCGGTACTGGAGGGATGTACACAAAAATTCAGGCGGCCGATCTTGCCAGGCGATCCGGCACCCGGGTTGTAATAACCAAAGGTTCTATTCCGGATGTGATCCTTCGGGTGGTAAATGGGGAGTCGTTGGGAACACGATTCAAAGCCTTGGTCTCGAATCTGGAAAGCCGGAAACGGTTTATTTTAGCAGGACCAAAACCCCGGGGGATTATTACAGTGGATTCTGGTGCGGAGGAAATCCTGCGAAAGGGGAGAAGCAGCTTGCTTCCTGTAGGTGTGATCCGGGTTGAGGGAGAGTTTGAAAGGGGTGAAACAGTATCAATTGAAAATGAGGGGGGTCAGGAGATTGCTCTCGGATTGGCAAACTATAGTTTTGAGAATATGCGACAAATCCAGGGGCATCACTCGGCGGATATACTGGAGATCCTTGGATTTAGCTTTGGTAATGAACTGGTCCATCATGACAATTTGGTTGTGATTTGAGAACTGATACTAAGGAGGACGCTTTGTTATTAACTATGGTTAAGGCTGCCAGATCGGCAGCCAAAGAGTTGGCATTGGTGGATGAGGACCGGAAAAATCTGGTTCTGGCTAGAATTGCTGATCAATTAGGTCAAAACTCATCTGTTATTATTTTCGCAAATCAGGAAGATGTCAAAGAGGCCCGGACAGCAGGTATTCCGGAGCACATGATTGACCGCTTGCTCCTGACCGAAGATCGATTGAAATCGATAATGGACGATTTACGCCGGGTTGCTGAGCTGCCCGATCCAGTTGGCGAGATATTTGATGAATTTTTTCCCCCAAATGGATTGAAAGTTCATAAGGTCAGGGTTCCATTGGGGGTGATAGCGGTAATTTATGAAGCGAGACCGAATGTGACTTTAGATATTGCCGGATTGGCACTAAAAACCGGCAATGCAGTCATTTTAAGGGGAGGAAAGGAAACTATTCGGACCAATCAGCGGCTGGTGGAAATCATTCAACTTGTCCTCAAAGAAAATGATCTGCCAGGAGCATCGGTTCAATTGATCGACTCTCCTGACCGGAAATACGTAGCTGAGCTGCTGAAAATGCACCAATGGGTAGATATGTTAATACCACGTGGTGGAGCTGAACTGCATCAGTACTGCAGAGAAAACAGCACTATTCCGGTTATTACGGGCGGGATCGGGATCTGCCATCTCTTCACAGACGAAAGTGCAGATTTGAGTGCGGCCGTTGAAGTGATTTACAACGCCAAGGTTCAACGCCCGTCTGTTTGCAACGCCCTGGATACACTGCTCGTTCATCAGGCGGTAGCAAATGAGTTTCTTCCCATGGTGGTGGATCGCCTGGCGAGTGCTGGAGTGAATTTCCGGGTTGATGAGACTGCCAGGGAGATATTAAAGGACTACTCCGGAGAATTGGTTCAGCCAATCGGCCCGGATGATTTTGATACCGAGTGGCTCTCGCTGGTTTTGGGTATTAAGGTTGTTGACGGTATTGAAGGTGCGATTGAGCATATCTCTGAGCACAGTACTCAACATTCAGATGGTATCCTCACCGGGATAGATGACAATGCCCAACATTTTATTTCTGTAGTAGATTCGGCGGCAGTTTATGTTAATGCCAGCACTCGCTTCACAGATGGATCCCAATTGGGCCTGGGTGCCGAGGTAGCCATTTCAACCCAGCGGCTGCATGCCCGGGGACCGATGGCACTTCGGGAACTTACCACGTATAAATGGGTGATCCAGGGGGATAATCATATTAGAGAATAAAAATATCCCCGTTGTTAGCTCTTCTTAGAAAAGACTATTTCCTTTAAGTAATGTTACTAATTTTGAAGTTATTTTTACTATATTTGATACTATGAAATCCAGAACCCCCCTATCTCAACTTATTCGATTATTCGGATTTGTTTTCCTGATTGACCTGGTAGTAATAACCATTGTTGCTGGTATTGGCTGGTGGGCTGGCTGGCAATCTCAAGAAGGGTTTAAAGGTGCCATACAGTTAGCAGGAATGCTGGTGATCGGGATCGGATTTCTGGGGGTAATAGGTAACCGGGGTTCGACTCGCAGTCTTAAACACCAATCCAGCAGGTCCACCACCCGAAAATCCAGCTGGGAACGGACCCAGCAAACCCTGGTGGATTTTGCCCAGAGTTATAGCTTTATGCTGGTAATGTTTATCGCCGGGGCCGTTTGCCTGGCCATAGGCTGGCTGATGTGAATCAATATTTAAGGCATTATCCCCGAAGATTCTATTATTCACTGATAAGCAAAAAACAATAACTGCCAGGAAGAAGCACTTTCCAGAAACTTATAATTCAAAAAAAGCACCTCAATGTGAACTGACCCCAAAAACAGGACACAATAATAACGACACCTCTCATAAATATTACAAAATGAGAGGTGTTTGCATATCTTTCATCATGGACTGAAGTCCTCAGAAGGGTCTTCGCCTTTGCTCAGACCAAACGTCCCTGTTCAGGGACGTAATTTTTCTACTGATCTTATTGATAGCCA
>CAYUXO010000008.1:7065-46070 GCA_964448865.1 uncultured Anaerolineales bacterium
GACCAAACGTCCCTGTTCAGGGACGTAATTTTTCTACTGATCTTATTGATAGCCAGTAGCATCAGCGTCGATGCAGATCGACGATCGGACATCCCTCGATTTCTGAGGGATGTCCCCACTGAGGATTTCAATCCCTGAACTGAAGAAGCCAATACAGGTCATTAAACCTTGGATAGAGCAAAACTGACGCCTATTGAATTCAGACGTCAGTTTGTATAAGTAGTTTCGAGAGGCCTTTATTTATTTGTTCGGTTCACGGTGAGCATACCAAACGAGGTGCTTTTTTTTATTGAGAATGAAGACTCCCGGAGCTTTAAAAGCTCCGGGAGATTATTTGATAACCCAATCTTTTTATTAGAGATGGTTACCCCAAGAAAATACATGGATAAACTGAATATTAAGGTATTGATAATACTGTGTAATACATTGTATAATGTGAAACATGATGATGAAGAATACAAAACCCGAACAGTATCAGAAGCTAACCCAGGAGCTCCGACGGGGTATCCTGGTCCTGGCCGCGCTCAGCCAGCTTAAGGAGGAAAAATACGGCTATGCATTAATAAGTAGCCTGGCTGAAAAGGGACTGGACATTGAACAGGGTACTCTCTATCCCCTGTTAAGGAGATTGGAGGACCATGGTTTGCTTCAAAGTGAATGGAATGTGGAAGGCTCTCGCCCCAGACGTTATTACCAGATCAATCCTGAGGGATCTGATGTCCTTCAAGATCTGGCGGAGGATTGGCGCAGTCTAACGCGTGTAATGGAGAATTTATTAACTGGCGTAACCAGTGGAGGAAACTGAAATGGGTTTATTGGATAAATATATACATGAAATAGGGCGGTTTTTACCGCGGGTGAAACGAGCAGATATTCAGGCTGAACTGCGATCATCATTGATTGACACTCTTGAGGATCGTTTTGGCCAGGAACCGGCTGAGGATCAGGTAGCTGAGCTGCTCAAAGAATTTGGCGATCCCCGGGACGTGGCTGGTTCCTATCATCCCCGCGGTCAGTACCTGATCGGTCCGAGTTTATATCCCTTATTCCGCATGGTAGCCTGGATAGTTGTTGCTGCTGTCCTGGGTGCCCAGCTGCTCGCCTGGGGAATCGCTATATTTGTTGCTGGAGATCCTTTTTCGCCGTTAGAAATTTTGGCTTCCCTGGTAAACAGCATTCCCGCTTCCCTGGGTTGGCTTTTGGTCACCTTTATGATCCTGCAGTATTTTGATGCCAAACCTAATCTTGAGGATGAGCCCTGGGATCCCCATTCACTGCCGGAAATCAATCCCGACCAGGATGTGAAAAGGGGAGAATTGATATTCGGGTTGATCTTCAGCACTTTGATCCTGATGATGCTGACCTTATTCCCCCAGTGGGTTGGTTTTATCACCGCCCCCGGTGGAAAGTTCTATCCCAATCCAGTTATCCTTGATTACCTGGTTTTGATCCAGATATCCCTTCTGGCCAATATCGTGTTGGATGTGTTCCTGCTTGGGAAGGGACGCTGGAATATTCTGACCCGGATCATCAAACTTGGTTTGGAAGGATTCAGTATTGTGATCCTTGCTTTGCTGGTCAACGGGCATAATGCCTGGCTGACTGCCAGATCTGCTGGTGGTTTATTTGATGCGCTCGAAGCCATTTCTGATATCGCAGATGGCAGTTGGGAGTTGGTGGGGATGAATGCTTTCAGATTGGCCTTTGTTGTGGTTTTGATTGTCACAGTGATTGAGGTGATTGTCACTATCTATCGATTGCTGAGGTCCAAATTTTCTCCTGATGTATTTCCGACTGTTGTTCTTGAGAAAAAAGACTAGCTAACAGTTCGAGGGATCTGTTAGGAAAAGTTTCAAGACTCCCGGAGCTTTTAAAGCTCCGGGAGTCTTATTTAATTTCCTTCCGGTTATAATGAGCCCAGGAGGAATCTATGTGTGATACCTTATTTGCTGCCCGGGAAGTAACTCGGGATAACATCTCTCTGTTTGCCAAAAATTCGGACAGGCCGCCCAATGAAGCCCAGCTCTTGGCCTGGTTTCCTGCCCGAAAATATTCAGGGGAAGAAAAGCTTAAATGCACATATATTGATATCCCCCAGGTAAAGGAAACGTACCCGATCTTGCTTTCCAAGCCTTATTGGATGTGGGGAGCTGAAATGGGCCTTAACCAGCATGGTTTAGCCATTGGCAATGAGGCTGTATTCTCGAAAATACCAGCCAACAAAGACCCCGCTCTTTTGGGAATGGATTTGCTTCGCCTGGGATTGGAAAGAGCCAAAACATCCCTTGAAGCGCTGGAAGTGATCACAGATCTGCTTGAGCGTTATGGGCAGGGAGGCAACTGTGTTCAGGATGGTCATCTTTATTATCACAACAGTTTCTTGATTGCCGATCCCCGGGAGACCTGGGTTTTGGAAACTATTGACCGACACTGGGCAGCCAGGAAGGTCGCGCCAGTTTACAGCATTTCTAATCTGCTCTCCCTGGAAGGATCCTGGGATAGATCCTCTGCTGGACTGGAAGAATACATGGTCAAGAAAGGCCTGGTTAGATCCAATGAATCGATTAACTTGACGGCAAATTTTTCGGATTTTATCTACACCACGTTCAGTGATGGCGGCAGCCGCTGTAAACGCTCCCGGAGTTTGTTAACCCAACAGCAGGGTAATATCCGGATTCAAACCATGGCAGCCATCCTGCGGGATCACAATGCTCACAAGGATCCGACTACCGGAGTTGCCGGGGCAGATATCTGCATGCATGCCAGCCTGGGTCCCATTCGCGTCAGCCAGACAACCGGCTCGATGATTGCCTCATTACAGGAAAATAATCCGTTGATATTTGCTACTGGGACATCTGCACCCTGCACCGGGATATTTAAACCGATCTGGGTGGATGCCCCTCCAGAAATTCGAAGCCCTGAGCCGACCGGGCATTATGACCCAGAATCGTTATTCTGGTCTCATGAACGCCTGCACCGGAAGGTGTTAGGGAATTATACCGAGAGATTGGCTGCCTATCGATCCGAAAGAGATGCCCTTGAAGAGGATTTTATCCTTGGCGCCCTTCAGCTGCGCAATTCCTCCCGCGAGCAGAGAAAGAAATATACAGAAGATTGTATTCAACGGGCGACCGCAGCATCTGAAAATTGGCTGAAAAGCGCGGCAGAGATTCCGGCAAAACCATCCCCCCTGCACGGCGCTGCCTGGAGAGGTTTCAATAAAGCATCTGGTTTTAGTTAATACTTAGGATATATAAAATTTACTCAAGGATCAGGGTACGGTTCCCTCCCCAGTATGCACCCTGTAAACCGTGTCCTTTATCAGTAACAATTACAACCTTCTTGACCAGATATCGTATTTGTATCCAGAGGATATCTTATGGTACTGCCCAATTTTGTTAACCAGATCAGATCTGCAATTGATCATGAATTTAAGCGGAAGCTCTACCGGAATCTTGTTTTTAAAGGTGGTGGGGTCAGGGGAATCGCTTATATGGGTGCCCTGGAGATTCTGGACGAATACAAAATTGTGGATAATATTCAGCGAGTGGCAGGGACTTCCGCCGGAGCAATTGCTGCTACCCTGGTCAGTTTCCGATTAAGCATACCTGAAACCACGGATTTATTTAATTCCCTTGAACTCTCTAAAATACCTCAAAGTAAGACAAGGGTAAGGAAGTGGGACTTCTTGCGGTTTAAAGAAGAAGAGAATTACCGACGATTTATTCAAAAGTATGGTTGGTATTCTAGTGAGTACTTCTACCACTGGTTGGAGGAAATTATTGCTGGTCAGTGTGGCGGGAACAGGAGAGCAACTTTCGCGGATTTTCAACAATATGGTTTTCGGGAGTTGTATATCGTGGCTGCCAATATTTCCAGGCAGCGGGCAGAGGTATTTTCCGCTGTTCATACTCCTGCTGTAGCTGTAGCGGATGCGGTTAGAATGTCAATGTCCATTCCGATCTTTTTTGAGTCTCTGCGGTTTGACGGGAAGAAATTTGGGGATGGAGATTATTATGTTGACGGTGGATTGTTCGATAATTTCCCTATGCATCTATTTGACCAGGACGAACATGCAGGCAAAAGCTGGTTCTTCCGTGATGGTATAAACTGGGAAACCCTGGGCTTATTCCTTTACCCGGATAAGTATCTAGAGCCCGTAGAATCAGAGATTCCGGAAAATGTCTGGGAGTTTCTCACTCTGGCGTTCCGAAATTTGTACCAATCCCATGAGCTTTCTTACTACGAAACCAGCACTGTGGATCAGCACCGCACGATAGAGATCAGCGATTGTGGGATATCATCGACCGACTTTGAGATCGATATAGGAAGCGAAAAATACCAGCAGCTGTACGAGTCAGGAAAAACGGCCGTCCGCGACTTTTTTGGATCTAAAGCGTAATCAAAGTTAATTTATCCCAAACCAATCACCGGAACTCAAGTCAGCTTGAAAGATTTTCTGATCTTCTTTATCCTTGATCGCACGACCCAATATTGGCTTTGATCAGGTCAGGCTGCGTTTTCGTCGCTTTCCATCAAACCAAATGTATTGCCTTCCGTGTCTTTAATGTATGCCATCCAACCCACACCGGGAACTGCCATTCTGGATCGCAGGATCGTTCCCCCGTTGGCTTTTACATCGGCCAGGGTTTGATCGAGATTTTTGACGTCGATAGTGTTTTCAACACCGGTTTCCGGATCTTCCCGTCGGGCCAGACCGCCGTCAATTCCGGGTTTGTCTTCATCGCCGGTTATGATCAACCAGTATTCAATTGGGCCATCCCATTTTTCGATTGTCCATCCGAATACTGTTTCATAGAACTTGATGGACCGTTCGGGGTCATCGGCGGGGATCTCAAAATGGACTACACGTGACATATCTACCTCCAAATTGGAATCTAAGATTTGTTTTCCCAGTATAGCAGATGCCATATGTGTGATTCTCAGATAATAATAGAAAAACAAACCCTTGACCTTGACGTTACGTTAAAGTGTAAAATGGGGGTTATTGAGGTGAGGAATATGTATTCGATCAAGGAAATAGCCGATTTGGCTGGAGTTACCACCCGTACCCTGAGATATTACGGCCAGCTGGGTATACTGGTACCGGCTGAGATCGCGGATAATGGATACAGGTTCTATGATAGGAAAAACTTGCTAGAACTGCAGCAGGTGATGTTTTTCAGGGAGCTCGATGTTCCGATAAAAGATATCCAGCATATGTTAAACCAGCCGGATTACCACCCGGTTTCTGCGTTGGAAAAACACCGGGGTGGGATTATAACCCAGGTGGAGAGATTAAATAAACTGCTTGACACACTCGATAATACTATTGCCAGTTTACAGGGAGAACACAAGATGGCAGACAAGGAATTATTTGAAGGTTTTGATGAGACTCAATACGAGGGTGAAACCCGGGAACTCTGGGGCGATACATCTCAATACAAAGAATCTCAGAGGAAATGGTCCAGTTATTCCAAGGATCAAAAAGAAGAAATCAAACAGGAAGGGGGCAGAATTACCCTTCGGATGGTTACTGAAAATCCTGGTGCAAAACCGGATGATCCTGATGTACAGGCTGCTGTTGCTGAATATTATAATTACTTGAACAAGTACTTTTACTCCTGTGAAGTGAAATTCTTGCGGGGTCTGGCTGATATGTGGGTCCAGGATCCCCGTTTTGCCGTTAATTACGAGCGCATCAGGGAAGGTGGATCAGCTTTTGTAAAGGAGGCTGTCCATATTTATTGTGACCGGCACCTGGAAGGTGAAAATCAGGATTAATAAGAGTAATAATCTGAGGGGCGAAGGGAGTTCTGTAAATACGGTAGATTCCGGAGAGGGCTGATAAGGGCTATTTGTCCAGGATTCCTGATCACTGCAGGAAGAGATCGACAATAATCCTGTCACGATTATTGTCCTGATAAAATTTTTAATCTGATTTTTCCGGATAGATATCTTCATAAGTCTTCCCGGTGCTGAAGATGATTATACATTTTTTGTTATAGGGCAATTCTATTATTAAATTCATATTAATTGTGGCTCTGTACATATTCAAGCTGGAGAGGGATTGGTATAATGTCCCTGTTTCCAAAAAAGGATTTCCTTTTTGGTATACTGTCAGCATTGTGTGCTTGCTGTTTATCATGACGCACACAGGGCTTCGGCCCAACGGAGGTATGTGTGGATTCTGGAACAAACAATCGACAATCTATCATTTACATTATGCTCTTTGTTGGCATCATCATCTTGGTGTTTTACAGTTTCCAGCAGCAGACAACTGCTACTGACGAGCTGACTATCGGGGAAGTTGCTCAGTTGATAATTAATGGTGATTTGAATAGAGTGATTGTGAATGAAGATGAACTTAACTTAATATATCCGGATGGGTCAGAAGGGATATCCTATAAAGAACCGGATGCGACATTTCTTCAGCAGCTCAGTGAACTGGGGGTATCTGCTGAGTATTTAAATCCTAAAAATGTCATGATTGAAATCAAACCGCCCAGTGTATGGTTTGGTGTGATCAACGTTCTGGGTTATATTCTGCCATTTATCATGATTGCAGGATTATTCTGGTTTGTTTTCCGGCAGGCAAGGGGCGGCGGCACTTCCGCCATGAATTTTGGCCAATCCAAGGCCAGGAAGTTTACTGGTGACAATCCCACTGTTACATTTGATGATGTGGCCGGAATACCCGAGGCTAAAGAAGATTTAATGGAGGTTGTAGAATTTCTCCGGGAACCGGAAAAATTCATGGCCCTCGGAGCCCGGATTCCTAGAGGTTTGCTGTTGATGGGTGCACCTGGTACTGGTAAAACCTTGTTGGCCAAGGCAGTTTCAGGAGAAGCCGGTGTGCCGTTTTACTCCATCTCTGGTTCGGAATTTGTAGAGATGTTTGTAGGTGTAGGCGCCAGCCGGGTGAGGGATTTATTTGATAAAGCGAAAGGTGATTCCCCCTGTATTGTCTTTGTGGATGAGATTGACGCTGTTGGCCGCCATAGAGGAGCGGGACTTGGCGGAAGTCATGACGAACGGGAGCAGACCCTTAACCAGATCCTGGTTGAAATGGACGGATTTGACACTGACACTAATGTCATCGTTATAGCTGCCACAAACCGCCCTGATATCCTTGATCCTGCCCTATTGCGGCCGGGACGATTTGACCGGCGGGTAATTCTTGACCGACCGGATATGGTGGGACGGGAAGCAATTTTGGAAGTCCATGCCCGAGGTAAACCCCTGGCGCCGGACGTGGATTTGAAAATACTGGCCAAATCCACCCCTGGTTTTGTGGGCGCTGACCTGGAGAATATGATCAATGAAGCAGCCATTTTGGCAGCCAGGCGAGAAAAGAAGGCCATTGAACAAACAGATTTCCAGGAATCCATCGAACGCGTGATCGCTGGTCCTGAGCGGAAGAGCCGCCTGATCAGTGATGTTGAGAAACAAATCATTGCTTATCACGAAGCTGGGCACGCAATCACGGCCAGATCTTTGCCTGAAGCAGATACTGTCCACAAGATTTCGATCATTGCCCGTGGTCAGGCAGGTGGTTATACTCTGATCCTGCCTGAAACAGACCGCACTCTGGTCTCCCGGAATAAGATCCTGGCCGATATGGTCAGTCTCTTGGGCGGACGGGCAGCGGAGGAAATTGTTTTCAGTGATATTACATCAGGAGCTTCCAATGACCTGGAACGGGTCACGAATTTAGCCCGGGAAATGGTCACTCGTCTTGGTATGAGCACAACGCTCGGACCCATGGTGTACGGGAAGAAAGATGAAATGGTATTCCTCGGAAAAGAATTCACTGAACAACGGGATTACTCTGAATCAGTTGCTGAATTGATTGATATCGAAGTTAAGCAGCTGGTCGGTGATGCCTATGTCCGCGCCTTGGATATCTTGAAAAAGCATCGGAAAGTGCTTGATGTTTTGGCTGAGAAACTCCTGGAACAGGAAACTGTTGACGCGAAAGAACTGGCAATTATTTTCCCGGTTTCTGAGCCTAAAAATGGTGGTATGCCGGTAAAAAATACTAAGTAAAAATAGCTGATTAGCTCTACGGATACGGTTTCCTCCCAGGAAACCGTATCTTTTTATTAAATAGGGACCGGATCCCTTAAAGGGATCCGGTCCCTTATGAGAAACTTTAGGTACAATTAGCCCATGGACGTTAACACCTGGAAGAAACGTTTAGAGAAGCTTCCCCTTGGTGAGCTTTACTTATATCAGGAATTGGGTTCTACCAATCAGGTTGCAGATGATTTGGTCCAGCAGGGAGCTCCGCCTTTTTCACTGGTTGTGGCAGATTCCCAGACAGCAGGCAAGGGAAGATCTGGGAGAAGCTGGGTTACACAACCCGGGAAAGCCCTGGCTTTCAGCCTGATCTTATATCCTGAATCCAGCCTGATTGAGGCCAATCAGCTTGAAAAATTGAGCGGATTGGGTGGGCTTGCAGTTGCGGAAGTTCTGACTGAAAACTTATCACTTAATGCAGAGATCAAATGGCCCAATGATGTGTTGGTGGACGGAAAAAAAGTCGCTGGGGTGCTGGTTGACATCCATTGGAGCGGACCGGACTTGAAAGTTGTGGTCCTTGGTATAGGTATTAACGTTCTAAAGGGATCCGTTCCGGATTACCCGTTGAATTTTCCAGCTTCGTCGCTGGAAGAACTGGCAGGAAAGGAATTTTCTCGAGTGGATTTGCTGGTTGATGTGCTCCGGGCAATCCTGAAATGGTATCCCAGGATAACAACCCAATCGTTTCTAACCGCTTGGGAAGGTTATCTAGCATATAAAAAAGAACAGGTAACGCTTTTATCTGCTGAAGATATAGTCGATCAAGGCCAGTTGATAGGAATTTCTGACAATGGCTCTCTGATTATCCAGTCGGACTCCGGGGACGAGAACCATTACCGAACAGGAGAGATCCACTTGCGTTTGGTTGACAGATCCTAAAAATAAGCTACACTAGAAAAAGGATTGAAAATTCAGGGGAGAGCAGCTATGTCCTTAGATGATATCCGTAATCAATTTGATGATGACTTTGATTTTTCTGACGATGAGGTTTGGGGAGAAAGAGTAAGAGACCCTAAACCAGAACTCCTGGGTATGACTCCCGGACAGCGGTTTGTGCTGGCGTTCCTGTTATTTTTCACTGCTGCCATAATCAGTGCTTTTTGCTTGTTGGTAGCAGGCAAAATTGCCCTGCCATTCTAAAGTGTAAAACGGTTTCCAGACAGGAAACCGTTTTACACTTTAAGTATAGGGACCGGATCCCTTTAAGAGATCTGGTCCCTCACATTATTATTTTTGTTCGGTTTGTTCTTCGGGCTCTTCAATGTCCAGGTCCAACTCATCGAACCTGGCAATGGCAACCACCACATCCCCTTCACGCATTTGCATGATGGATACTCCCCTGGCAACCCGATTATATTGGGAAATGGTGTCAGCTTTGGTGCGCATAATCGTGCCTTCAGCGGTGATAACCGTTATTTGATCGGTTTTTGGCTGCACCACACGGGCAGATGCAATCTTTCCAATAATTTTCAGGGCTTTTTTATCAGTGGTCAGAACACCCATAGTCGCCCTGCTTCGAACAGGATAACTATCAAGTTTTGTTCTTTTCCCATATCCTCTCTCAGTGATGACCAGCAAATCTCCACCTTTTTCAACGACATCCATACCAATTACTTGGTCTTTCTCCCTGAGGCGAATTCCAATCACTCCCATTGCCGGCCTGTTCATGGGACGGACATCTTTTTCTTTAAATCGCAGGGCATAACCATTTTGAGTGATCAGCATCAGATCATTTTTCCCGCTGGTCAGTCGGACCCAACCCAAACGATCATCATCTTTCAGGTTGATGGCAATCAATCCAGATGGGCGGACGGAATCAAATTCTGATAGATCCACCCGCTTGATCAGGCCTTTTAGGGTTGCCATTGTGCAGTATTTAGCTTCTTTGAAGTCAGCCACTGGTACGATCGCCGTAATTTTCTCATTAGGATCTATATTGAGCACATTGACGATTGGCAATCCCCGGCTGGTGCGGCTGGCTTCAGGGATGTGATATGCCCGGGCGGAATATACTTTTCCCCGGTCAGAGAAGAACAGAACAGTATCCAGGGTTCGGGCCGGGATTAAGGCCATTACCTCATCCTCATCCCTCATGGTATGTCCCTTAACTCCTATTCCACCGCGTTTTTGGGAGCGGTAGGTTTGAGCAGTAACCCTTTTGATATAGCCTCTCTCGGTGATGCTGATCAGGATCGCCTGGTCCTGAACCAGGTCTTCTTCATTAATATCCTGCGCGGCGTCGGGAGCGATATCAGTTCTCCGCTCATCGCCATATTTTTCAACCAGTTCAGCCAGGTCGTCTTTAATGATCTTGAGCTGCTGTTTCTGGCTTCTCAACAGGCTTTTCAGTTTCTTTATTTTATTTATCAGTCCTTTGTGTTCATCCTCAATCTTCTGTCGTTCAAGGGCAGCCAGGCGTTTGAGCTGCATATCAAGGATTGCCTGGGCCTGGATTTCGGTCAGGCTGAAACGTTCCATCAAGGTGGTTTTGGCAGTATCTGTATCGGCGGATTTCCGGATCGTTTTAATAACCTCATCAATATTCTCAAGGGCGATCAGCAATCCATCCAGGATGTGTGCCCGGGCTTCCGCTTTGTTCAGTTCGTATTTGGTTCGCCGTTGGATGATATCCAGCCGGTGATCGATATAAATCGTGAGCGCCTGTTTAAGTGATAACAGCCGCGGTTCATCATTAATCAGAGCTAGCATCTGGGCGCTAAAAGTGGTCTGCAGAGCTGTGTACTTATAAAGCTGGAAGAGAACTTTTAGCGGTTGAGCTGTGCGTTTGAGCTCAATCACAATATTCATCCCATCCCGGTCAGATTCGTCTCTCAGATCAGAGATGGTTTTGATTTTATCTTCCCGAACCAGGCTGGCGATGCGTTCGATCAGGGTGGTTTTCTTTAGCTGGTAGGGGATTTCTGTGATCACGATCCTGAAGCGGCCGTTGTCCATTTCCTCGATATGAGCCCGGCCCCGCAGGATGATCCTTCCTCTTCCGGTTGCATAGGCTTGGCGGATACCTTCGTCGCCAATGATGATGCCGCCGGTGGGGAAGTCTGGACCAGGGATAATCTTGATTAGGTCCTCAATGGTGACGGAATCAATTTTTTTATAGTTATCGATCAGGTGATTGATCCCGGCGACCAACTCGTTAAGATTATGGGGTGGGATGTTGGTAGCCATGCCGACCGCGATGCCAGAGGCACCGTTCAGCAGCAGATTGGGCAGACGGGCTGGTAAAGTATTCGGTTCTTTAAGGGATCCATCAAAATTGTCTGTAAAAACAACTGTTTCCTTATCAATGTCAGCCAGCATTTCCTCGGCCATGGAATCCAGGCGAGCTTCCGTGTAACGCATGGCAGCCGGTAAATCCCCATCAATGGAACCAAAGTTTCCCTGTCCATCAACCAACGGGTAACGCAAGGAAAAATCCTGAGCCATCCTGACCATGGCAAAATATACTGCGCTGTCGCCGTGAGGGTGATATTTTCCCAGAACTTCACCAACAATGCGGGCTGATTTTTTATAGGAACTGCCGGAACGGATACCCATATCATGCATGGCGAATAAAATCCGGCGGTGAACCGGTTTTAGTCCGTCCCGGGCATCTGGCAGCGCCCTGGCCACGATTACGCTCATGGCATAATCGAGATAGGAGGAGCGCATTTCCTTATCAATATTGATCAATTGTACGACACCAATATCCATAATACGACCCTTTTTAATTCCAAAACATATTAATGAAAAGGTGTGCTGCTCAAGAGAAGCACACACTAATTAATTATACCACTTTGACCCTCTAAAACATTGTTAGAAAAAGGTTTAGACTTGCCTCTTGAAGAGCAGAAAAAGGCATAAAAAAACCCCGGATTTCCGGGGTTTTAAGATCAAATATGGGGGTTTTAGAGCGTGTCCAGGTATTCATTGATGGCTTTTGCAGCTATCCTTCCTGCGCCCATCGCTTTTATCACAGTGGCGGACCCGGTAACGATATCACCCCCGGCAAATACGCCCTTTTTAGAGGTAGCGCCTGTCTCTTCCGTGACCAGGAAAGTACCCCAATCGCTGGTATTAAGATCCGGCGTGGTCTCTGCGATAAATTTTCGGGGCATAGTACCCAAAGCAACTATCACAGTATCAGCTTCTACCATGTGTTCAGACCCTTCGATGGGGATGGGGCGCCTTCTGCCAGAAGCATCAGGTTCACCCAACTCCATTTTCACGCATTCGCAAGCCACGACGTTGTTGTTTTCATCCCCGACAAATCGGATTGGATTTGTCAATAGGTTGAAAATGATGCCTTCTTCCTCGGCATGATGGATTTCTTCCTCACGGGCGGGCATTTGATCCCGGGCGCGCCGGTAAACTATGCTGACCTCGGTATCTTTCCCGCCCACGCGTTTGGCGGCTCTGGCGGAGTCCATTGCGACATTTCCGGCACCGATCACAGCTACTTTTTTACCAACTTTAATCGGGGTCGAATACTCTTCCCGGTAGGCTTTCATTAAATTCACCCGGGTTAAAAACTCATTTGCAGCTGAAATTCCATTCAGGTTTTCTCCAGGAAGATCCAAAAACATGGGCAGGCCGGCTCCTGTGCCTATAAAGACAGCATCAAAACCATCCCGATCCATTAATTCATCAATAGTCCTGGTTTTTCCTATTAGCATATTTAGTTTGATTTCTGCTCCGAGCTGTTTGATGGTGTCAATTTCAGCGGCTACGATACTTTTAGGTAAACGAAATTCCGGGATTCCATATACCAGCACACCACCAAGTTCATGAAGAGCTTCAAATATCGTGACCTTGTGGCCGGCCTGCAGCAGTTCATATGACACTGTAATTCCTGCTGGTCCGGACCCTATCACAGCAACTTTTTTACCAGTGGGTGGAGCAAGTTCAGGCAAGCCAACTGAGCCATGCTCCCGCTCATAATCAGCCACAAAACGTTCCAATCTTCCGATGGCTACAGGTTTATCTATCTTTGCCACAACACAAACCTGCTCACATTGTTCTTCCTGGGGGCAGACCCTACCGCAAACAGCCGGCAGCAGGTTGGTTTCCTTGATCTTCTGAGCTGCGTTTATGAAATCACCTTCTACGATCAGGCCAATGAAACCCGTGATATCTACCGAAACCGGGCAGCCACCCACACAGGGTTGTTTAGGGCACTGTAGGCAGCGTTTTGCCTCTATCACGGCTAATTCTTCAGTAAAACCTGTAGCGACTTCGTTGAAATCCGTGATGCGATCCTCAGGGTTTCTGACAGGCATTGCCTGGCGGGGAATGCGTTCTGGCTTTTTCCTGGTGGGCCGGGTGCGTTTTTCTTCGGCCATATTATGTTCTCTCCTGTTCCGCTTCATCGATAATTTTTTCCATCTGGCAGGCTTCTTCTTGATCGTAATAGTGGTGTTTGGCGATCTGTTCATCAAAATCCACCAGGTGAGCATCGAACTCGGGTCCATCCACGCAGGCGAATTTTATTTCGTCGCCCACTGTTACCCGACAAACTCCACACATCCCGGTGCCGTCAATCATGATCGCATTTAAGCTGACAATTGTTTTAATGCCATACGGGCGGGTAACTTCTGCAACTGCCTTCATCATCATTGTAGGTCCAATTGCGACCACGAAATCAATTTTGGTCTTATCATCAATTAAACCCTGGAGAATTGTAGATCCAAACCCTTTCATCCCATAACTTCCATCATCGGTAGCAATGATAAGTTCATCACTAACCTTGGCCAATTCCTTTTCCAGGATCACTAATTCCTTATTCCTGGCGCCGTTTATGGTTATGACCTTATTCCCGGCTTCTTTTAATCCTTTTATGATAGGATACAAAACTGCCGTTCCCACACCGCCTCCAACACAAACGACTGTGCCGTAGTGTTCCATATCGGTTGGCCTGCCAAGAGGTCCCAGGACATCCAGAAATCCTTCCCCAACCTCAAAACTGACCAGGCAGGTTGTGCTGAATCCGGCTTTTTGTATGATCAGATCAATAGTGCCTTTCTCCGGATCTGAATCAACGATAGTTAATGGAACCCGTTCACTGGTTTCATCAGCCCGGATTACGACAAACTGTCCTGGTTTTCTGGACCGGGCAACCTCAGGGGCTTCAACGCTGAAACGTGTAATATTGGGAGCGAGGTCTTCTTTGGCGGTAATTTTATACATAGTATTTGCTCCTGATTTAAAAACAGGGAGAATCATTAGTTATGTTCCACTTGAATTATAACTTTAACATGTATCTGTAAGTCATTATTTTTCATGTAACATGTCACAAGTTCAAGATCATCATACCAAAGGTTTTTTGCCCATTGTGTAATTAAACAGCCACAGTTAATGTTTTCTCATCCAATCAACCCGGTTCCTGTTAAAATACAAGGGACTCTAGATCCGACTTTTCCAACTATTTGGGTCCCTATCAAGTTTCTATTACTTTGGCAAACTAATATCACACTATGCTCCGAAAAAATTATTATTCCAGCTGGAAACCCTTTTGGGGAGATCTCCATCATTTGATATCCAAGCGAGATCGAATTAAAGAAGCTGTGCGATCAGACATGGTTGATCCCGCATTCCGTGAGCGTTTAATGCTGACGGTAACAGAGGTGAACCAATGCAGATACTACCGCGCTTTTCATGTTCGGCAAGCCTATCAGGTTGGTTTATCGGATGGTGAAGTCCTTTCCTTCACTCAAGGGAACCTTCCTCAAACCATACCTGAAGATCAAAGATTGGCAGTACTTTATGCCCGGTCATGGGCAGTGGGTAATGGCAAGGCCGAAACAGGGTTTGATGATCAATTACTCGAAGCTTATGGTGAAGATGGTTTTGATGCCATCGAGATCATCTTGCGGATGATCAGAATGGGAAATTTACTGGGCAATACCTGGGATTTTATTCTCTACTGCCTATCTATTGGCAGATGGGGAGTGCAAAGTAACCGGATTGCTTCTGTTTATTCCCATGGATTCAGGGAGACAACAGAGTTATGAATAACGAAAAACCAATTATTCTGGTGCTGGTGACAGTGCCTGATCAGGAATCAGCCAACCTGATTGCCAAAGCTCTCCTGGAGAAGAAGCTTGCCGCTTGTGTTAATATCCTTCCCGGATTGATTTCCCTCTATAACTGGGATGGTGAACTTCAGGAAGAAAAGGAATTTCAGCTTTTTATCAAAACCCGTTCAGACTTGCTTGAGGAGAAGATTATTCCCCTCATCCAGAAACTTCATCCTTATGATCTACCGGAAATTATTGCCATTCCGGTAGTGGGAGGATCCAGCTCTTATCTGGCCTGGATTATTACTGAAACAGAGGTGGAAAATCCTGCTTAGTCTGAGCTTCAGGGGCCAATTCCCGCAGCCCAAAAGCACATGCTAGCAGGAGGGCGTGACTTCCTAACTCGTGGTATCATAAATTGTTAAGAATAAGACTTAGGAAGGCTGTTTAAAGTTCCCCAATCCCTCTCAGAAGAGATATGATAGGGTTTTTTGATGTTCAGGGAAGCAGATGAAATCAGCCGGTTGAGAACCCAATTTTACGGATAAATTGTAGAGGATTTGATGAAAGAAAAACTTGCTCAATTGAAGAAAATTCTGGCAGAAGTATCTGATCTGCATAGCGCAACTGCTTTGTTGGAATGGGATCAACAGACCTATATGCCCCCCGGGGGAGTATCTGCCCGCGGTAATCAAATGGGAACTTTAAGCAGCCTGGGTCATGCCAGATTTATATCTGAAGAAGTCGGTTCTTTATTAGAGGAGCTCAAATCCTTTCGAGAATCATTGGATCCAGAATCTGATGATGCCTGTTTGATAGAAGTCACTCAGCGGGATTACCAAAAACAAACCAAAGTGCCAAGTGATTATGTGGCAGAGTTTACGCGTATTACCGTAATGGCTCATGGAGCCTGGGAAGAAGCCCGCCAAAATGATGATTTCCCTCATTTTCAGCCCCATCTGGAGAAAATTGTGGAAATGCGGCAGCAGTATGCAGGTTTCTTTGCACCTTTTAAACATGTTTATGACCCCTTATTGGATGATTTTGAGCCAGGCATGAAAACCGCCCAGGTAAAGAAGATATTTGCGGATATACGTCCAAAGCAAGTGGAGTTAATCAAAGCTATCAGTGATAAACCCCAGGTTGACGATTCCTTTTTACACCTCAAATATGATGGCGATGAACAATGGAAATTTGGCGAAGCTGTCATCACAAAGTTCGGATATGATTGGAACCGCGGCCGCCAGGATAAAGCCGCCCATCCATTTACAACTAACTTTGGCGTTGGCGATGTCCGGATCACAACCAGGGTTGATGAAAACTTCTTAAATACAGCATTATTCGGCACTCTGCATGAGGCTGGGCACGCGATATATGAACAAGGTGTTTCCCCTGATTTGGAGAGAACACCTCTTGGTGGTGGAGCTTCACTGGCGATCCATGAATCTCAATCCCGCATGTATGAAAACTTGCTGGGACGCTCCTATGATTTCTGGGTTCATTTTTATCCCACTCTGCAGGACACATTCAAAACCCAATTGGGAAATGTTGATCTGGAGACTTTCTACAAAGGCATCAATAAAGTGGAACCCTCTCTGATCAGAGTTGAGGCGGATGAAGCGACCTATAACCTGCATGTTATGCTGAGGATGGAATTGGAAATTGAGTTAATGGAAGGAACTCTGCAGGTTGCAGATTTGCCCACAGCCTGGAATGATCGGATGGATGATTACCTGGGTGTTATTCCGCCCAATGATGCCGATGGTGTATTACAGGATGTTCATTGGTCGGGCGGTGTTTTGGGTTACTTCCCAACTTATTCCCTGGGAAATCTGGTTTCAAATCAGCTCTGGGAAAAAATAAATCAAGGTATACCAGGATTATCCGGTCAGATCCAGTCTGGCGATTTTTCAGAATTGTTATCCTGGCTCCGAGAGAATGTTCATCAACATGGGTCGAAATTTAAACCCCAGGTCCTGGTAAAAAGAATTGTAGGGGAAGAAATTAACCCTGAGCCATACTTGAAATACCTGAATGAAAAATTCGGAGCAATATACCAACTTTAGTCCGGCGGATTGGTTTCTGAATATTTGGGGTATATTCTTTAAGTGAAGAGGAGAAGGTAAGCAGGTGGGACTGATATTATTTGTCGATGATGATACTGATTCATTAGAAACCTATGTGAAAGCTGTCTCCCTCGCAGATCATCACGCTGATATTGCCTCGAGCGCTTTTGAGGGCTGGGATTTAATAAAAAAAAGATCCTATGATCTGATCTTTGTGGATTTGAATATTCCCGGCATGTCTGGTTTTGAACTCCTGGAGAAAATGAGGAGAAATAAAAAAACCAAGAAGGTACCCGTGGTGATTATTTCTGCAATGCCGGAGGAGGCTCTGGTTGATGAAGTTATCAATGCCGGGGCACAATTATTCCTTGAAAAACCAATTGCTTTAGTCAGATTATTATCGGTAATTGAAAAATTTGAAACAGATTCTTCAATGTAAACTCATAAGGTCCCGCCCAAGCAATTGCATGGTTCACCCACGTTATCTATTATGTTCTCTTGGTTTGATTTTTATTGCCGCGGGCTGCAGTTCAATCCCTGGCAATCTTCCTCCGACCTTCATTCCGGAAGAGAAATTGCCTACAGTGATCGAGCTGACTGCTCAAGCCCTGGTTGATCAAGGCTTGGTAACGCCACCGCCTTCTCCAACGCTTAACCCTGCCCAGCAGACTGCTACCGCTGCTCCCACCATTACGTCCACTGTAACTCCTCAGCCGAGCATTTCCCTCACACCTACCATTAACGTGGTCATGGGAACACCGGAACCGATGACCCTTCCAGACCCTCTTCCCCAAGCAGAGATTCAAATCATCAACCCTGGCCGTTTATCCAGGGTGGTGTCCCCATTTAAACTGCATATCTTTCTGGCGCCTGCCTTATCAATTAAAGGTGAATTGAATTATCAAGTTTCCCTGTATGGCGATGATGGCAGATTGCTGGTCCGGGAATCATTTTCTCGGGAAGATGGCGATGGTGATACTTCTCACCATATATTGGATATTCGATTTGGGATCAACAAGTCTGCCGAAACAACCCGTCTGGAAATCAGCTCTCTGGATGAATATGAAAGGATCACAACGATCACCACCACTGACCTGATTTTGTTGTCTGAGGGAGAAGTAGAAATTAAGGCAATTCAAGATCTTTTTGATAACTTGGTCATCCAGCAGCCTATATCCAGCACCCTGATCCAGGGGGATATTCTGATTATCCAGGGAGTAACAAGATTTGCGCCTGAAGATCAGTTGATAGTGGAATTAATCAACCGGGATGGTGGTCAGGTTGGGTCGGGTATTGTCCTTGTGTCGAGCGAAAATCTCGGTCACGGTTATCGTGCTTTTGAAGGAGAAATTCCCTTTCAGGTTGGTTCTTCTTCGTGGATTCGAGTTCAGGTAATTGCCAGGGATGGAAACTTCTCAGGTATTCAACACCTTTCAAGCGTTGAAGTTCTTGTCAGTCCCTGAATTATTGGGTATTTGCGAGATAGATCAGGAAAATTTGTCCCGGAGTAATTGAGATACTTGTTTGATCTCTGTGGTTTTTAATAACGTCAATCCCCCCAGATAAACTAATAGTCCGATAAAAATACCGCCAATAGCTAAAATCCAGACAGGGCGATTATTTGTCAGGATAATCCAGCTCTGAATTGCCCCGGCCATGAGCAGCCCCGCGCCGGCAGCTTTTAGAACTCCCGTCCAGATTCGTTTCCCATTTAGTCCATTTAATCGTAATCGCATGATCAGGATCAAACCCAGCATTTCCAATCCTGTTGCCAGGGAGTTCGCTAAAGCTAACCCTCCATGAGGCATCCAACCCAGGCGTGTGAAGGCGGCAGAGAAGGTAAAACTTAAGATC
Source organism: uncultured Anaerolineales bacterium (assembly GCA_964448865.1). Classification (GTDB taxonomy): domain Bacteria; phylum Chloroflexota; class Anaerolineae; order Anaerolineales; family UBA11858; genus B10-G9. The sequence continues at coordinate 26,084 of CAYUXO010000008.1, forward strand.
ACGTTCAGCGACATGGCTGCAATTCCGATCAGGACAGGGGTTTTGGTATCGTGCAGGGCGTAAAACGCCCGGGCAAGGATTTCAACCATGGCGTGTCCGACAAGGCCAATTCCATACCAAAGCAAAGCCCAGGCAACCAGTTTTGTAGAGTATGAGGTGAATTCTCCCCGTTGGTAGAGAATTGAAATGATGGGTTTCCGAAGAAGAACCAGTCCTATGCTGGCAGGAATTGACAACAACAAAATACCCCTCAACGTTGCCGAGAGTGAATTTCTCATCTCCGCCAGCTTGTTTTTGGCTACCTGGATAGAAAAAGTCGGAAGCGCTGCAGTAGCGATGGATTGAGCTATTGCCGCCTGGGGCATCAGCATCAAGGTGAAAGCGATTGTAATTGCTGTCACGCTGCCCCCTGGCTGCAGGGATGCCAGCCTGACATTGATCCAGAAATTTAACTGGACAACCGCGACACCCAGAAACCTGGGACCCATTAACCTGGCAACTTCACGAACATCTGGTGTTTTTAGACCCAGGGTGGGTGTGTAAACAGCCCTCTGTTTGAATAATAGGGGCAGCTGGAGGATCAAATGCAGCGCAGCGCCTATCAGCACTCCCCAGGCCAGACCCTGGATGCCCATTTTGGGAGATAACACAGTCACACCAAAGATCATTCCGATTTGATACATCGATGGTGTCAATGCCGGGATAAAGAATACCTGGTGTGAATTGAGAATACCCATCACCAGGCCGCTTAATCCAAACAGAACTGCCGAGGGCAGCATCAGCCTGACCAGGGAAATTGTGAGAGCTTCTTTAGCAGGGTCAGCTGCAAAACCAGGAGCAAGTAGATGCCTGACAACCTGGGGGGCAAATAGTGCGGATAGAGCTGCGATCACTGTTAGAGTGATCAATACCAGGTTAGATATTGAGGAAGCCAGTTTCCAGGCATCCTGGCGTTTTTCCTTTGCCAGCAAACTTGTAAAGGCGGGAATGAATGCTGAACCCAGCGCACCGCCAGCTACCAGGTTAAACAGGGTTTCAGAGATGCGGTTGGCTGCGTTAAATGCTTCCATCGCATCCGAAGTGCCAAAGGCGTTGGCAACCAGGATTTGTCTGATCAGCCCCGTGATATTACTGATAATAAAAGCTGCTGTGACCAGGCCTGCTGCCCGGGCAATTTGGCGGTTTGCTGAGAACGAATCATGGGATCCTGTATCTGTGCTCACAATCAAGGATTATAACATCACCCCCTTCCCGGTTCTTAGATGAAATATCTGCCCGTATGCTATAATCCTCCTGAATTCGCGGAAAGCAATCCGAGGTATTTCTATCATGAAATTGAATTGAATAAGGTGATCTGATGTTAGAAAAAATCGTCCGTCTGGTGGGAGGAGACCCCCATCAAAAGGTATTAGTAGAGTTATCGGCAGAAGTAACACTGATAAATGACCTCGAACTGGAATATGAGGGATACAGCGAGGAGGAATTACGGGGAAAAACAAATCAATTCCGCCTTCGTTTAGCAACGGGTGAGAACCTTGATGATATTCTGCTGGAAGCTTTTGCTGCCGTGCGAGAAGCCAGCAAGAGAACGATTGGCCAGAGGCATTTTGATGTCCAGATGATCGGTGGAATTGCTATGCACCGCTGTTTTGTGGCGGAAATGAGAACTGGTGAAGGAAAAACCCTGGCAGCTACTCTCCCATTGTATCTAAACGCACTCAATTTATCACCTGAATGGATGGAAAAGGCCAGGAAAAACTGGGGAGAGGATCCAGAGACCTGGAAATTTGAACCCCTGGGCGATCTGCCTGTTGGCCGGGGAGTTCACCTGGTAACAGTCAATGATTATCTGGCTCGCCGAGATGCGCGCTGGATGGCGCCCATCTACAGCTACCTGGGATTAAGTGTTGGCGTGCTGCAAATGGCAGCCAGGACTGAGCATGGGAAAAAGGCTTTCCTGGTCAACCTTGAGAATAAATCACCCCAGGAAGATCGCAATCAGCTGGATATGGTGCTCAGGGATATTACTTATCAGGCAGATATTGTTTATGGAACCAATAATGAATTTGGTTTTGACTACCTGCGGGATAATATGACCATGCAGCTGGAAAATAAGGTGCAGCGCGGACATCATTATGCCATCATCGATGAAGTTGATAATGTCTTGATCGATGAAGCCCGAACGCCGCTGATCATATCCGGTCCATCCCATGATGATCCTGAGTGGTTCCGCCGTATGGCGAAAATTGTCAAACGTTTAATCCCTGAAGATTATGAGATCAGCATCCGTGATCGGAACATCACTCTTACTCCCCTCGGCGAAATGCATATTGAGGAGCTCCTGGGTCAACCCCTGGGGGATCCAGACCGCCCGGAAGACATCACCACTGAACAGGCCCGATTGCTAGGTTATCTTGAGCAAGCGCTGCGGGCTGAGTTTATTTTCAAGAAGAATAAAGATTACCTGGTCCAGGCAGGTAAAGTTGTTATTGTTGACGACTTTACAGGAAGATTGATGCCGGGACGTCGTTGGTCTGATGGGCTGCACCAGGCTGTTGAAGCCAAGGAAAATGTTAAAGTGCAGGGTGAAAATGTCACCTACGCCACCATAACCATTCAGAATTATTTCCGAATGTACGAAAAACTTTCAGGAATGACGGGAACCGCAGTAACGGAATCCGAGGAATTTAACGAAATCTATGGTTTAGATCCGATTGCAATTCCAACCAACCTGGATTTTATAGCTGCCCAGGAAGACACATCCCTGGTTACTTTGAAAGGCAAAGAACCTGATTCGGGATTTGAATACACATATTATTCAGATAAAAATGATCCTGAAAAACACCCCCTTTACTGGAAGCGGAAGGATTTTTCAGATTTGATTTATATTAGTGAGGAAGCCAAATTACGGGCGATCGCTGAAGAGATTTTGACATTCCATGTGTTTGGAAGACCTCTTTTGGTTGGCACAACCTCGGTAGAAAAATCTGAACAATTATCTAATCGGCTTGATGGACCATCCATTCGCACGCTGGCTTATACTTTAATGATTCGAGAAAGCTGGCTGAGAAAACATGATCGTTATCCTGACGGGCGCAGAATACTTGAACTCCAACCACTCAACATTCCCCTAAACGACTTAAAACTAGGTCATTTGCGTAACCTGGTGAAGCAGTTAGAGCTTGATCTGGAATTAAATGTCAATGATCCGGAAAACCTTCAGCTGCTGCTGGAGATCCTGGAACTGGGTCCAGATTACCAGGAGAGGTTAGCCCAAGTGTTAAAGCGTGGAGTCAATCATAATGTTCTTAACGCCCGAAGACATACTGAAGAGAGTCAGATCATTGCCGGTGCGGGAGCTTTTAGTGCAGTGATGATTGCCACCAGCATGGCCGGTCGTGGTGTGGATATTAAACTGGGTGGAGAATTGGCAGAGGAAATCACATCTGATGTAGTGCGGGTTCTCAATCGGGCAGGACATAAAGATCCATTTGAATTATCCCTTTCGGACCAGGAAAAACTAATCAAGCAACTTTCCCCAGAAGATTACGGGATCTATGATACAGAAATAAACTTTTTCCTTCAGCACATGAAGGATAAGGAACAAGTTAAAATTCTTGGCGGCTTGCATGTGATAGGTTCAGCGCGCCATGAAGCCAGGAGAATTGACAACCAGCTCAGAGGTCGGGCAGCTCGCCAGGGAGATCCGGGGTCGTCGCGTTTTTACCTTTCCATGGAAGATGATTTAATGGCGCGTTTTGGGGGACAGCAAATGGAAGCCTTGATGACTCGACTGCAAGTTGATGAATCCATGCCTATCGCCAATCCCCTGGTAGATCGGGTAGTTGAACAATCTCAAAACCGGGTGGAAGGGGCGAATTTTGATGTTAGAAAACATTTGCTGGAATACGACGATGTGTTAAATACACAGCGCGCAATGATCTACCAGCAGCGCGATCGTGTATTTCAGAAAGAGGATCTTTCAGGGGATGTTCTGGATATGCTTCGGACTGAGGTTTCCGAACGGGTTGCCAGTGCAATCCTGGAAAAAAACGGTTCAGATGACATTGGAAGCACCTGGCGATTACTTGCCTGGTTGTCTCAGACTCAACCAACACTGTCTTTCCAGAAACGACAAGTTCCTTCATATACAATGCAATTGATCCTCAATGAGATTCACAGTAAGAATTTTGAGCTGTCGAAATCCCAGGTCCGTACCGCCCTGATAGAAATTGGGAAAAAAGTTCTGGCAGCAGAAGGGGAGTATGTCCTGGATGCTGTTGGTAGAATCCTGGAAGATCGCCAGTTCAGGTTCGTAGACCAACTTGAAGATCGCCTGGAAACCCTGGATACTTTCCTGGAAGGTCTTTCCTACGGCAGTGAAGAACCCTTGAATCCTCAAACCGTTTTCGCGGAATTAAAGGATCTGGTGAGAACCCGTTTTGAACTAAATCCCTCCCAGATCAAAGAACTCGTAGATGGACCCGGTGAGGACCTTAGGGAAGAATTGGGATCACAGCTGGAATCCCAGCTGAAGAATGTTGAGTTTACGCGGCTGTTAGGAGGAGTGGAACGTTTATTAGGATCTGCTCTGGAGGGAGATGAAATTCCCGTTGCTGATCTGGATTGGGAGTCGATCAGTGGTTTAGTTGATGAGAGGGTTAAATCTCAGTTCGCGAACCGTTTGGCAGCATATTTTGAGGACCCTGATGATTCCCGGATTGTTAAAAGTATTGATGCAGGTTTAAATGAAGTTCCTGGTACTCAGTTATCAGAATCGGACATAGTCAGGATCTTGGGTTTAATGGCAGAAGGCCGGCGGGCTGCATTTGATAAAAAGACCCATAAACGCGTCTGGTTGAGGACACAGCGTTTGCGATATACCTTCTATGCTGCTGATCTAATGGATCAGATGAACCCGGATGACATCGAATCGAGTGTTCTGTCTCATTTGGAGATGGCCAGAGACCAATTACAACAAGCCTGGGGCGCTAATGAAATCCTAAGATTGCGGGAAACCCGCCTTTCTTTGATAGAAGACAAATTCAAGGAAATGATTAAGGAACGATTTGGCAAGGATGACTATCAAAAATTTACAAACCAAACAATTGAAAACTTATCCGAAAATTACCAGGATTATATCCGGGAAATTCTGGGCGCCTCTGCCATGAGCAATATTTACAGAGAGTTATTCCTGCGGGTAATATCTGAACTCTGGGTGGAATATCTCACCGAGATGGAAGCTCTCCGGGTAGCAATTGGGCTGGAGGCATATGCCCAGAGAGATCCCCTGGTTCAGTACAAATCTCGCGGTTTTGAAATGTTTCAACAGCTGATGGAAGATATGCGCGGGGGAGTAATCAATCGCATGTTTACCTTTCAACCCAGGAATATCAATCGGATCCAGGCTGGTGTTGAGGAAGACAAAAAGACCCCCAAAAGGGCTTAAAAGGAAATAAATCGGGTTAAAAATCAATTTCGGACCTCTCCAATTTGGAGAGGTCTCTTTTTTTTGGAGCCAAGTTAATCAGGTACAATAAAAAAAAGTCATTTTCAGGTATTAAACAGGTTGTAGATGACGGAAAGGACAATACCCGAAGCATCTGAATATTTCAGGAATCTGCCCAAAGTGGAGCTTCACCGCCATTTGGAGGGATCTTTACGTGTTCCGACAATGATGGAAATCGTCAGGGCGCATGACCTGGATGTAAAAAACACCGGATATTTGCGGCCGCTCGTTCAGGTTGAGCATGAGGATCCTTATACATTTGAAAATTTCCTGTCTAAGTTTGGCACATTACGCCTGTTCTATAAATCTCCTGATATTATCAAACGGGTCACCTGGGAAGCTATTGAGGATGCAGCCCGGGATAATGTCCGATACTTTGAGCTTCGCTTTACTCCCGTAGCACTCAGCCGGGCGGAAGGATTTCCTATGGCTCAGGTAGTGGATTGGGTTATTGAAAGCGTTCAGGAGGCTTCCGCAGAGTTTGAAATCCTGGTCCGATTGATTATCAGCATCAATCGCCACGAGAGCACTACCCAGGCTGAGAAAGTCCTGGATATTGCTCTTGAAAGGGTGGATCGGGGTATTGTTGGTATTGATCTGGCTGGCAATGAAAAAGAGTTTTCAGCAAAACCATTCCAGGATTTATTTTCCAGAGCCAAGCAGCATGGTTTGTCAATTACAATTCACGCCGGGGAATGGGGTGGTGCAGAAAATGTCCGCCATGCGATAGAGTCTCTGGGTGCTGATCGAATTGGTCATGGTATTCGGGTTTTGGAAGATCCAGATACTGTTGCCTTGGCCCGGGAACGGGGAACCTTATTTGAAGTCTGTGTAACCAGTAATCATCATTCAGGTGCAGTTGAAACTTTATTGGATCATCCCATCCGGCGAATGATACAAGAGGGTTTAAATGTGTCTATCAATACTGACGACCCCAGTATCTCGCGGATCAGTTTATCCACTGAGTACCAGACCATTCACGAACAATTTGGAATGCCAATAAAAGTATTGGCTGAAAGGGTACAGGCTGCTGTGAAGGGGGCATTCATCCCGGCTGAATTACGGTCGCGATTAGGGGTTAAGATAGCTGAGGAATTTCGTTTGGCGCTTGAGGATCAATAGAGTTATTATTCCCGGTTTCTTTCCCATTCCTTGACAGATTCGTCAATAATCTGACGCACTTCTGGATCTGGTATTTCCTCGACATCATCATAAGAATCTAATCCCACCCAGAATCTGATCTCTTTATTGTGGTTTTCCATCATATGGATCCCTTTGCCTGCCAAAGGAGAACCGATCAATCTCTTTTGCAGAATGTTATTTACCTCATCAACCACACTGAGCATTTTCCCTTCATCAATCTCTTCTTCGTCCTCATCCTCAATTTCTGGGATAACGTTCACTAGAGGAGGGAGGACTTCAGCTGTTGGAGGGGGTGCTGGTTCAGGGGATTCGTCCTCCTGGATTGTGATCAGGTTCAAAATATCCCTGGGCAGCTGATCTTTTTTCAGGTATTTTCCATCCAGATCAAAAACAGGCGATTTACCTTCTTCTCTCCAGACCTGGAGGATCAATTGGGAATCAGGACTGGGCTTGCGTACCTCGGGAGAAGATTGATCTGGTGGATCTTGATCAACCATTTCGGGTGATGGATCTTCTTTTTTAGTCAGAGATCTTGTGAGGGGAGTATCCAGTGACAGCAGGAAAAGACCCAGAAAAAAACCTATCGCAAGTGCGAAAAGTACAATAAAGATTAACAATACAGTTTGCATAGATGCTCCTTCTTACCCTGGAGGCATTTGACAGCTTGGGCAAAAGTATGTTGACCGTTGCGCAATCTTAATCCGTTCTATTGGAGTTTGACAATTCTTACAAGGTTCTCCCTCTAAATTATACACTGAGAGATACTTCTGGTAATCCCCTCCTCGATACATCCAGTCGATACTGGAACCCTGTTTTCGGATTGCTTCTAACAAAACTTCCCGGATGCTTTTCCATAACTTATGTGCTTCATGGGAGGTAAGCGAATCGGTTTTGACTGCGGGATGAAGTTTAGCTCGATGTAAAGCTTCGTCGGTATATATATTCCCTAATCCAGCGATCATTTCCTGATCCAGTAAGAAATATTTAAGCCCCCTGGAACGGCTTCCCAGAATTTCCTGAAATTGCTCGGTTGTAAAGTCGTCACTGAGCGGTTCAGGTCCCAGGTTCGCCAGGAAATCCTCCTGGTCTAAGGTTAACCATACCCTTCCAAATTTCCGGATATTGTTAAATGCCAGGCGATATGGATCAGTAAAGTTAAGGATCAAGCGATAATGTTTACCGATCGGATTAGTTTTTTGTTCAACAATGATTTCCCCGCTCATCCGGAGATGAATGATCAGGGCATATTTAGCCAGCTGGATGATCAGGTTTTTTCCCCGCCGGCCGACACCGGTCACAAATTGACCTTGAATGCGCTCGTTAAACTCTTGGGGGGTAGGAGAAGCTAGAGTGCCCTCCCAAAGTAGATCAGCATCACGGATCTTTTTTCCCAGGATGGATGGAGCCCCGGAATTTCCTTGAAGCAGATATCTGCGAAATGTTTCAACTTCTGGTAATTCCGGCATGGATTTTACTCGTCAAACATCTCGCCGACGCTGCGGCCTTCATGGGCCCTGCGGATTACCTCACCCAGGAGAGGTGCAATATCAAGGATATCCACGGTGCGGTTTTTCTTCAGCGTTTTAAGATCTGAGGGTGGGATAGGTACAGTGTTGGTTGTGATCAAACGTGTGATTGGCGATGCAGCCAGGTTTTCAACCGCTTCATGTGAAAATACAGGGTGGACAAAAACCGAATAAATACTCCTGGCGCCATTCTCTTTTGCCAAATTAGCTGCTTGAGCCATTGAGCCACCGGTATCGACCTCGTCGTCGACAATAATGACATCTCTGTCCTTTGTATCTCCGATTAATGATAAAGCTTGAGCAGAGTTGCCTTTACCCATTCTTCGTTTTTCGATAAAGGCTATGGGAACCCCCAACTCGGCTGCCAGGTTTCGGCCCTTTTTAGCAAACCCCAGGTCGACGGTCAATACCACAGGATCCTTCATGTTTGGAAGGAATTTTTTAATGTGATCCTTGAGCAGGTGGAAGGCAGTCAGGACATCTCCGGGTATGGAAAAGAAACCCTGGATCTGGCCTGCATGCATATCCATGGTCATATAGCGATCTGCACCTGCGATTTCGATCATGTCAGCGATCAATCTGGCCGTGATCGGAACCCGGGGTTTATCCTTCTTGTCTGACCGTGTATAGCTTAAATATGGGATAACCGCTGTAACTCTCCCAGCAGAATCCAACCTGAGAGTTTGCAATGTTATCAACAGTTCCATTAAATTGCGATGGACGGGCCTGGATGTATTCTGGATCAGATAAACATCCTGTCCCCGGACACTCTTATGGAGTCTGACCCAAAGATTCTCATTGGGATATTCAATGATATCCCTCCCGCTGCAGGGGATATTGAGATAATCCGCTATGCCTTTAGCTACCCCGGGAATTGCAGTACCGGCAAACAGTTTGATCTCCCCATACATTCCGCTGTTATTAACGATTACATGTGACATTGCTAGATCCTTTTTTTAGTTTCCCTGCCATTCTGATTGCAGCACACTCATTATCATAACATCCACATATTTTCCTTCAAGGTATTGTCCCTGGCGGTATTTTCCTTCGTGAATAAAACCGGCTTTTTCATAAGACCGAATGGCTCTAGGATTGGTTTCAAACACCCTGAGCCAGATCCTGTTTAAATTCAAATTATCGAATCCATGCTGGACAAATAACTGCATAACCCGGGTTCCAAAACCCTGGTCCCAATATTTCTTTTCTCCGATATGTATGCCAATTTCAGCCACCCGGTTTTGCCAGTCTATCCCAAATAAGCCACCATTACCTACGAAAACCCACTTATCTTTACTGGGATCGGGTTGGATCTCGATTGCCAGAGGGCGTTCGTATGGGGATCGTTTTAACATATTCTCGAACCATTCCTCTTCTTCAGCCATTGATAAAGGCAGAACCAATGATAAACCCAGGCGCACTTCCGGATCATTAATCCATTTCACGTAGAATGGTAAATCATCTTTTTCAATTGCTCTCAATCGAATCTGGTCGCCGATGATCATATCCCGGCTCCTTTTAATAATGCCTCCACAGCTTTTCCGGGTGAAGTTTTCCGGGTAATTACTTTGGAAAGGACTTTCTTGTATTCATTTTCAGAAATAGAGGACTCCCAGTGAGTTCGCAAGGCTGCGCCCAGCAGATTTTCCAACTCGCTTTTCAGTCGGGCAGCATCTCTGACCTGCCACTCTCCACTCTCTTGGAGATAATCCTGATGGGCAAATACCTGCTGAATCAGTTCCCGAATGCCTTCCCCCGTTGTTGAAACAGTAGGGAGAACAGGGGGCACCCAGGAGATGGATTGCCCTTCTGGCTCTGGAAGGTCCACAGCCATCATTTCCCCGTGATGGGTCACCTGGTCATTCTGGGTATGGGCCAGCATGGCCCGCAAAGCCCGGAGGGAATTATCGGCTCCAGGTTTATCAGCCTTATTCACAACCAGGATGTCAGCGATTTCCAGGATGCCGGCTTTGATGGTCTGGATTTCATCGCCCAACCCGGGCGCTTCAACAACAATGGTGGTATGGGCCAGGGAGGCAATTTCAACTTCAGATTGGCCGGCACCAACGGTTTCGATCAATATAAGTTCGAATCCAGCCGCATCAAATACCTGAACCAACCCCGCTGTGGTTGAGGCCAGACCTCCCAGGGAACCCCGGGAAGCCATGGATCGGACGAAGATTCCTGGATCTCCGGCAAGGTCTTGCATTCTTACCCGATCACCCAACAAAGCTCCCCCGCTAAATGGACTGGTAGGGTCGATTGCGATAATGGCTACTGTGGGAGGATCTTGCCCCTGGCCCGGGTTCCTGAGTTTAAAAACAAACTGGTTTACCAGGGTTGACTTACCAGTGCCCGGAGCTCCCGTAACTCCAATGAGATGAGCTTTGCCAGTATGGGGAAATATCTCTTCGAGGATCTGTTTTCCCTCGGAAGTATTGTTTTCTATATGGGTAAGGGCGCGGGTAAGAGCAAGCCGCTCCCCGTTCAGGACATCTTGCGCTCGGGTTATTGGCATGCTTTGCGGATATCTTCTATGATCAGCTGGGTGGATGTGCCGGGTCCATACATACCGTCAACTCCCAGCTTAATTAATTCTCGTTTATCTTCGTCGGGGATTATTCCACCCAGGAAGAGTTTTACATCGCTGAGGCCCTGTTCATCCAGTAGTTTCAGCACTTTGGGCACCAGGGTCATATGTGCCCCGGATAAGATGGACAGGCCAACCACCTGGACATCTTCCTGGAGGGCTGCTTCAGTGATCATTTCTGGTGTTTGTCTTAAACCGGTGTAGATGACTTCCATGCCAGCGTCACGCAGAGCTCTAGCGACAACCTTCGCGCCTCTATCATGACCATCAAGACCGGCTTTTGCGATTAATATCCTGATCTTTCTTTGAGAATCTCCCATTCTTCCTCCAGAGTACCTGGGTCTAAAAAAATTATACCCCAAAGGGTGGGGCAAGACCTTGGCGAAAACTAGGTGAGCTTACCTGGTAGCTTATATTTCGATCTTCAGGCTGACTGGACAGTGGTCGGATCCCATGACATCGTCATGAATGATGACATCTTCCACATAATCGACCAAAGCGTCTGAGATCAGGAAATAATCCAGACGCCAGCCCACGTTTCTCTCCCGGGCATTCATTCTGTAAGTCCACCAGGTATATTGTTCCCGGTCTGGATAGAGCTCCCGAAATATATCCTTAAATCCGTGATCGAGGTAAATGTCGATCCATTCCCGCTCTTCTGGCAGGAAGCCGGTATTGCCCTGATTGGCTTTGGCGTTGCGTAGGTCAATTTCCTGATGGCAGGTATTAAAATCTCCGCAAATGATGATTTTCCCCCCCCGGGCATGGGCTTCGTCGCAAATTTCCAGCAGTTCCTGGTAAAAATCGAGCTTATAACCAACTCTGCTTAGATCCCTGCCGCCGTTGGGAAAGTAGATATTAAAGAGTCTGAATTCGGGCATCAGGGTTTGGATGACCCGTCCTTCAACATCAAAGCGGGGGATGTCCAACCCCAATTCGCTAGCTGATGGTTTTCCTTTGGAGAAGGTGGCGACACCGCTGTAACCAGCTTTTTCGGCAGGATTCCAGACCGGATGCCGTTTTTCGAGTTTTTCCTGTTGAGGGCCAGTCAGTTGATCTGGCCGGGCACGGACTTCTTGCAGACAAAGCAGATCCGGGTCGTGTTTTTCCCACCATTGATCGGCGCCATTTTTGAATGCTGCCCTAATTCCATTGACGTTCCAGGTAGTAATCGTGAACATTTTCTGATTGTAACAGATGCGGGAGGCCTCCGAGGTTATAACGACCTCAGAGGTCTCTTCAGGTAAGATTATAGAACTGAAAATCATCAATAGATTGTGGTGAAAAAGTTATTTCTCCTTCTGTTTCTCTCCTCCTTAGTAGCGGCGTGTGGGCAAAATAGCTCACACGCCGTTGCTTTTCCGACGCCGGAAATTTACCGGCTGAAACCGGGCGAACTCATTCTGGCAGCTCTTGAAGATGATATTCCGCCAATCCAGGCAGAAGTTTCGAATTTCGTGCCGGCTGAGAAGGCGGATTTGGACGATCTGGAATTAATCGTTGGCCTCCTTATTGGTGGAAAATCCAGAGCCTATCCTGTCCGCCTTCTGAGTCTGCATGAAGTGGTAAATGACCAAATTGATGGGGATTTCTTTGCGGTAACCTGGTGTCCTTTATGTTTCACCGCAATTGTCTATAATCGAGTTATTGAAGATAAGCTGTTTTCTTTTCGAGCCTCGGGATATTTGCTCAACGATAACCTGGTTTTAATTGACCATCCAACTAATACCCTCTGGAGTCAGCTCCTTGGGCAGGGGATAAAAGGCGCTCACCGGGGAACATTGTTGGAGGTCCTCCCCTCAACAATCTCTCCCTGGGGTGTTTGGAAAGAAGCTTACCCGGAAACCATGGTTCTCTCTCCAAAAACTCTGGGTTATGTTGATGATATTTATGATCCCTATACAGGCTATTACTCCAGTGGAGCTGCTGGTTTTGGGAGTGCTGGAGATCCTGATCAAAGACTGCCTGGAAAATCCCTGATCGAAGGGATAAGTCTGGGAGATTATCAAATCGCTTTTCCTCTGGAAATCCTTCAGGAACAGAAGATCATTCAACACCAGTTTGAATCTTATCCCCTGGTTGCCCTTTATTTAGAACTGCAAGGGACGAGCCATATTTATTTGCGGCAAATCAATGGGGATGACTTGGATTTTGATCTGAACGAAGCCGGGGATTTGCTGATTGATAAACAAACCGGATCTACCTGGGACATCCTCACCGGTATTGCTATTGATGGTCCCTATCAGGATCATCAGCTTCAGCGTCTACCTTCACAGTTGGTATATTGGTTTGCCTGGACGGGTTTTTACCCGGAGACAGGATTATATACCCCTCGCTGAGTAATTTCAGAGAGATTGACAAAGCTGGAATCTGGGGAATGTTACAATACAACTTCAGATTCCTTATCTTGCTCTGGAATGAAAAGATGGTTAATAATTCCTCTAAAACAATCCGTATATCAAAAAAAACTGCCAGAAGATTAGTGCTGGCCTGCCAGGATCTGTATCCTCCCCGTAAACTAAAAGGTAAAAAAGGGGCACTTTCATATCTCAACCGGGTGCGCTCGATCCAGTTCGATCCTATTAATGTTGTAGGACGCAATCCGGACCTGGTGCTGCAATCCCGGGTAATGGATTTTAATTTACGCATGCTGGATGAGCTGCTTTATCAGGATCATAAATTGGTGGATAACTGGGATAAGATGGCCAGTTTAAGTCTGGCTGAGGATTGGCCTTACTTTTCCAGGCATAGGTCCCGAATGCAGGATATGTTTGGAGTTCCTTCAGAGGTGGTTATGAGGCTTGCACCTGGTGTCCTGAAGCAAATCAAACAGGCCGGACCTCAGTGTTCTCTGGATTTTAAGGGTGATAAAAAAACTGATTGGGCCTGGGGTCCCACCCGGGTTTCCCGGGCAACTTTAGAGGGTTTATTTAAAATGGGACAGCTGGGGGTTCATCACCGGGTCAGCAACCGGCGTTACTTTGATCTGATTGAGAATTTACTGGAGAGTGAATTGATCAATGAACCCGATCCCCATCAGACTTTGAAAGATTACCAAAATTGGCATGTTTTCAGGAGAATTGGGTCATTGGGTCTGGCGCATCCCAATGCCGGGGAACAGTGGGGGGGAATGATCGGAGTAAAAAGCCCCCAACGCAAAGAAATCATCCAGAAACTTATTTCTGATGGAAAAGTGGTGGAGATTGAAATTGCAGAACTTCCTGGTGAATTATTTTATACCCGACACCAGGATATGGATATACTGGATCTGGTTTCTAAATCTAAAACATCTAATGCGGCTGCTTTTATCGCGCCGCTGGATAATCTGCTTTGGGATCGGAAATCCGTAAAAAAGCTTTTTGATTTCAGTTATATGTGGGAAGTTTATAAACCAAAAGAAAATCGGCAATTTGGATATTACGTTCTCCCGGTATTATATGGAGATCGTTTCATCGGCCGTTTTGATCCTGCCTTTGATAAAAAAACGAGAACCTTGACGATCAACAACTGGTGGTGGGAAAACGATTTCAAACCCGATGATAGATCAGCCAGGGCTCTTTACCAATGTATGGCTGACTTCATGAGCTACTTAGACGCCGGGGAAATTAAATACTCAAAACGTTTACTGAAGAAAGGGGGATTGGATTGGTTGGGGGAGATCAATTAATTCTCGATAAAGGATCTCATCAAACCAAAATTCGATTCATTCCATATCACCCCGGGGACCGGGCTCCGAGCTGGAGAGGACCCGGTGGCCTTTCCCGTGCTCAAACGCCCGCGGACGGGCGTTTACGATTTGATATTCATTATGTAGTTATGGATATCGTCTATTGGAATAATCGGATTAATGCATAAATCGTAATAACATGCGGATGATAGATCATAATCAGTCCGATCTTCGAATTGAAACCAGTTACTTTTGATTGGATTATTATGTATATACTCCATTTTTTGCCGCAAGTACTTGTCAGTATAGATGTTTTTTGCTTGAAAGCTTAACCATATTCTGTGGTTTTTCCCTTTCTTTGCATTCTGAGCAAATTTCCTTATGATCACACTTTGGTGATACACCCGTGCAGCCAGGAGTATTTTATGGGCAGTGAATGATGCGAAAGACCGGATATTATCATTTATAGTATATGGCAGCAATGGTTTTGATATCCAATGCAAATGGGTTGGCATAATCACAAAGGCAAACAACAGCATACGTTTCTGTTGCCGGTGCCAGGTAAGCGATCTAAGGATAATATCCCAAAAGATCTCATGTTTAGATATTGGTAACCATAGGATAGTTGTCCCAGTAATAAAATATAGATCTTCCGGAACGTGGATTGGTTTATATGTCATATATCCCCCTATATAAGGTATCATGCAGTAGCTATAATTTTAGCGCAATAAATATATTTTTATTATAAGTCGCCCCGAGGACTGGGCTCCGAGCTGAGGTTTGGTGAGGCTAAACGTGTGTACGGATGGCTGGAGGAGTTGTCCGCCTGTCGTGCTCAAACGCCCGTCCTCGGGCGTTTATAATGATAACAATAATTCCTTCCCGTGAAGGAAACCATAGATTTTATCCATTATCTGATAGTAGTTACTTTTATTCCATGTCGCCCCGGGGACGGGGCTCCGAGCTGAGGTTTGGTAAGGCTAAACGTATATACGGATGACTGCGGGAGTTGTCCGCCTGTCGTGTCCAAACGCCCGTCCGCGGGCGTTTCTTTATTAATGCAAAATTGCACTGGGGACGGGAGTTCGGATTAGTGAGATCTCTAAAGCTTCCCTAGGAAAGCTTCAAATTTAGGTCCATTTTTCCAAATAACTTTCCGTTTATCTGAGGCTGGAAACTTTGACTTCCTGGATAATATTTGCGGGTGGTGATAATCTGAAAGCTGTGTTTTTTAGTGATTTTGATCTTTTCTCCCGCACCCAGCGTTTTTTGGGAAAGTTTGAATACCTTGGCTGTATGTTTTCCATTTGCCCGCAAAAAATGGACCAGGTAATCGATCATCAGGTCCTGGTCAGTCTCAGCGGTGGACTTGATTTGAAAAGAGAACTCCACAGATTCGCCGAGCATGATCTGTTTAGGCTCCAGGGAAATTTCACATACCTCAATTTTAGGATTATTGGAAAACCCTAATAATCCCAGGGCTTGGGTGTGACCGCTTTTTAATAAAGTCCTCAAGGCGTGTTTTATCAGACGGCTCCGATTGGCGTTTTCCGGTTTTTGCCAACGAGAAAGTATTTGGATGACAACCTCGGGATTGTCCTTAGAGATATCGTTGAGGTTATTGGCGACACTGCGGCGGATTTCCTCCCGGGGATCATCTTTCAGAATGTCGAGAATGGGCAGAATGGGTGATGGATCTGTGACCAGGTCATTAAGCCGTAAACCCCAGGGCAGCCGGGGTCGGCAACCTTCGCTGGCCAACCTCCTCACTCCGGGATGGGGGTGGCTCGCCCACTCGTGCATCCTGGCCAGGGTTCGATCTGGATCAAGGGAAATTAATGGTCTGATGGCGAATTCACCTGATATGTGTTTGGTAAACTCTTCCAATGCATCCATGGATGCATCCCAATCATCCAAACCAAACACTTCCACATAATCCGGGAAGACCATTTTTTCAAATCCCTGATCTGCAAGATGGGGCAGGGCTCTTTTAAGGATATCTAAACTCTCCTTATAATCTGAAGGTAGATAATCACCCAGAATTTGAGTGATATGCCGGACCCTTGCCTTTAAAGCCAATTGATCCCAACTGCTATCAAAGACCCGGTTTATGAAATCATTTCTGGGAAACTTGCTATATTCTGGGGCAAGTGCATTAGCTAAAGCCCCAACTGATTCCCTGTTAAACATATCTTTCAAGGCTGGATGTTCGGTCATGGAAATAACACCTCAATAATAGTTTAAGTATATGTTCATATTTAACCATACTCCACACACAACTTCCGATATTAGAATTCTCCCCGATAAATTTTTGGTGATGAGCTGCTAACGAGAATTTGATATACTATCTCCAATAAGAGAGAAAGGATATTTACAATGATTACCAAAGACAAAGCCTTATCCATACTGCATGAAAATATCAAGAACGCCAATCTTCGTAAACATCATTATGGTGTGGCTGCCGCCATGAAAGGTTTGGCAATCGAACTTGGGGGAGAGCCTGAAGTTTGGGAAATAGTGGGACTGCTCCATGATGCCGATTATGAAAAAACTAAAGACAAGATGGAGCTGCATACCATCCTGCTGGCAGAAATCCTTGTTAAGGAGGATGTGGGCAATGAGATAATTCGCGCTATGCAATCCCATGCCTACGAATATACCGGCAAAAAGCCCCAGACCAAGATGGAATATGCTTTATTAAGCTGCGATGATCTTACCGGTTTGATTGTAGCCGTTGCCCTGGTCCGCCCCGGTAAACTTGCTGGTGTGACAGTGGAGTCGGTGATGAAAAAATTTGGCTCAAAATCATTTGCATCTGGAGCTGATCGGGAAAAAATCAAACGCTGTGAAGA
This sequence comes from uncultured Anaerolineales bacterium, assembly GCA_964448865.1. Taxonomy (GTDB): domain Bacteria; phylum Chloroflexota; class Anaerolineae; order Anaerolineales; family UBA11858; genus B10-G9. The sequence goes on from CAYUXO010000008.1 coordinate 43,368, forward strand.
GAATCTTAATATTCCTCTGGAGGATTTTACAGGACTGATATTGAAAGCCATGCAGCAAGAGGCAGATTTGCTGGGTTTGTGATTGGAAATCAATTAATATGGAGCTCGCAGATCTTATTGAAATGATATCCGTAGATAGTCATAGTTACTGCAGTAGCGAACATAGCAGGGCGTTCTTTCAACGTCCAGAATAACAAATCCCAGTAAAGACGCCGTTCGCGATTGATAATCCCTAAATGGTAAACAGAGCGGAAAAAAGCTAATAATCTTTGCCAGTCCAGGGGAGTTTTTATTTTCGGTGGTTGATATTCTTCAAGGAAAGTTTTTACGCGTTGATAAAATTGAGTTGGCGAGTAGATTTGTTCCATCAAATGCCGATACCCGACCCTCAGTTTATCAATGCCCATTTTGGGAATAATATTTGTGCTGCCATCCACATTGTCTCCTGATAATTCACCCAATAATCGGTTTTCTTTCTTGAGACGTTCATAGAGTTTGGTTCCAGGGGGAGCTTGCAGCAAGCCCACCATAGCAGTGACAATACCACTTTTTTGAATAAAGTCGATCTGCCGCTGGAAAATTGTCTGGGTATCAGAATCAAAACCGACAATAAACCCTCCTTGTACTTCTAAACCGGAGCGCTGAAGTTTTTTTACATCATTAACAAGATCACGATTTACATTTTGTCCCTTGTTGCATTCTTCCAAACCCAGGTTGTCGGGGGTTTCGATACCAATGAAAACCTTGGTAAAACCTGCTTCAACCATTAATTGAATTAACTCATCGTCATCTGCTAAATTAATAGTGGCTTCTGTGTTAAATGAAAACCCGGTTTTTCCTTTTCGCCAGCGGATTAAGGCTGGCAGAAGTTCTTCCTTCAAGTAGCGCCGATTTCCGATGAAATTATCATCCACGAAAAAAACTGAACTCCGCCAACCGAAGTTGTAGAGGTCGTCAAGCTCAACCAGGATTTGTTCAGCGCTCTTAGTTCGTGGGCGATGACCTAACAAGGCAGTTACATTGCAAAAATCGCAATTAAATGGACAACCGCGGGAAAATTGCACTGGCATGGAGTCGTAGTGTCTAAGATTTAACAACGACCAGCGAGGGGGCGGGGTTTTACGAAGATCAGGATATTGTTCAGTTGAATAAATCCTACTTGCCTGGTTCTGGTTGAGATCTGTTAGGAATTCCGGCAAGGTGATTTCAGCTTCATTGAGTACAAAATGGTCCACATTATGAAATTTCTCATATTCCATAGTAAATAGAGGACCTCCAGCAACGACTAGAAGCCCTGCATTCTTACAGCGCTTGATAATTCGTTTGGCAGGATCTCGTTGAACTGTCATGGCACTGATAAAAACCATGTCTGCCCAACCAAGGTCTTTGTTTGATAAAGACCGGACGTTAAGGTCAACCAGTCTCTGCTCCCAATGTTTGGGCAACATAGAACTAACCGTGAGTAATCCTAGGGGAGGGGCAGAGGACTTTTTTCGGATAAACTTGAGGGCGTGCTTAAAACTCCAAAATGTATCGGGGTATTCAGGGTAAACCAAAAGAACATTCACTGATCTTCTCCTCCCATCAAAATAAAGATTATTATTTCTCGTAGATAACCCCTTAACTGGTAAGACCTGTATACAAGAATATTATAATACTGGTAATACCAGTTGTCAATGATTATTTTGTCGGGGATTATTTCCCCGAACTTTTGGAATATTGAAGGAGAAAATGTCAGGATCCAACAAACCCTATAAATAGAAGAAAAACTATGAGATAAATCGTAAAGGGGATCAACCAGAGCAATGGAAACAAACCTTGCCGCCAGCGGGGTTTTTCTGGGTTGGAGGGCATGCTTTCCAGGATCCATGAAGCAGGCAGAACCATTGAGCTGTAAACGGGGATAAACTGCCAGAAAGCTGCCAGGGCAGTAAAAACCAGGAAGAATATTATATTAGTTGGATTACCCATAACTGCCGGAAGGATGACTCCCCCCACAAACCCGTCTGCGCCTAATTCGTAAACTGCCCCAAGCAGTAATACCCCGGACCAGGAGAACCTTTCCTTTTTCTGGACCCGGACAAAAATCCACACCATGCCGATATACCAGGGCATGGTCATTAGTAAATCAATTAATAGATTGGGATGGGCGGCTACCCCGGAAGCTCCAAAAGCCTTCTCAACAAATAGAAAAAGCGTCTCAATAACTATAGCGTTAATGGAGCCTAATAGAACAGCGTTGATAACAGGTGTTTTGGATAACCCTTTTAACCAGATCCCCCGGGTCAGGAACAAAATCCAGGTATAAACTCCACTGAGTAAGATTGAAACGGCCAGGGTAATGTTTTCTGGAGTAGGCTCGAGAATTACGGCGAATAGCAATATGCCCCCTCCCCAAAGGGAGCCGCCGAGAATTATCTTATCGAGCCGTGAAAGTTTACTTTTCATGATTTTAGATCTCAGTGGTCTATCTTTTAGAAACACTAGAGAGCAATCCGGCAAAACAGGGCAGAGCAGGCAGCAGTCATGCTAACGCCTGATACTACTTAAATTCTATCAATTTGGATATTGAAAATCAGCGGGAAAAACGCTCCTGAAAACTGTTTCGGATATTATAGATCAGGTTGCGCACCATCCTGTTTAAGGACCGGTTTAGCTGCGCTAGTTTATCGATCAACGTGAGAGCTGCTTGTTCAGGATTGC
>CAYUXO010000008.1:46170-48524 GCA_964448865.1 uncultured Anaerolineales bacterium
CGGTTTAGCTGCGCTAGTTTATCGATCAACGTGAGAGCTGCTTGTTCAGGATTGCGGACATCGATCCCAGTGAGTGCAAAAAAGATCAGGATCAGGAGCATTACGAATATGATAATTAAAATTACTTTCGAAGTGTTCATAGATATCCAATATGTAACGTGAGATTATTATAATTCACTCCAGCCTATTTTGTAAGTAAAGTAAGTAGTTGGAAGAGAAATGCCATCACCGCCTACCGGGAGGAGATGCTCCAGCCCCTGGGTGAATGATCATTGAGATCTAGGCACTACCTTGAAAAGCCGCATTAAGATTGAGCGGCTTTTCACTTTTAACAATATGTAAGAAACAGGTCCTTCTTGTTCTCAGTTAATACAGAAGGACTACACTTAAATAATTGATGGTAAGGAATACCTGCCGAAAAAGTTAGGTATCAAACTCACCCGATTGAAAATTTTTATCCATATGTGTCGGAAATTTACTAGTAAGGATAGAATATGACAGATCCCTTGATAAATACGGAACGACCTTTTGAACTTGGATTGTACACTTTTATCGATGATGGTGCTGATCATCTCTCCGGAGCGAAAAAACCTCCCGGAGAAGTGATGGGTAACCAGCTGGAGGTCATAGAGCTTGCTGATCAAACTGGATTGGATGTGATTGCTATTGGAGAACATCATCGCCAGGAATATCTGGCATCTGCTCCAGTGGTCATATTGGGTGCCGCTGCGGCCCGAACAAATAACATACGCCTATCTACAGCAGTTACTGTTTTAAGTTCAGACGATCCAGTCCGGGTTTATCAGAGTTTTTCAACCCTGGATCTAATTTCAGGCGGCAGGGCAGAAATCATGGCTGGCAGGGGATCATTTATCGAATCGTTTTCACTATTCGGATATGATTTAAATGATTATGGGGAGCTCTTCGAGGAAAAACTGAGATTGTTAACGCAGTTAACCGATAATGAGATTATCAACTGGTCGGGTAATTTCCGTTCTCCGCTGATAGATCAAACCATATATCCCCGACCTGTTCAGGAAAGGATTCCTCTCTGGGTTGCTGTGGGGGGATCACCCGAGTCATCTAAACGAGCTGCCTCTTTGGGATTGCCGATGGCTTTTGCAATCATCGGCGGCAAGCCAAACAGGTTTGCGCCTTTTTTCGATTTATACCGGGTGACCTCTCAGGAATATGGATTTGATCCCACCAGGATCCCCTTAAGTGTAAATTCCCATGGATTTATCACCGATAACTCCCAGGACGCTGTAGATGAATTTTATCCCCATGCGACAGTGATGATGAACAAGATCGGTAAAGAACGCGGCTGGGGACCTTCGACCCGGGAGCAACTGGAAACCCAGCGCCAGCTTCATGGATCTGATTTCGTTGGTTCACCGGATGAAATTATCGAAAAAATTCTTTACCAATACGAAATTTTCAAACATCAGCGCTTTTTAATATACATGGGGAATAACGCGATAGAGCACAAGAAGATGATGCGGGCAGTTGAACTGTTTGGAACCAGGGTTGCCCCTGAAGTACGTAAAGAAATCGCCCGTCGAAATACATCCAAATAATAATGTTATCTGGATAGGAACACTAAATTTAGTCAGCCTGACCTACACGAGTGAAGCCAGAACAAGGCTTCACTCGTATTATATATAAGGCATAAATATAAGCGGGGCAAACATTGGCGCCCAAGTAAGTATTCTCAAGATCATGATATCTAAAATATATCAACGCAATTAATAATTTGCAATAATAAAACAAAGAGAGGTAGAAATGAATATTGTAGGTGCAATTATTTCAGGTATAGTGGGAACAATGGCAATCAGTATGGTTATGGCCCTTGCCCCCAAGATGGGCATGCCCAAGATGGATATCGTAGGAATGCTCAGCACCATGTTCGGGAAACCCAACAAGGTCCTGGGATGGATGATGCATTTAATGATGGGAGTGGTTTTTGCCCTGGTTTATTCCTTCCTGTGGTCTATTGGGATTGGCAGCATCGGCTGGTTGAGCGGTTTGCTGTTTGGTGTCGGCCACTGGTTAGTTGTGGGAGTTATGTTCGCCCTGATTCCCATGATGCATGTGGGCATCAAGAATGGTGATGTTGAAGCGCCGGGGTTATGGATGACCAAACAGGGAGGCATGATGTCATTTGTTGGCGGTCTGATGGGCCATATGGTATTTGGTATTATCGTCGCCCTGGTGTACGAACTTTTCTAAGGTCGACTTCTGGATATTAAACTAAAAACCGCTCTTTGGAGCGGTTTTTTTGTGAGCCGCACAGGACTTGAACCTGTAACCTATTGATTAAGAGTCAATTGCTCTGCCATTGAGCTAGCGGCCCA
>CAYUXO010000009.1:0-43947 GCA_964448865.1 uncultured Anaerolineales bacterium
CCAAATAGGAACGAGTTGAGTTGCTAACAGCAGAAGCATAATTAACCAGGGCAGCAGGATCCGTCATTCTTTCGCCGGTCTCCAGGTATCTTTCGATTGCTTGGATGTACTGTTTCTTGGTAGAAGGCAGCAGTGCGGGGTCGTTTTGGATTGCCCGGATAGCGAAAACCCCGGAACCTAGATCCCGCGGAGAAGTGATTTCTGATGGAATTTTATTGTCATTTATACGCATTATAAGTCCTGATTTAGCCTGATTTTCACCCTCTGTAATACTTGCGTATATTCCGGTTTACGTAAGTATTGTCCAATAGAAAAATTGGGCTAAAGGTTTAACCACACAATAGATGCGTTTGGGATGGGAATAGAAAGGGCGAATAATTTTAAGTCAACAGGAGGATCTAAAGTCAGGCTGCTAGAATGTAGTTCTGGTCTACTCCCTGAATCGAAGATCGATAACTTTCTATTCGATCCCCAGGATTTTTAAGGAGAATTCCCCCCCGGGAGTGCTGATCAGCACGGTATCTCCGATTTGTTTATCCATTAATGCCTTGCCAATCGGGGAAACATTGCTGATCTTATTCTGAGCTGGATCAGCTTCATGGCTTCCAACCAGGAAATATGTTTCAGGGGGATCATCCGCTTCCTGGACAGTGATTTTACAGCCAACGGTGATTTTGTCCTGGTCCAGGGCATTTTCATCTACAACAATTGCAAAATTCAGGGTGTGTTGAATTTCAAGGATTTTACCTTCCAGGAAGCCCTGGTCCTCCTTGGCTTTATGATAATCCGCGTTTTCAGATAGATCTCCCATCTCGATCGCAGATTTCAACCTGGCGGAAATATCCTTACGCTTTGGCCCTTCTAATTGCTCGAGCTCAAGCTGCAGCTTTTCTTTTCCTTCCCGGGTTAAATATATTTTCTCTTTGCCCTGCATTCTTTATTTTCCTCAGATAATTTTGATTTATGGCTTTTGGGTTGGATTGAACAGTTTCTGATGTTCATCGATGGCAAATCGATCAGTCATCCCGGCAATATAATCACAGATGGATCTTTCCAGGCCTTTATCGTCTATGCCTGCCTGGATGTGTTCTGGCAGCATCAGGGGGTCTTTCAGGTAGGCATTAAACAATTCGCTAATGATCCTTACTGCTTTGACCTGCATGCGAATGACACGGTGATTCTGGTAAAGATTTTTAAATAGGAAGTCTTTCAGTTCCCGATTGTTTTTTCCCATACTCTGGCTGAATTGGATCACATTGTGGGGCAGGCTTTGCAGTTCCTTTACTGAATTGACCCCGCTTTTCTGGATAGCCTGATCAGTGCTTTTTATCACATCTTCCACTTCCAGGCCAATCATCCTGCGGATGATCCTTTTCCGATCCAGCTCATTCAGCTCCCCGCCTTTCCTCCAGCCAACACTCTTAATGAGGATTTTCCAGAGAGCCAGGTCTTCCAGCATGGGTGGCGAGATCAATCCTGATCTCAAACCGTCATCTAGATCATGGGCTGAATAAGCCAGTTCATCTGCGGCATTGGCAATCTGGGCTTCAAGGTGCCCTCTTAGTTCCGGATCATAGTCATTGGCATCAGAAATGTCATACTCGGTTTCATGTTTTACAATGCCTTCCCGGGTTTCCCAGGTGAGATTCAAGCCCGGAAAATCAACAAAACGTTTTTCAAGTTTTGTGACGATCCTCAAGGATTGTTTGTTATGATCAAACCCTCCACTTTCTTTCATGAGTTGATTGAGGATCCTTTCCCCGGAATGACCAAAGGGTGAGTGTCCCAGGTCGTGGGCGAGGCAAATGGCTTCTTCCAGGTCTTCGTTGGCTCCCAGGGCCCGGGCAAGTGTCCGTCCTATCTGGGCTACCTCAAGTGTGTGTGTGAGCCGGGTGCGGTAATAATCGCCTTCTGTATTTAAAAATACCTGGGTTTTATACTCCAGTCTCCGGAAAGCTGTTGTGTGCAGGATCCTATCCCGGTCCCGTTGAAAGGCAGTCCGGTAAATAGGTTTAGAATCCGGATATTTGCGTCCTTTGCTGTCCTTGCTGCGGATTCCGTAGGGTGCCAGGCATAAACCTTCTTGTTCTTCGCGTTTTTCCCTTTTGATCAACATAATTACCTCAACTTTATTGGAGTAGAAAGCACATCCAGTTTAATGCAGGCTTCTTTGGCTGTCAACAGGAGCTCATTTTCCAGGGGATTCAATTTCCCTGGACAGGTTTATTATTTCTGTGTTGAACTTCTTCAAAGTTTTAAGAGCTGCTGTGTTTTTTTCGTTTTCCGATCGAACAAATCGAGTATAAGGTTTGATTGTATCCCTGATCTCCTGCAGACTTCTTTCAATTTCCTGACTGAAATGGCCAGATAAAGACTCTGACAGCTGATCCCGCATGGCCTTTACTTTTTGGCGCATTTCCTTTTTTGCATTTCTCCTGCGGGTTGGGATGATAAAAAGACCCAGGGCAGCCATGACCCCTGCCAGCAATATCCCAGTAACGTCAACCGCCATGGTTGTGGCCAGGATGGCTACCAGGGTGCCCAGGCCAACTGCTCCTGCTCCTATGGCAGCGGTGGCAGCAACGGCATTTTGGGACCGGCGGGCAATTTCGTCTGCTTCGCGGACTTTGTCGTAACTATCCACGACCCGGTTGGCCTCATCCCGGATGCTGGTGATCAGGCGATTGCGGTCATAATTGAAACTTCCAATATCTCCTACCATGCGGTCCTTGTGTTTCAGCCTGCCGGAGGAAATATGGTCTGTGATTGCCTGCCATTGCCTGAGATTATTATCCACCAGCCAATCAATAATTGCTGTGACTTTGCCTTCCACCTGTTCAGGCACATCAGCGACAACCTGCTCTTCATAGATAGTCTGGATTTTCTCTTTTTTCACCAGGTCAAAGATCCTGGCCAGGCGGATATATTCCGTGAAAAAATCTTCTCCGCGCTGTTCCATTTCCAGCAATATTTTGATAATTTCTGATATACGGAGCTGAAAACCTTCCAGCATATCTTTTTGGAAAATCCCCAGTTGATCTTCTACATCCCCGATCAGAGCGAGGTCATCCTTCAGCAGCTTTAACCGGTTTTCAAAGTATTCTGAATATTGTTGGGAGAGATGTTTCCCAACTCCAAGAGGGTTTAACAATTTCAGGATCAAACGGCTCTCCTGATCAAGAGTTTCAAGGATATAGGATTCCAGGGCTTCAAAACGGCTTTCAGCCCATAATGAAGGTTCTCCGCCCTTGGCTTTAAGAGCTTGCAGTGAACTGAGGGGAAAGACCTCCGGGGAAGTTTTCAATACTTTTTTTGCATTATCTGCCACAAATTCTTCGATTTCCTCCACAGCTTCCGGTCCTTCCAGGATATCGATCTTGTTGATGACCAGAACTATCTTCTTTCCCCAGGCCCTGATTTTTTCGAGAAAGATCCTCTCACTTTCAGTGAATGGTCGATCCGCAGATGTGACAAATAGGATCAAATCCGATCGAGGCACAAAAAGAGATGTGATCTCCTCATGTTCCCGGATGATGGCATTTGTGCCGGGTGTATCAACAATGCTGATTTCCTTCAGATAGGGGGAGTTAAGAACCAAAACGTCAATATTTTCGGAGATAGAAGATAGCTCTTGCTCCTCACCATACCGGATAATATTGACTTTGGTTGTGGTGGGTGTTACGCCTTCCAGCAGGATCTTATCTCCCAGCAGGGCATTGATAAAGGCGCTTTTCCCGGCGTTAAATTCACCAACTACAACCAGTAAAAAGAAATCATCCAGCTGATGGATCGATTCCGCCAGGGCTTTTTGATCCTTTTCCTGGATACCGTTTTTCACCAGTGTGATTTGGAGCTTATTTAATAGTTCTCGTTCCCTTGATAGCAGTTCTTGTTGTTTTTTGGTTAATATTTCCATTCTTCCTCGATCCTTCTGAAGGTGGTTCCCATTATAACCGATTGAATTTGAGGATTAATAAGGGAGAAGTGTTCCAGGTATAATGCAGAAGTCTAAATCTGAAGGGTAGTCCCTTCATTGTTCCCGTCCAGGACGCTCTTGATATTCCCCGGATCCTTCCCGGAAAAAATGAATACCTTTAGATCAGGAATCTGACTGATAAGCCCCAGCATTTGCTCCACTTTATCTTTCATGCCGCCGGTGACATCCGGCGCTTCGGAAGCGTTGATCTTAGGCAGCAGAGCCGGATAGTTGTCAGGAGTGATGATTTTGACCAATTTTGTGCACTCCGGATAATCCTCCCAGACTCCTTGATCCAATCCGGCCAGCAAGATCCTCTGAGGTTTGAATAAAAGGGCCAGGTGAAGGAAAAGGTCTTCAGTCGAGAGAATCGTTCCACCTATCCGCGTATCAAATACAACATCCCCATACACTACTGGCAGCAGATCCTTTTCAAGAGCGGTTTTAATGGGCGTGAGATCCCAGGAGGTGATATTTCTGTCAGTGGAGAATACTGAGGAAGAGGGAGGGAATCCAACTGCCGGGAGATTTGCTTTCCGCAGTCCATTCATTACCAGGTGATTCAATGTTGCCGCATCATGCCAGACTTCAGCGAACCCCCTCCAACCAGCGAGAGTTGCTATTCCCTCACGGGTACCGTATTTCTTCCCGGAATAATGGCCGTAGGATCCGGATCCGTGTCCTAATATCATCCGAAGATTTGGATTTTCCTCCATCACCTGGGCGATTTCTCTGGAGACACGCTCAATGATATCCACCCGGGCTGTCCGGGGGGATTGCTTATCTGTGATCAGCGAACCACCGAGTTTAAGGAAGATCAAATCCCCGTTGGTTTTAGGTGTTCCGGAATCTTTCATATAGGTATTGTATTCAGTGTTTGAGAGGGGGTCAAGAGATTGGATCTAGGTGAAAATTATGGGATCGGATCCCTTAAAGGGACCCGATCCCTGTTAGGTAAACTTAGCTCCAGAATGCAGGCCAGATCACCTGTACAACGGAATCAATTATTATGGCTAAAAGGAACAGACCGCCAAAGCGCCGGGTGTGATGAAATGCGGCAGCTACATAATAATTGGGCCAGACATCAGGAAAATCTTCCGGTTTTTCATCCGGTTTTGGGTTGGAAAGAATTGGCCAGATTTCTATCAGCGTTGGTATTGCCAATAAAGTCAGCAGCATGACCGGGGTGAAGAAACGGGTCCAGACCAGGTAAATGACCAGTAAATAGGAAAGTATTAGAAACCCGATCATTAGCCAGCGGGCCAGGGTTTCGCCCAGCACAACCGGCAAAGTGAAAATCTTGAGGTCTTTATCCTGTTTAAGCTTATCGATGTGTTTGCCAAGAAGCATGGATGTCACACCGACACCGTGGGGTAAACTGGCCAGGGCGATGGTCCAATCCCAGGGCAATCCGGTAATGGCGTAATAGCCGCCGGCAATCATTAGAGGTCCCCACACCACAAATACGGTCAGCTCACCCAGGGCAATATATTTGAGCGGATAGGTATAAAAGAGCACAAAGATCACTCCCAGGCCCATCAGCAGCCAGGTCCCTTCCCCGCGCATTAAACCCAGGGCAACTCCGCAGGCAGCGGCGATCGTGCCGGTGAGAGCTGCGTAAGTGAGCAGCTCTTTTTTAGTCATCAGACCGTGTAATAGGGGGTGAGGTCCATACTGAGCCCGATAGTAGTTATCTGCATCGACACCTCTGACAAAATCTATATAGTCGTTCAGGAAATTATTGGTCCCGTGGGCCAGGTAAAGGCCTGCCGTTACCAGCACCCAGCGCCAGAAATCAAAAGCGCCAACCCTGAATGCAAAGATACCGGCAATAGCAGCAGATAAGAATGTGGTGACCAGGACTGCAGCCCTGGTAGCGATCAACCAGCGGGATACGATATCCAACTCATCCCATTCTTCTTTGCTGATCTGTGGAATGATTTGCAGCGCTTTGCGCCACATAGCAAAATTCATGAGATCTATCTCCTATAGAAATTTATATTTGCGCCAATATCATACCACAAGAGATTATCCGTTAAACCGGGGATAACCCAGGGCTTTTTTTCAGGTTGACCTGGAATAATCAGGGTGAGATTATAAGAATTTTGGTCAGGGTGGGGCGCCTACAGTAGTTACCAGGGTAGAAACTGCGCCGGCAGCCATTAAATCTGCCGCGATCTGGTTTGCCTGGTTCTCAATCAGGGCAATAATATGTCCCCCCAGGCCGCCGCCAGATAATTTGGCTCCCAGTGCCCCGGAATTTTTGGCTGTTTGAATCAGATGATCCAATTCTGGAGTGGAAACCCCCAGTTCTACCAGCAGGTCATGGTTTTGATCCATCAGGGAACCAAGCTCAAGGGGAGACCTGGCCTCTATTTGTTTCAGCGCATTATCACTGATCTTACCTATGGATGTGAAAATCTGATTGTATCTCTCGGGATCATCCATCCATCCCTGCCTTACTTGCCCCACGGCGCCCAGGGTGTTCCCCGGTCTGCCGCTGTCTGCGATCAGGATCGAGAAGGGAGTTGGAATCTCCAGAAACCGGAATTTTTCCCCTTTGCGGTAGTAGAGAGGTTTTTGGTGGGAAACAACAGTATTGTCTATGCCCGAGGGGGTGCCGTGATGGATCTTTTCAATTTCAAATGCCCGAAGAGAAACTTGATCATCTGTCAGCCGCTGACCAAGAAACGCGGAAAAAGCTCTGATCAGGCTGGCAGAGATCGCCGCTCCGGATCCTAATCCCGCGGAGATGGGAATTGAGGACGAAAGGGATATTCTGCAGGCTGGAAGATCTTCCAGTGGAAGATCACCAGCTGCCTGGGAAATGGCTGCCCTGAGGGGATGATCGGGATCCAGGTCAAGAAGCTGAGCAGACAGTAAGATGTCAGGCGCGTCGATGTGTATATCTCCGGACTGTCCCTTAATATGCGGAGTGACAATTGCCCGGGCCTGAACTGCCTGGACTGGAATCGCGATGGCAGGTTCGCCGTATACGACCGCATGTTCGCCAAACAGAATTATTTTCCCGGGAGCTGTTGCGGTAAAAGCCGGCATATCAATTTAAATAAAAGATCAGCAAAACGCACATAGACCAGAGGATGATGGCAGCTTGCAGTGGACGGTCCGAGAGAGCTATATCTTCCGGAGCGCCGCCCTGGCCTATTTGAATAAGGAATAGGTAGCGAAAGATGCCATAAATCACAAAGGGGATTGTCAGCATCATAGAATGATTATCTGGAAGATTGGGTGCGGAAAAAGTGTACAGACTGTAGGCAACAATAGTGGTTCCTGAAACAATGTTAATCAACTGGTCCAGCAGCTCAATTGAATATCCATCCAGAACAGGTCGTATTTTTCTGCTGCTGGTAAGCTGTAATACTAGCTCAGCCCTACGTTTACCAAGGCCAATAAATAAAGCAAACAGGGAAGTGACCATATATAACCAGGGAGAAAAGCGTTTGACCTCGATCAGGGTAGTGCCAGAGATCACTCGCAGCAAATAAAAAGATGCCAGGATGAGCACATCAATTAATGGTATGTGTTTGAGTTTTGATGAATATAGTAAATTCAGAGTGAAGTAGACCAAACAAATGATGAGAAATTCCGGGGACAGGGTATATGCCAGGGGGAGTGAAATCACCAGCAGGGAAATTGCCAGGATCCAAGCTGCCCGGATTGACAGAGCTCCGGATGCTATGGGCCTCATTTTTTTGGTGGGATGCTGCTGATCTGATTCTCTATCGGCAATATCATTAAAGATATATACAGCACTGGCAATCAGGCTGAATAAAACCGCTCCTGCCAGGGTGCGGGTAAACGCCGATAGATCCAGCAATTTCCTATCAAAGATCAGGGCTGTGAAAATAAAAATATTCTTTGCCCATTGTTTGGGGCGCAGGGTTTTTATCAGGACCTTAATCATAATGAAATAATAGCATGATTTAATAGCAGGTGGTAGGTTAGCCAGAGAATCCGGGCATTTGGATCAAGGGACATGCTAAAATTAGGCCTATGGCAAAGAAAGCCCGCGCAGACCAAATTCTTGTTGAGAGAGGCTTGGCTGGAGACCTTGAACAGGCCAGGCGATTGGTGATGGCTGGCAAGGTGTTCTGGAATGACCAGGTGGTTGTCCAGGCTTCTCAGCCCATTAAAACCACGGATCAGCTTAGAGTGATTTCCTCCCCACCATTTGTTTCTCGAGGTGGAGAAAAACTCCAGGGTGCTCTGGAAAGGTTTTCTCTCTCCATTGACCAGCGAATCTGTGCTGACATTGGTGCCTCAACAGGTGGATTTACCGATTGTCTGCTCCAGCATGGAGCTGGAAAAGTTTATGCTATCGATGTAGGCTATGGCCTTCTGGATTGGCGGCTGCGTAATAATCCCCGGGTAATTGTCCTGGAAAGGACCAATGCCAGATCATTGACATCACTGCCGGACAAGATAGATTTATTTACCGCAGACGTATCTTTTATATCCCTCAAGAAGATCCTACCGGCTGCAGCTCAATTATTTGGCCCCGGTGGTGGTGAAGCCCTGATCCTGATTAAACCTCAATTTGAAGCCACTCGCCAGGAGGCTGCCAGGGGATCGGGTGTGATCAAGGATCCAGAAATTCATCAACGTGTCATTAAGGAAATTCTGGAATTTGCAGGGGAAAATAATTTTCAAATCAAAGGATTGATGCCCTCACCCTTGTTGGGCCCAGATGGAAACTGCGAGTTTTTTGCCTGGCTGGGCTATCCTTCGAGTTCGGATCAAACTCAAAAAATCCAGAACCTCATAACCGGAACCTTCTAATTTTCCAGAGGACTGAGGATATTGCCCATGTTGAAAATCAAAAAAGACGTCATGTTTTTCAAATTTTCAGCTTATGGATTTTTAAAGAACCTCAGGTTTTTTGAACCGTTTATCCTGCTAATATTCCGATCCTATGGATTGACCTTTCTCCAGATTGGCATTCTTTATTCCATCCGGGGCATAGCCACTAATTTACTGGAAATTCCTACTGGTATTGCAGCAGACGCCTTTGGCAGGCGGCGGGCAATGGTGAGCGCGTTTGTAAGCTATCTTCTCTCATTTATCATGCTTTATTTTCTGGAAGATTACTTATATCTCATCCTGGCAATAATCCTGTTTGCATTTGGAGAAGCCTTCCGGTCTGGGACCCATAAAGCGCTGATCCTGGAATATTTGAATATTCATCAACTCAGCGATTTAAAAGTACATTATTATGGCCTGACCAGGAGCGCATCTCAATTAGGATCCGCCCTGAATGCATTGATTGCAGCAGCCCTGGTTTTTTATACAGGGAGCTACCGGATAATGTTCCTGGCAGCTGTTATTCCATATCTGCTGGATTTGATCAATGTTGCCAGCTACCCGGAGGAATTGGACGGCGACATCCCGGGTGTTAAACGGGAAGAAATTTGGATGAGGTTAAGAGCAACCCTGGAAGGTTTTATCAAGATTTTCCGCGAGGGTGAGGTTATACGGGTATTGTTGAACAGCGCTGGTTTTGGGGCTTTCTTTAAATCAACCAAGGACTACCTGCAGCCGATACTGGCTGCAATGGCTTTATCTTTGGTGATCTTTGAGAATTACCAGGGTGCTCAACGGGAAGCATTGATCATCGGGTCGACTTATTTTGGAATTTACCTGTTAACCAGTCTGGCATCCCGCCGGTCATATTATTTCAGCTCCCGTTTCAGCAGCCTGTCTCGAGCTGTAAATATCACGTATCTGGCAGGTGTGATCCTGTTAATACTCTCTGGAGTAAGTTCTTCACTTCAAATTAATGTCCTGGCAGTGATATGTTTTATCCTGTTATTTATCCTTAACAACATTCGCAGACCTATTAATGTTGGTTTGATAAGTGATCAAATCTCCTCAAATATCATGGCTTCTGGATTATCTGCTGAAGCCATGATGACCACCATCCTATCAGCAGTAATTGCTCCCTTGCTCGGGTACATGGTCGATATTCTGGGTGTTGGCCAGGGAATCAGTATTATCGGGGTGGTGATGCTTAGTTTATTTTTCTTTGTTCGGGTCAAATAGACTTATTCTGTTGGTGCGGAATACCTTCTCAGCAGACCTTCATCGGGTATACTAAGCCCTGCTTATGGAAATCAAGAATATTCGTAATTTTTCAATTATCGCCCATATTGATCACGGGAAATCTACCCTGGCTGACCGGCTGCTCCAGATCACGGACACAGTGTCAGAGCGGGATATGGCTGATCAGGTTCTGGACAATATGGAACTGGAACGGGAGAAGGGAGTGACTATTAAAGCTTCTGCTGTCCAGATGAAATATACTTCTGTTGACGGCCAGGATTATGAGATGAACCTGATAGATACTCCAGGCCATGTTGATTTTGGTTATGAAGTATCCCGGGCGCTTGCAGCTTGTGAAGGAGCTCTGTTGGTTGTGGATGCCGCCCAGGGCATGGAAGCACAAACAATCGCTAATATGTATGCCGCCCTTGAGGCAGATCTGGAAATCATCCCCATCATCAACAAGATCGATCTTCCGGCTGCCAGGCCGGATGAAATTGCCCGGGATATCAACGCCATGCTGGGAACAGCCCCGGAATCCATCTTAAGGATTTCTGCCAAGGAGGGTGAGAATATTCAGCCTGTCCTTGAAAAGATAATTAAGCAGGTTCCTCCCCCGGTTGAAAAAGCCGGATCACCATTAAGAGCGCTGATTTTTGACTCCCATTACAATTCTTATAAAGGGGTGATTGCCTATATCCGGGTCTTCGATGGAACGATCAACCAGGGAGATAAACTGCGTTTAATGGCTGGTCAAAAGGATCTTGAGCCTTTTGAATTGGGAGTTTTTGCCCCGGAAATGAAACCAGTGGATGTTATCCATCCCGGGGAAGTCGGTTATATTGCCACAGGATTAAAGTCTGTTTATGAGTGCAGAGTGGGCGACACGATAACTTATGCCAATAATCCTGCTCTGGATCCCCTTCCGGGATACAAACAAGTTAAACCCATGGTTTTTGCAGGATTTTTTCCGGTCGATAATGAAGAATATGGAAAGTTACGGGATGCCCTTGAAAAACTCCAGTTGAATGATGCTGCCCTGGTATATGAACCAGAATCTTCTCAGGCCTTGAATCTGGGTTTCCGATGTGGTTTTCTGGGAATGTTTCATATGGAAATAATCCAGGAAAGACTGGAACGGGAATATAATTTGGATATCATCGCAACGGCACCCTCTGTTAAATACCGGGTGTTATTGAGAGATGGAAATACGATTGATATCGATTCCCCGGCAGATCTGCCAGATCGCAGTCTGGTTGAAGAAATCCAGGAACCCTGGATGAATGTTCAGATATTCCTTCCCTTGGATTATTATGGCCCGGTTATGGAATTAGTGACCGTAAGGAGAGGAGTATACGTTGGCCAGGATCATCCCTCACCCAATCGTGTTCAGCTGGATTTTCAGATCCCGCTCTCGGAATTGATCGTTGATTTCTTTGACTATTTGAAATCCATTTCCCGGGGATATGCATCTATGGATTATTCATTTGCAGGTTACCGATCTGAAAAACTGGTTAAACTGGATATCCTGGTAAATGGGGAACCTGTTGATGGAATGGCTTCGATCATTCATAAGGATAAAGCATTTCGGAAGGGTAAAATCCTGGTAGCCCGTTTAAAAAAGCTCATCCCACCCCAACATTTTGCTGTTCCAATCCAGGCTTCCGCTGACGGGAAAATTATCGCCAGGGCAGACGTAAAGGCTCTCCGAAAAGATGTCACAGCAAAATTATATGGCGGCGATTACACCAGGAAGAGGAAATTATTGGAAAACCAGAAAGAGGGACGCAAACGACTGAAAAGAATTGGCAATGTGGATATCCCTCAAAAAGCGTTTATGGCGGTGTTGAGGTTGGAAGATGACTGAAGTTAAATCTAAGAAAGGACTGGTTCGGGTAGTTCTGGGAATTGGGATCAGCCTGGCGGCGCTGGTAATATTAATTCGGCTGGTTGACGTCCGACAAGTCCTGGCATCTCTGCAGGGTATAAAACTTTCTATAGTGATCCCGGCTTTGGCATTGCTGGTGATTTCATTATTAACCCGGGCGGCAGCCTGGCGGGTTATCTTAAAAGAAAAGATCTCAATCTGGAAGTCATTTTTTATTGTCAACAGCGGCTATTTTGTCAATACGGTTTTTCCTTTCCGGATAGGAGAATTAACCCGGGCATTTCTCTTAAAGCCTTCTGGTTTTGCCTTCTGGGAAGCTATACCGACAATCCTGTTGGAAAGGCTATTCGATTTTGGCTTTGCCTTAAGTTTTTTCTTTATTGGACTGCCCTTTGCGATTGGATTCTCTCAGGGTATCACCTATGCCTATTTAATTGCAGGCGGAATTCCCGCTGTTATCTTAGCTTTGTATTTACTGGTCAGAAATCAACAACAGGTGATCAGTTGGATCAACAGCACAACTTTGATCAAATCAAACATAAAAGAGCGCCTGTTGAAAGTGATCGAACCTCTCTTATCGAGTCTGGGCATTCTCACTGATCCTCTGCGCCTGGTAAAAGTTTTTGCCTGGATGTTGATCAGCTGGTCGATTGCATTGTTTTATCAATACATGCTGCTCAGAGCATTTGTCCCGGATGGACAATTGGTCTGGGCTGCTTTTACTCTGGGAGCCCTGGCTCTGGGAGTTTCCATTCCCTCCTCGCCTGGTAATATTGGCTTGTATGAAGCCAGCATCACTCTGGCTTTGTCAGCCTTTGGTGTAGATCAATCGGTAGCTTTTGCATACGCGCTTACCAGCCATGTTCTCAGTCTGCTGGTGACCACCCTGCTGGGTTCGTTCGGACTGGTCAGGGAAGGATTTGCGTTAAGAGATATTTGGCAGTTCAGTAAACAGCAAAAAAAGGAAGTGGATTTATGAGTAAAACTACTTTGATCACTGGCGGAGCAGGATTTATCGGAATAAATTATGCTGCCAGGATGCTCAAGCGGGGTGAAAAGGTGGTTATATTTGATAATCTCTCCCGGGCTGGAACTCCTGGAAATATCGCCTGGTTGAAAAACACCTTTGGACAGGATTCCTTTGAATTTATTGTCGAAGATATCCGGGATCAGGAAGCTGTCAGGGCAGCTGTAGAAACAGCTGATCTCATTCTTCACCTGGCTGCACAGGTTGCTGTGACCTCATCCGTTGTTGACCCCAGGACAGATTTTGAGATCAATGCCCTCGGCACATTAAACGTGCTTGAAGCCGCCCGGCAATCGCCAAAACAACCCCCGGTATTTTATTCCTCTACTAATAAGGTTTACGGGAATCTGGAAGATATCAAGGTTGCTGAAAGTGAGACCAGTTACTATTTCCCAGATCATCCCTTTGGTATTCCGGAAACTCAAATACTGGATTTCCATTCCCCATATGGATGCTCGAAGGGAGCAGGGGATCAATATGTGCGTGACTATCACCGGATCTTCGGCTTGCCAACAGTGGTGTTCCGCCAAAGCTGTATTTATGGAACCCATCAATTTGGCATTGAAGATCAGGGCTGGGTCGCCTGGTTTGTAATTGCTGCCCTAACTGGCAAAAAAATCACAATCTACGGTGACGGAAAGCAGGTTAGAGATTTATTGTATGTGGATGATCTTCTGAACGCATATGACCTGGCTTTTAGCAACATTGATAAGACAGCGGGAAAAATTTATAATATTGGTGGTGGAAAAGACAACGCCCTTTCGATTTGGAGGGAATTTGGTCCTTTGCTGGAGGGTGAACTCGGCCGCGACATCCCGGTAGGAAAAGAAGATTGGAGACCTGGAGATCAGAGGATATTTGTGGCAGATATCCGCAAAGCCCAGGCGGATTTTGGTTGGACACCAGAAGTTGATGTTTCAACCGGGATCAAGAACCTGTTTGATTGGGTGCGTGCCAACCAGAATCTATTCTCATAATATAATATTTCCTATACATACGAACCCGGCCTCAGCAAGGATTGCCCGGAATGAAAATATTAACCGTTCTCACCTACTACAGGCCCCACACCAGCGGGTTAACCATATATGTCGAGCGGTTGGCGAAATCGCTTGTTCAACTCGGTCATGAAGTAACTGTTCTGACATCCCAGTATAATAAAGACCTGCCCGAAGAAGAAATTCAGGATGGAGTGCGGATCATTCGTGCGCCAGTATTATTCCGGCTCAGCAAAGGCGTTATTATGCCCACCTTCGGCTGGCTGGCCTGGAAATTGGTTTTGGATCATGATGTTATCCATCTTCACCTGCCTCAATTTGATGCTGCCGGGATCGCTCTCCGGGGCAGAATTCTAAAGAAACCAACCATCATCACCTACCATTGTGATTTATTACTTCCCCCGGGGGTTATTAATAAGCTCATAAACGGTGTTGTCCATTTGATGAATTATCTAGCTGGTATCTTGGCCAACAAGATTGCAGCCTATACAGAGGATTTTGCTGCCCATTCACCGTACCTGGGTAGATTTTCCGAAAAGGTGAGAGTGATCTTACCCCCCGTAGTTATGCCAAAGGCTTCGTCAGATGATGTGGCAGAATTCCAGGCGAAGCATAATCCCGCGGGTTATTCCCCGGTCATTGGTATGGCAACTCGCTTTGCTTCCGAAAAAGGAGTTGAGATCCTGCTGAATGCCCTTCCAGTGATCAGGCGATCATATCCGCAGGCTGCTGTATTATATGCCGGTCAGTATCAGGATGTGATGGGTGAGGGGGCCTATTACGACAGATTATTGCCGACGATCAAAGGATACATGGAAAACGGGAAGTGGGTATTTTTGGGAGTTTTAAACCCTTCCCAAATGTCTCTTTTTTATAAGATCCTGGATGTCTTGCTGGTTCCGAGCCTAAATTCAACAGAAACTTTTGGATTGGTTCAGATTGAAGCCATGATCCAGGGAACCCCGACTGTAGCGTCTAACTTGCCCGGAGTTCGAGTTCCTCCCCGGCTGACGGGTATGGGTGAGGTAGTCCCGATCGGTGACAGTGAAGCCCTGGCAGAGGCAGTCATTCAAATTATCTCCAATCCAGGCAAGTATCAAGGTAATCCAATTGAAGTTGAAAAGCTTTTTGATCCGTTGGTAAATGCAGCTGCCTACCTGGAAATTTATCAGGAATTGGGGGGAAAAACGAGTTGAAAGATTATCTAAAACCCCATTTACAGGATCTGCCCTATTTTCGAGCCTTGTTACGAGCGGTTGAGGCTCGTTTTTATGAGGGAATTTCTTTACCAGAGCCGGTGTTGGACTTGGGCTGCGGCGATGGTCATTTTGCTTCCCTGGCATTTGAGAAACAACACCAAATGGGAATGGATCCCTGGTGGGGCCCATTGACGGAAGCAGCCTCCCTCGGAACTTATCAATACCTGGTTTGTGCTCAAGGTGATCAGATGCCATATCCCAGAGATTATTTTTCGAGTGCGGTCAGCAATTCAGTCCTGGAACACATTCCTGATCTTGATCCTGTTATCAAAGAGACAGCCCGGGTGTTAAAACCAGGCGCTCAGTTCATATTCTGTGTTCCCAATCATCGTTTTCTTGATACACTTTCTATTGGCAGGTGGTTGGATCGGATAAAATTCCGGGCTCTGGCCGACGGTTATCGTCATTTCTTTAACCGCATTTCCAGGCATTATCAGTGTGATTCGTTCGAAACTTGGCAGGGAAGACTTAAGAAATATGGCTTTGAAATCGAAGAAAGTTGGGATTATTTCCAACCTGAGGCTCTGCAGACCCTAGAATGGGGACATTATTTTGGAGTCCCTTCCTGGTTCAGTAAATTTCTCTTTAATAAATGGATCCTGGCCCCGGCTGATTGGAATTTATTCTTAACAGATTTGCTGGTCAGACCTCATTATGAACGGGATCCGCGCGCCGAAAATGGTGTATATTCATTCTATATAACCCGCTATATGGGTTGACCCGACTTTAGGTGAGTAAATAGATATGGAAGAACCCAGTGTCCTTGATTTTGTATTGGAAAAACTGACCTTCTGGAAGGAATCCAAGCTGTCCATTCCTGAACTTGAGGAAGATTCTAAACCAGTGGATTCGGGGCTTGATACAGGCGGATCCAAAAGCTGGATCTGGAAGAGCATGTTGCTCCTGCTCCCGATACTTTTTGCGATCACAGCCCAGGTTTTTGGAGAGCCAGATAACCGATCTCCTATGCTGGTGATCTTCTTTTATTCTGCTGCCGCCCTGAGTTTAATATTATTGGTCCTGTTCCGGAATTGGAAGGTAGAGCCCCTGATCCCTGACCAGGGCGAAGCTGGGGAGTTCACTGTTCGATGGGTCCAATTCCTGGTCGGGATCTGTCTTTCTGTGCTGGCATTCTTCTTTTTTCTGGGAAATTTGTATAATGCTATAAACCTGACCCTCTGGATAGCTGGCCTGGTATTGATCTGGCGGTCTCTGTGGATTCCAGATAATTGGTGGGAAAAATTCCGCACTGGCTGGGATGGTTTCTGGGGTGGGGGTTTCAGAATAACTCCCTGGATGATCCTGGTGGCAGCTGTTTTCCTGATCTCTGCTTTTTACCGCTTTTATTTACTTGATCAAGTCCCGCCGGAAATGTTCAGCGACCATGCAGAAAAGCTCATCGATGTAACCGATGTGTTGAATGGTCAATATTCCATCTTTTTCCCCAGGAATACAGGCCGGGAAGCCTTCCAAATGTACCTGACAGCTGTGGTTTCCAAGGTGTTTGGTACTGGAATTTCCTTTTTGAGCCTGAAAATTGGCACCTGCCTGGCAGGTTTGTTCTCCTTGCCCTTTATTTACTTGTTGGGAGTGGAGATCAAGAATAAACAGGTGGGATTATTGGCAATGTTTTTTGCCGGGATTGCATATTGGCCCAACGTGATCTCACGCGTTGCTTTGAGATTCGCCCTCTACCCCGCCTTCTTCGCGCCAACCTTGTATTTCCTGATCAAAGGGCTTAAGAGAAAACGATGGAATGATTTCCTGTTTGCGGGAATATTTTTGGGGATCGGGCTGCATGGTTACAGCCCGTTCAGGATCGTACCCTTTGTAGTCATCCTTGTTCTGTTGATTTATTTTACCCATACAAAATCCAGGAAGAACCGCAAGATGGCAATTATCTCCCTGGTACTGGTGGGGTTGATTTCTTTGATCATTTTTTTGCCCTTGGGCAGGTTTGCAGTATCATACTATGATGTGTTTGCTTACCGCATGCAAACCCGTATGTCCGGTGTTGAAACTGCTCTTCCCGGTTCACCGCTGAATATCTTTTTCTCCAACTTTTGGAAATCCCTGATCATGTTCCAATGGGACAATGGTCAAATCTGGGTCCATTCCATACCAGGCAGGCCAGCCCTTGGTTTGGTTACTGCTGCCATGTTCAGCCTGGGAGTGGTCCTCTTGATCTTGCGCTATATCAGACACAAACATTGGATGGATCTGGTTCTGTTGCTGAGCATACCCGTTCTGATGCTTCCGTCTGTATTGTCATTGGCTTTCCCTAATGAGAATCCATCCCTGAACAGATCAAGTGGAGCCATTATCCCCGTATTCCTGATCGTTGGCTTGGCGATTGAAAACATTATGAACAATTTGAAAGCGAGTTTGCCTGATCGGCGAGGGAACTGGCTGGCTTATGGCTTTGTGATCCTGGTTGCTGTTTTTAGCATGAGGATCAACGCCCGCCTGGTATTCGAGGAATATTATTATCAGTTTAAGATCAGAGCCTGGAATACATCTGAGATCGGGGCTGTGATCCGCCAATTTTCTGAAACAATTGGGGATGAATACCAGGCCTGGGTGATACCTTATCCACACTGGGTGGACACGCGGCTGGTAGGTATTCAGGTTGTAGACTATGTGAGGGATTATGGTCTCTGGCCCTCTGAAATATACACAACCGAAAGTGCTCCTGCGCCTAAACTCTATATTTACAAACCTGATGATGAAGAAGCCATCCAGGTTCTACAGGAGCTGTATCCGGACGGTATTATTGACAGATATCAATCTGAAGTTGATGGCAGAGATTTTATGCTATATTATGTGCTTGAGTAATTCCCTGGATATAGATTATTATGGGTATTCAAAGAGGAAATGATTTAAATCGTTGGCTTACTGCTATCTTGCTGTTAGTGATCCTGGCTGGCGGCAGTTATTTGCGGTATGTTGGATTGGATTGGGATGTTGAGCAGCACTTACATCCCGATGAACGGTTCTTGACCATGGTGGAATCCAGTCTGGTGCCCGTGCCCAATCTCAGAGAGTATTTTGATACATCAAGCTCGACATTGAATCCCAATAACCAGGGACATGGATTTTATGTTTATGGCACTCTGCCAATTTTTATGGTCAGGTACCTTGCTGAGTGGCTTGGATACAACGGCTATGGCAGTGTCTATCTGGTTGGCCGATCGTTGTCTGCAGCGATGGACCTGTTATCGGTTGCCCTGGTGTTTTTTATTGGTACAAGATTATTTAATCGAAAAGTTGGTTTGTTGGCAGCTGCCTTTTCTTCCTTTGCGGTTCTCCAGATCCAGCAATCCCATTTTTTCACTGTGGATACCTTTGCTACCTTATTCACACTGCTGGCCCTTTATTTTGCAGTTGAAGTAGTAACTGCCGGCGAAGAAAAGGTTAATCTGAGTTCTTACCTGCTTTTTGGAGCTGCTCTGGGTATGGCCGTGGCCTCAAAGATCAACACCGCTCCCGTGGCAATGACCCTGCCTCTGGCTGCTTTTTTGCACTGGACTGGTTTGTCTGATGAAAAGAAAAACCAATTGGCACCAAGAATAGTCTTATTCCTGGTGCTGGCCGCCTTGATGAGCCTGGTCACTTTCCGGATATTCCAGCCTTATGCTTTTGAAGGCCCTGGATTTATTAATATTGGCTTGAACGAAAATTGGGTTTCAGCGTTGAAATCACTCCGTGCCCAAACCTCAGGGGATGTTGATTTTCCACCGGCTTTGCAGTGGGCGAGAAGACCAGCCTGGTTCTCTCTCCAGAACATGGTGGTCTGGGGCATGGGAATCCCCTACGGGGTCCTGGCCTGGGTTGGTTTCGGCTGGATGGGATGGAAGATATTTTCTAAAAGATCCTGGAAACCAGAGTTGGTGCTTTGGGTTTGGACAGGTTTCTATTTTGTGTGGCAATCGCTGCAGTGGAACAGCACCATGCGCTACCAGCTTCCGATTTATCCCCTTATGGGCGTTTTCGCTGGATGGCTTCTGATCGATCTTTGGACAAAATTAAAGACAGACCCGGTGAAAATTCTGGGAGTGGAAATTCCTTCCAATCCACTCAGGAAAATTTTGATTGCTGGATCAGTTGCTGTGCTGATATTAACTGCAGGTTGGGCTTTTGCTTTTTCACGAATATATACAACACCTCATCCCCGGGTGGCAGCTACCCGTTGGATCTTGCAGAATATCCCCGGGCCTGCCAACCTGAAGATCGCAACTGAGGATGGGATTCGCCAGCAGCTGCTTACCTATCCGGGAGGTTACTTGATCCAGCATGGATCCGACTGGTTGGTTAGTTTCGATACTAAATATGATGGCCAATTGGAAGAGATCTATTTCCCAGAGATTATCAATCATAATCCGTCGCTGAATCCACTGACACTGTCCATCAGTTTGAATGATCAGGCCGGGAATATCATTTTTAATACCGACCAGGTCTTTAACTTTACGATGGGAAAATCCGCCGGTCGGGTTGAGGTTAATCCGCCAATAAATTTAGAATTAGGAGAAATATACCAGCTGCGATTGGTTATTAACGACCAGGCGGGAGCTATTTCGCTTCGGGGGGCAGGTATTGCCAACGAAAGCTCCTGGGATGATGGACTGCCCCTGCGCATGGATGGATATGATCCTTACGGCGGGATATACAAGGGTGGATTGAATTTTGAGATGTACTGGGATGACAATCCTGAAAAATTGACAAGGTTTATATCCACTCTGGATCTGACTGATTACATCATGATCACCTCAAGCCGGCAGTGGGCCACCACTACCCGGGTTCCCGAACGTTATCCATTAACAACTGAATTTTACCGGCAGTTGATGGGGTGTCCCCTGAACCTCACCATTGAAACTTGTTACAACCGGGCTCTCCCCGGACAATATCAGGGCAATCTTGGTTTTGAGCTGGTGGAAACCTTCCAGTCCAATCCCAACCTGGCTGGATTTGAGATCAATGATCAGCCTTCGGAAGAAGCCTTCACAGTTTATGATCATCCCAAGGTATTCATTTTCAAAAAACAAGCTGACTTCAATCTCACTGAGGTTACCGGCATTCTTACAGATGTAGATTTAAGCAAGGTGATCCATCTCACTCCCAAGCAGGCAGATAATCAGCCGGGCGATTTGATGCTTCCTGCTGCCCGCCTGGCAGAACAACGTGAGGGTGGTACATGGAGCGAATTGTTCAACCCCGAAAGTTTGATTAATAGAAGCCATATTGTAACAATCCTGGTCTGGTATCTGACTGTATTCATACTGGGTCTGCTGGTCTATCCGCTGTTGAGAATAACCCTCAGCGGTTTGAATGATTACGGTTATCCCCTGGCAAGAACATTTGGCATGCTGCTCTTCTCTTACCTGGTTTGGCTTGCGGGATCGACCGGCATTCCGGTGTTGAGGATAACCACCATAGGTGTTATGGCCATCCTCGTTCTGCTCGGAATTTACACAGGATATTTACAGCGTGAAGCCTTGCTCAACGAATGGAACCAGAAGAACAAATATTTCTTGATCATTGAGGCTTTGGCCCTGGGATTATTTATTACGGCATTATTCATTCGCGTTGGAAACCCGGATTTATGGCACCCCTGGAAGGGCGGGGAGAAACCGATGGATTTCTCCTATTTTAATGCTGTCCTAAAGAGCACGTCCTTCCCGCCCTATGATCCCTGGTTCGCTGGCGGATATATTAATTATTATTATTTTGGATTTGTTTTTGTGGGCATGCTGGTGAAGTTATTGGGAATCGTTCCCGCGCTTGCTTACAACCTTATCCTGCCTACACTGTTCATGATGCTGGGTTTGGGCGCATTTTCCATTACCTGGAATCTGGTACGGGGACTGAAGGCGGGTAGTTTCCGTGAGGATTTGTCATACCTGGCGGGAGGTACAGGCGTCCTGGGCCTGTTGATATTTGGTAACCTGGGGGTCCTCAGGATGGTTTTCCAGGGGATACAGCGCCTTGCCTCAGGGGGCGTCAATGTACTGGAAGGAAATTTTTTCCAGCGAGTAAAATGGACTTTATTGGGAATTGTGCAGCTCGTTGAAACAAAATCTCTCCATTACCGCATGGATGAATGGTATTGGAATCCGAGCCGAGCAATCGGCAGTGAACATGGTGGTCCGATCACGGAATTTCCTTTCTTCACTTTCCTGTATGGGGACCTTCACGCACATTTTATTGCCCTGCCAATCACAGTCCTGGCACTTGGCTGGGTTTTATCTGTGGTTTTATCAACGAGTAAATCCGGAAAAAGAAGCCGGGGCTTTGTAAATCTGCTGGCTGTTCCCCTTTTTGGGGCCCTGATTGTTGGAGCTCTTCGACCAACCAATACCTGGGATTTTTACCCTTACCTGGCATTGGGTACTGCGGCCCTATTATTTGTCATGTGGCAGGATTTCAGAGAAGATAAAACATCCTGGTCTAGATCTGTCCTCAGATTATTTATTTTCCTGGCATTTGCCATGATAACTTTCCAACCCTACTCCAATTGGTATGGGCAGGGATATACCAGTATAAAACCCTGGTTTGGCACACACACCCCTGTAAATGACTTTTTGGTCCACTGGGGATTATTCTTGTTTGTAATTGTGACCTGGATGATCTCAGAGACGATCAACTGGATGGCAACTACCCCTGTATCGGCATTGAGTAAATTGAAAAAGTATCGCGAGTTGATATTGGCAGTTTTTTTGATCCTATTGGTGATAATTATCAGTTTTGGTGTCAGCCTGGAAAACAAGGTTTCTATCGGGGATTTCAATATCCTGGGATCAGGAGTACACATCATCTGGTTTGTGCTTCCGCTGATGGTTTGGACAGCGATCCTGCTGTTAAGGCCGGATCAACCCCTGGAAAAATCTGTCGTGTTATTCCTGATTGGCACCAGCCTGGCAATCACCTTGATGGTTGAACTGGTTTATGTTGTGGGGGATATCGGCAGGATGAACACAGTATTTAAGTTCTATCTTGAAGCATGGACCTTTTTTGCAGTCAGCGCCGCAGTCTGTTTGACCTGGATGATCGATTCTGTTCGAAAGTGGCGGCCACCTCTCAAAGCGGTTTGGCAAGTGATATTTTACATTCTGGTATCCAGTGCAGCCCTTTATCCCCTGCTGGGAGGTGTCGCTAAAATAAAGGATCGCATGTCCTTGGATGCCCCCCATACGCTGGATGGCATGGCTTATATGCAAACTGCTGTCTACCACGACCTTGATACTAGTCTGGATCTCTCGCAAGATTACCGGGCTATCCGCTGGATGCAGGACAACATCCAGGGATCTCCGGTGATAGTTGAAGCCAATCAGGTAGAATACCATTGGGCGACAAGGTACACTGTTTATACTGGATTGCCAGGAGTTGTCGGGTGGAGTTGGCATCAGCGCCAACAGAGAACCCTGACCCCGCACGAATGGGTCTTCTCCCGTGTGGAAGATGTAAACATTTTTTACGATATACCTGATCTGGAATATGCCCGCGAATTCCTTGAAAAGTACCAGGTTAGTTATATCGTTCTGGGTCAGCTGGAACGGGCAAAATACAGTTCAGAAGGGATAGATAAATTCCTGGCCGGAGAAGGGATGCTCTGGAAGGAAGTTTACCGGGATCAGGAAACTGTTATTTATAAATCTCTGCTGGAGATTGAATAAGTCTTAGGAACTCTTATGCTGGATTTTATCCTCTGGTATGTGATTATTTCGGCCTTGGGCTGGTTGGTTTTTCCAATAATCTTTCGTTTGGTGCCAAACCTACCAGATCGTGGGTTTAGTTTTGCGAAGATTTTTGGTTTACTTCTGTGGGGATACCTATACTGGATTTTCGGCCGATTGGGTATAACTGCCAATAACCTGGCAGGATTATTGTTTACCTTGACATTGCTTGCTGCTCTGGCAATTATTCTCATCCGGAAAAAAACCGATCCTGCCCCCGCCACTTGGATCAGGGAACACAAGAACCTGATAATCACAGTGGAGGTTTTATTCCTGGCCTGTTTCGCAGGCTGGGCTATAATCCGAACATTCAATCCTGAAATAGTTGGCACAGAAAAACCAATGGAATTGGCATTTATCAATGCCATTCTGCGCTCGGAAACATTGCCTCCCAACGATCCCTGGCTTTCTGGATACGCCATATCTTATTATTATTTTGGTTATATTATGATGGCGATGATGGCCAAGCTGGCAGGAACCCTGGGCAGCGTGGCCTTTAACCTGGGTGTTTCCCTGATCTTTTCCCTGTCAGCAATTGGGTCCTTTGGTATTCTCTATAATTTACTGGCGTTATCCCGAAAAGATTGGAAATCTCAGACGTTCCCGGCTTTATTGGGACCATTCTTCACCTTGATTATCAGCAACTGGGAAGGATTTTTGCACTTTCTTCATTCCAGCGGATTGTTCTGGAATGGATCAGGGGCTCAATCTTCCCCTTTCTGGAATTGGTTGGATATTCAGGATCTGGTTAATCCGCCCACGGGAGATTCTTTCGGACACTGGTGGTGGTGGCGGGCATCGCGGGTGATCCAGGATTATGATTTTTCTGGATTTGGAAAAGAAGTCATCAGTGAATTTCCTTTCTTTTCTTTTCTACTGGCTGATCTGCATCCCCATGTGCTCTCGCTGCCCTTTGTGTTCCTGATTGTTGTATTTGCCCTGGAATTATTTCTCCGTCCCCGGGATGATCAATTCCGCTGGCTGAATTTGATCCCCCTCGAAATCTCTCCCATATTCTTTTTTCTCCTGGCCTGGTTGGCTGGCAGCATGGCATTTTTAAATATCTGGAATTTTCCCATGTATGTTGGATTTCTGGCTGGCGCCTATGGGTTAAGAAACAGTCGTGAGAGGTCCAGCTGGCAGATCAGTGAGATAATCCGCGATATTATCTACCTGGGAGCCACCCTGGGTATTACAGGTGTGTTTTTGTACCTGCCCTGGTATCTTGGTTTTGCCTCCCAGGCTGGTGGGATCATACCCAATGTCATCTATATCACCCGGGGATCTCAATTCTGGGTTATGTTTGGCCCATTGCTGGTCCCGATTTTTATCTGGACAGTTTCAATCTGGAGAAAACAAACTGATCGCCGCAGTCTAAAAACGGGCCTGTCATTGACGGGGATCCTGGTGATGGGTTTATTCGTACTCATGCTGGTAATAGTTGGCGGTTTAAATTGGCTTCCAATTTCCAATAGTGAAGACCTGATGCGGCTCTTTCTGAGTTCCGTAGGCGGGACCGATCTAAATCAGGTCATGGCAGAAGGTATATTGAGGAGGTTGACAACCCCCGGCACTTTGATCACTCTTTTTGTCTTATCCTCTCTTGCCCTGGGATTGGTTTTTCACAAAAAAACATCAAACAGCCAAACAGGGAAGGGCGCACTTCCCGACCAATTTATACTCCTATTGATCTTAGCCGGGTTTATCCTGGTTCTGGTGCCCGAGTTTATATTTTTACGGGATCTGTTTGGATACAGGATCAACACCATATTCAAGTTTTATTACCAAACCTGGCTGTTGTGGAGTATCGCAGCTGCTTACGGAACGATAACTTTATTCAGATCAATAAAATCGCCCGCAAGTATTTTGGTCTCTACTGTTTTAGCTTTTTCAATGTTCATGGCTTTGTTTTATCCAGTTATTAGCATCCAATCCAAGACCAATAACTTCTCCAGACCGGAAGGGAGAACGCTGGATGGAGAATCCCTATTTCCTTCGACAGATGCCGAAGGAGCAGCCTGGCTCCGGGGCGCACCCCCGGGAGTGATCGCTGAAGCTGTAGGAGGGAGTTATTCATCCCGCCATGCCAGGATGGCTACCTACAGCGGAAATCAAAATGTCCTGGGTTGGGATTTTCATGAAATCCAATGGCGGGGTGATGGCTCATTGGTCTGGCCAAGGAAGGAAAAAGTAGCCACTCTGTATTGCACCCACAGCTGGGAGACAGCCCAGATTATCCTCAAGGAATTCCAAATTCGCTACGTTGTGATCGGAGATGTGGAATATTCAACTTATCAAGCAGGCAGCGATTATTGCCCCAATGGTTTGCAAGATGAGAAATTCAGCCAGAACCTGGTTATGGTCTTTCAGAATGACAGTTTGATTATTTTTGAGGTTCCAGACTATTCAAAATAACCATTTAGATGGCAGTTGGTACAAAACTGGATATGACCATGATGAAGAAACAGAATCGATTTTCAAATGAAGTTTTCATATACAGCTTGATTTTATCCTTGGCTTTTTTGTTGAGGTTTATTCTGCTCGGTAAATTACCGCTGGTGAACTCGGAAGCTTCTTTTGCTCTCCAGGCTTGGCAGCTCTGGAAAGGAGATTTGCTGGTTATAGGATCTCAAGTGAGTTATCTATCGATCACCAAGGCCTTGTTCTCAATCTTTGGCAGTGGAAATTTCCTTGCCAGGTTCTGGCCAGCTTTCAGCGGCAGTCTGATAGTTCTGGTTCCCTTTTTGATCAAGGATCGATTTGGGCGATGGCCAGCCCTGCTTTTAGCTTTCGGACTTGCCCTTGACCCGGGTCTGGTTGCGGTTTCCCGGATAGCGGGAGGTCCCATGTCTGCCCTGGTGTTTTTGTTGCTTGCGTTGGCTGCATTCCACGTTGGTCACCTGCCCTTGACAATATTCCTGGTATTTCTGGGTTTGTTCTCAGGTCCGGCTTTCTGGCTGGGTACAGCTATCCTTGGTTTGACAATTCTACTCAGTGGAATTCTGGGAATAATAAATCCCGCTCCATACATCAAGGAAAGACTGAATTTGGTGATGGGTGAGAATAAATCCAGTCAATATAAACCGGGGGATTTTGCTTTGCCATTGTTGATGGTCATTGTCCTGGGGTCATTTTTCTTCACAAGAATTCAGGGATTAAGCGCCTGGTCAGGTTCAGTGCCGGAGTTCTTCAGCAGCTGGTTATCTTTACCCGAATTCAGATTCCCGGGGTTGCTGTTAAATTTAGTCGTAAGCAGCCCCCTGATATTGGTCTTTGGTGGTTTGGGCTTCTATTCTGCCTGGAAGGAGAGTGATCGTCAAGGAAAGATCTCTTCAATTTGGTTTGGTATAGCGCTTATAATAACCCTGGTATTTCCAGGACGCCGCCCCGCTGATATGATCTGGTTGGTGATTCCGCTCTGGATCAGTACTGCCCGGGAATTAATCAGAATTAATAATCTTGTAAAGGGTTCCTGGCTGGTATATCTGCTGGGGGGTTTAATCGGGATATTGATCACCATGAACTGGTTAACATTTACAGGGATGATTTTCCAGATAGATGAACAGCGGGCTGTTCTGCTGCAGTGGGGTCTGATTGGAGCCTCTCTTGCCCTGGTTTTGCTGGCGATGACTATTGTTGCGTCGGAATGGGGTTGGGACTCGGCCAAAAAAGGCTTGAGCCTGGGAACAGCCAGTATGCTCCTTCTTTTTACTTTATCCGTTTTGGCTCAAGAAGCCTATTTGCGGGCTGGTGATCCCAGGTCGCTCTGGTCTGATGGTTCAGGGTCAGGGCAGATGGATCTGCTGCTGGACACGGTGGGGGATATCAGTGTTTCCCAGACCGGGCGGTGGGATAGCATTCAAGGGGGTGTGATCCGCGCCAATGACAACCTGCGCTGGACTTTTAGGGACATGATAAATTTTGAATTCTATGATACTTATAAATCTGAAAATCTACTGCCTATCCTGATCACGTCGGAGCAAGATCAATATCTGATTCCTCTGGAGTCCTACCGGGGTCAGGATTTCGTATCCCGAACGAAACCAGGCTGGCAAGGCTTGATTCCCGAGGATTGGATCAGTTGGATTGCGTTTAGACAGGGACCGATAGAAAACGAGCATATCATACTCTGGGTTAGGGGAGATCTACTGATGGGGGAAGATTAAAGGAGTGGAATGATTTATCCAAATATTGTTGCGATAGATGGTCCTGCCGCATCCGGCAAAACCACAGTTGGCAATCAGCTGGCAGAAAAGTGGGGATATTTATTCTTTGATACCGGTGTGATGTACCGGGCGGTTACCTGGTTGGCCATGCATAAAGGCATCTCCATCAAGGATGAATCTGCCGTGTCAGATTTGGCAGATAAAATTCAAATAGATGTGGCTCCACCATCTCAAGAAGATGGCAGAGAATATGATGTCATCGCGGACGGCATGGATGTTACCTGGCGCATCCGTAAAAAGAAAGTGGATTCCAAAGTCTCAAGGGTTTCTGCTTATCCGGGTGTAAGATATGCACTTACCCGCCAACAACGACGGATTGGATTGCAGGGAAAAGTGATCATGGTGGGTAGGGATATTGGCACGGTTGTATTACCAGAAGCAGATTTGAAGATCTACCTGGATGCTACGGTTGACGAGCGGGCAAAACGAAGATATAACCAGAGAGTTGAACGGGGAGAAAACGTAGATCTTCCAAAAATCCTCCAAAAACTTAAGAAACGGGACAGGATAGATTCCTCCCGGGAAATCGCTCCGTTACGAGCAGCAGAAGATGCAATTGTAATTAACACTGATAACTTATCCATCCCAGAGGTTATTTCAATCATTGATAAAATAGCCCAGGAAACCAACAAGGATTAATATGAGCGATCACTATTGTCTGCCATGGTGGGTCAAGTTAAACAGGCGCCTCATGCGTCCTGCCTTCAGGGGATTATTCCATTTGCTGGGAAAGGTCGAATTATACGGGATGGAGAACATACCCGATCACAACCATTATGTGATTGTTTTCAATCATGTTTCTATGGTTGAAATTCCTTTGATTGCTGCTTTCTGGCCAACGACGTTTGAAGTTATTGGGGCGGATGTTGTTTGGGAACGATCCGGCCAGAATATAATTGCCATCTTGTGGTCTGCCATCCGGATTCATAGAACAGAATTTGACCGGGAAGTATTTAACCAGGTATCAAAGGTATTTGAAGCAGATCGGATACTAATGATATCCCCGGAAGGTACCAGATCGCATACTCCTGGGTTGGCGCGGGGAAAGCCAGGGGTTGCTTTTATCATTGACAAAGCGGATGTGGAAATCGTGCCAGTGGGCGTGGTGGGCAATACTATGGATTTCATAACCCAGGGACTGCGGGGTAAACGCTTACCCATCCAGATGTTTGTGGGAGAACCTTTCCGCCTTCCTCCGCTAGAGGGAAGAGGTGCAGAACGCAGAGCCCTGCGTCAATTCAATACAGACTATATGATGGCCAAAGTAGCTGCGCTACTCCCGGAATCTTACCGGGGGGTTTACCGGGAATATGATAAGATTCTCGCTGGGGAAAGAGTTCAGTTTGACTAGCACCTAACCAGTTTGTTATCCATCCGGGCATTCCAGGGGGATTACTCCATCTTTATCCATGCTATAATCGAGTATGGATTTACACCAGCCGATTTGAACTCAGTTCAACACATGATGCCCTTCATTCTCACCCTATTTAACGCCCCTGCTTATTTGATCTGGCCGGCTGATCGGCCGGGTTGGGTTGCTCTGGTGGTAATGGCCGGGGCTTTGTTATACGGTAATTGGCACTGGCGGGATTTTCAGAGGGAAATGACCGATCGCCAGTGGTTCTTATTCGGCATACTATTAACCTTAGCCCCCTTCGGGGCTTTATTCCTTGGATTCCGCCTGCCCGGGTGGGGCGCAATTCCTCTTCCTGGTTTGGGCTTTGAAGCAACAGGCGGAGCATTGATGATCCTGGCGGCTTTGCCAGCGATCATTGCAGGTTGGATCCTGGGACCTATTAGCGGGTCATTGATAGCTTTGATTTCCGGGATCTGTCTGGCCTATTGGGATACTCATTCCCCCTTTACAATCATTGAATTTGTATTCTTCGCTCTGCTGATCTCAGTTGCGATACGGCAGCGTTTCCGCACAGCCATCTTCAGTATTCTTCGTCGCCCTTTTCTGGCCAGCCTGCTGATAGCCAGCATCCATTATTTACTGTTTATCGCTGGAGCATTCTTTTGGGCTTCAGGATCCATTGTCGCAAATTTAGATTTTGCCATCTCGAATTCCAGGGCTGGAGCTGGGGCATTGGTAGGTAGTTTTGCGATTGCTGGATTAATTGTAGAGTTTGCACTGGTTGCTCTGCCGCGGGCCGATGGAGTTAAACCTAAACTTATTCCGTCCCCATCGGAAAGAAGTATTAAAGTTCGTTTTCTGCAATATGTGGTCAGTTTGACTCTTGTGTTGGTGTTGGTACTGCTCCTGGTTAATTGGTTTGTTGCCGGGAATTCGGCAGAAAAAATGGTCCAGTCCCAAATGGAGAACATTTCTCGGACAACCACCAGCAAAGTCCCCTTTTTCTTTAACACGGGACAGAGTTTGATCAGTCAATATGCTGCTGATCTCTCCGCTGATTTTTCGACACCTGAAGATCTGGACGAGGTTTTAAAACGAAGCTTCCGGTCAATCCCGTTCTTTTCGCAATTTTACGTATTTGATACCAATACAGAACTAATCGGAACCTATCCTGAACAGCCTATCACAGAAAGCTCATTTTCTCCTGACTTCCTGGCTGGTTTAAACTCTGCTTTGAACGGTGTTCCAGTGCAGGTATATGTTTCTCCGCCATCAGGCACAGGAAACAAGACAGTGATTACCTTTATGGGCAGTATCTCAAGTGAAGATAACGGGCAGGGCGGTGTACTGGTAGGCCTGGTAGACCTGGAGACCAATCCATTTACCCAACCCATCCTGAGCGATTTAAGAGCGATTAATGAAATGGGAGGGGTAGGTTATCTATTGGATGAACAGGGAAGGGTGCTTTATTCTTCCAACGAAGATCTTGATGGATTGTTCTTTCCTGTTTTTGATCTGCGTTATGAAGAGGTATTCTCAAAACAAACCACAGCCGATGGGATCAAATATCTTGTATATATTCGGGCTGCGCTGGGCCGCCCCTGGGCTGTTATGCTGACGCTGCCTGCTGTCCAGGCTCAACAGCTGGCACTTGATCTGGCTGCCCCGCTTTCCGGAGTCGTGTTATTAATTGCGCTTATAACCATGGCCGTTATGTACATAGGAATAAGTACTGTGGCGGATTCCCTGGGAGTGCTTACAGTTGAAGCTGACCGGATTGCCAAAGGAGAGTTGGATCATCCTTTGCGCTTAACCCCGCGAGTAGATGAAGTTGGTCAGCTCAGGCGGGCGTTTGAAAAAATGCGACGAAGTCTGAAGAATCGCATGGTTGAATTGAATCGATTGCTGACTGTCAGCCAAGGTGTAGCCTCATCATTGGAGATGGGAGATGCTGTTGCCATCATCCTGAAATCAGCCCTTGAAATCGGAGCCAGTTCGGCCAGAATCGTCCTGGATGCAGATATCTGGCCGGAGGGTTTATCTGAAGATAATCAAACAACCTCAATTGGAAGTGGAGAGGATACAACTACTTTTGCGTTTCTTGATTCCCAGATCCTGGAACTTGCCCGAACTCGATCTCCGATTTTGCTCAGTAATCCAGCCCGTATGCCGCTGTTGGAGATAAATGAAGATGATCTGGTTCCAGGCGCAATTCTGATCGTTGCTCTTCAGCACGAGCAGCAGTTTTTCGGTGTTATTTGGTTGGCATACATTGAACCGCATAATTTCCTGGACAGTGAAGTTCGCTATATTGTCACCATGGCAGGTCAGGCAGCCCTGGCAGTATCAAATTCCTCCTTATTTGGTCGGGCTGAAATCGGACGGAAAAGGCTGGCTGCAATCCTGGCATCAACACCGGATCCAATTCTGGTCTTGGATCATCAAAACAAGGTGCTGCTGACCAATCCTGTTGCTGCTGAGCTGATGGGTATTGAAATTGATCATGGAATTGGAGAATCGATTGAACAATTAACCGATCATCAGGAACTTATTGAACTTATTAATGGTCCCCCGGCGGGCCGAACATCCCGGGAGATAAAATTGGATGATGGGCGTGTGTTCCTGGCCACAGCATCGCCAGTCCATTCTGGCGACCACCACCTGGGAAGTGTCTGTGTGTTAAGAGATATCAGCCAGCTTAAGGAAATGGACGAGCTGAAATCTGATTTTGTTGCCACGGTAAGTCATGACTTGCGGTCTCCTTTGACTTTAATGCGAGGTTATGCCACCATGTTGGAGATGGTAGGAGAGCTTAATGATCAGCAGCAGAATTATGTGCATAAGATCATTATCGGGGTGGAGAGTATGTCTCACCTGGTTCAAAATCTTCTTGACCTGGGTAGAATTGAAGCGGAAGTCGGTTTAAAATTGGATATGGTTTCAGCTCCGGATATTATCTCTGAAGTGACCGACACATTTAAAATCAGGGCTTCACAGAAAAAAATCAACTTGCAAATTTCTTCCCCAAATCAGACCATACCCTTCATATCCGCTGACAAAGCATTACTCCAACAGGCTCTCAGAAATTTGGTGGATAACGCTATTAACTTTAACCAGCAGGGTGGTGAGATCTGGGTCCGGTACAAGATGGAAGATGGACGGATCATATTTGAAGTAGAAGATACAGGAATTGGTATCTCTCCTGTAGATCAACAGAGACTCTTTGAAAAGTTCTACCGTGTGGAAAGTCGAGAGAAAGATAAACAAGCAGGAACTGGATTAGGGCTGGCAATTGTCAAATCTATCGCGGAACGGCATGGGGGAAATGCCTGGGTGGAAAGTGAGTTAGGTTCCGGAAGTACCTTTTATTTGGCCATTCCTATTCTTCGCCCCGAAAGAAAAATACACTCAGAATGAGTATGGAAAGTTGCCTGATATTATGGTAGACTGAACCTGCATTCAAAATTGAACGTTTGAGGGGGAAATCAAGGATAAAGTGGATTGGGTTAAAGCATGTAAGACCTCTTGACTGAGACCCTTCCAGATTGTATAATTGTCAGTTGCATGTTAATTATTATTCCCCTCACATAATGCGGGCGCTTAAGAGCGTACTCTTTTGCGCTTGCTTTAGTGCGTGCTGGTACTAAAACATCTGTTCTGCCTGGTGGTGCCATTTATTGGACACAAACAGATCTCAAAATGGATATAATTGCAGGCCTTTTCCGACTGATTTCTCGAGCTGGAGTTATCAGAACAGGAATCTTTTGAGTAAATGGCAGATATTGAAGTGATCTGGTGAGGGAATGTCAATTCAGCGGTTTGATGTCGTGGAAAGCAGTGCGAGAATACAGGAGGTTTTCGAGTGAAAAGTAAGGGGATACAAAAACTTCGAATAGGGTTAGCTTCACCAGAAATCATCCGCAGCTGGTCTTACGGGGAAGTCCTTGAACCAGAAACCATTAACTACCGGCGCTTAAGGCCAGAGAAAGATGGTTTATTCTGTGAAGCCATCTTTGGCCCAACCCGCGATTATCAGTGTCATTGCGGAAAATACAAAAACATACGTTATAAAGGTATAGTCTGCGATAAGTGTGGCGTGGAAGTTACCCGCTCAGCAGTCCGCCGGGAGCGTATGGGGCATATTGAGTTGGCTGCCCCGGTAGCGCATTTATGGTTCTCACGCAGAATCCCTTCCATCTTGGGACGCTTGCTGGATATGTCCCGCAGAGATCTCGACAGGGTACTATATTTTGCCCAGTATGTTGTCACATATGTGGATGAAGATGGTCGGGAAAAAGCCCTTGAACAATTAGATACCCGCTTTACTTCTGACGAAGGAGATGTTGGATCGGATTTCAGTGAAGAAATTAAACTGAAAGAAATCGAACGGCAAGATAAATTGCTTGAGTTAGAAGACAAACAAGATGAAATAAAAAACCGTTTTGATGAACAAGTTGCTTCTGATTTAGAGCCTGTTATTAAGCATGGCCAGCGTATTGAAAAAATGCTCCAGGGCAGCATCGACGAGGCTGCCAAAGATGATTTGATTTTCCCTGAAACTGAAGTAGTGATCGTCAAAAAGGGAAAAAAGATCAGTACAGCCCATATTGCCAACATTCAGGAAGTCGTTAAACAGCGTCTGGAAGAAATTGAAGAGAGTATCCAGGAAGCCCGGGATAATGAGCTGGAACATATCAAGCTTGATGTGGCCCGGGTCAGGGCAGAAACAACCCAGGAAATTAGCCAGCTGCGCGATAACCTGCACCAGGCAATAGACTCTGCTCAATCTGAATACAAACGACTCCGGGAAGAATTGCTTGATCTCCAACCATTGATTTTTCTTGGAGAAGCGGAATTTCGTGAGCTTCGATCCCATTGGGGTCAGATTTTCCAGGCTGAAATGGGCGCTGAGGCGTTTTATGATATTCTTAAACGCCTGGACCTGGATGCCCTTTCAAAAGAGCTCTGGAATGAAATCCGGACTACAGGAAGCAAGCAAAAACGAAAGAAAGCTATCAAGCGCCTGAAGGTGGTTGATTCTTTCCAGAATACTGAAAATCAGCCTGAATGGATGATTCTGACCGTTTTACCGGTTATTCCTCCTGATCTGAGGCCTATGGTTCAGCTTGACGGCGGCCGATTTGCCACCTCCGATCTCAATGACCTGTACCGGCGTGTGATTAACCGAAACAACCGACTGAAACGCCTTCTTGAGCTGGGTGCACCTGACGTCATTGTCAGGAATGAAAAACGCATGCTCCAGGAAGCTGTAGATTCTTTAATTGATAACTCCCAGCGGGGTAAAGCTCTTTCCCGCCGGGGACGCAGGGAATTAAAATCACTCAGTGATATGCTTAAAGGTAAAAAAGGCAGATTCCGCCGGAACCTGCTCGGAAAACGGGTGGATTACTCCGGACGTTCGGTGATCGTATCCGGTCCGAAACTGGAAATGTCCCAATGCGGCCTTCCCAAGAAAATGGCTCTTGAGTTGTTCCGGCCATTTGTGATCTCAATTCTTGAAAAGCGTGGTTTTGCAACTAATGTCAAAGGCGCGAAACGGTTAATTGAACGCAACCGCCCTGAGGTCTGGGAAGCCCTCGAAGAAGCCGTTAAGAGCCGCCCTGTGCTGCTCAACCGGGCTCCCACCCTCCACCGCCTGGGTATTCAGGCATTTGAACCGCAATTGATCGAAGGAAGTGCAATTCAGCTCCATCCCTTGGTTTGCCCGGCTTTTAATGCCGACTTTGACGGTGACCAGATGGCTGTTCATGTGCCGCTTTCTCAACGAGCTGTGAAAGAAGCTCGGGAACTAATGCTTTCAACTAAAAACCTTCTCAAACCAGCCAATGGTGAGCCGATTATCGCGCCTTCCAAGGATATGGTTTTAGGTGTGTATTTCCTCACCCGGGATGATGAACGATCTTATCCAGGAGATGGACGGATATTCTCAACAACTGATGAAGTTGAAGTCGCTTATCACCTCGATCGGGTGAAAATTCCCACCAAGATCAAACTGCTGGCAAAAACTTGGTATGACGATGAAGGCGAGCGGCTTGATGAACCAGTTGAACGAATTCTGGATACCACAGTGGGTCGGACGATATTTAACCTGGCCCTGCCACCAGAAGTTCAATTTGTAAACCGGGAGTTGGTTAAGGGTGATGTCAAAGATCTGATTACAGAAATTTACGAGATCTGCGATAACGATACAACCACCAGGGCAGCAGATCAAATCAAGGACCTGGGTTTTGAGTTTGCCACTAAATCTGGTTATTCTATTTCCGTGTCTGACCTGATGATCCCTCCTGAAAAAGAAGAGATTATCGCAGAATCACTTGAAAAGGTCCGCGCTGTGGAACGCAGTTTCCGACGGGGTTTGTTGACCGCGCAGGAACAGGATGATCGAGTCATCGATATCTGGCAGAAAACCACAGCTGTTGTGGGTAAAGCCGTTAAGGCAAACATGGATCCTCATGGAAATATGGCTGTTATGGCAGTTTCGGGAGCAACCAAGGGAGGTTTTGGTCCGGTTACTCAGCTGGCAGGTATGCGAGGTTTAATGGCAGATCCTTCCGGTCAGATCATTCCTCTTCCGATCTTGTCCAGTTTCCGCGAAGGTCTTACCGCCCTGGAGTATTTCATTTCCAGCCACGGTGCCCGAAAAGGTTTGGCTGATACCGCTCTGCGAACTGCAGATGCCGGTTATTTAACCAGGAGACTGGTTGACGTCTCACAGGACGCAATCATCAACGATGATGACTGCGGAACAGAAAATTCGATAGTGCTTTCCCGGGCCGATGATATCGCTGGACAATCTCTGCAAGAGCGGGTCTTCAGCCGGGTTTTGGCAGACCATGTTGTAGATGATGAAACCGGTGAGATCCTTTTTGAAAAGAATACCCTGGTAACACGGGAAAATGCCCGTAAGATCCAGAGATCTAGTGTTGAGAGTGTGCGGGTATTCTCACCGCTGACCTGCACGCTGGAGTATGGACTTTGTGCCAAGTGTTATGGTCTCGATTTAGGTCGTGGGGAACCTGTTCAGAAAGGTGCTACAGTAGGTATTGTTGCAGCCCAATCAATTGGTGAACCTGGAACTCAGCTGACTCTGAGAACTTTCCACACTGGTGGTGTGGCTGCAGCCAGTGATATCACAACCGGTCTACCCAGGGTTGAAGAATTGTTTGAAGCCCGAAAAGCCCCCAAAGGCGAAGCCGTATTGACAGAAATAGCTGGCAAAGTCAGCATTGAGAAATCTGATCGATACAGTGATATGCGTGTGGTTAGGGTTATTCACAGCGAGATGATTAGTGATGCTTATGAGCTGGAGAAAAGCTGGCGCAAACGCGTAAAAGATGAAGATAAAGTCGAAGAAGGTGATCTTTTAGCTTCCCTGGATGCAGATAACCAAATCCATGCCATGAATGCCGGACGGGTTCGGATTGAGAAGAGGACTATCATCGTGTCTTACGAGGTCAAGGATGAAAAGTATTACGAAATACCGAGCAATGCCCGTATAGCCGTGGAGGAAGGTGAAATGGTTGTACCTGCCCAACGGTTGACTGAGGGGTCTCTGAACACCCACGATATATTGCGCATCAGCGGGCGGG
This sequence comes from uncultured Anaerolineales bacterium, assembly GCA_964448865.1. GTDB lineage: Bacteria > Chloroflexota > Anaerolineae > Anaerolineales > UBA11858 > B10-G9. The sequence goes on from CAYUXO010000009.1 coordinate 36,129, forward strand.
AAGCCTGCCAGCAGTATATGCTTACAGAAGTCCAGAGAGTCTATCGTTCCCAGGGACAGACCATTCATGACAAACATTTTGAGATCGTGATTGCTAAAATGATGTCCCGCGTAAATGTGACCGATTCGGGTGATTCAGATACATTGCCCAGGGAACTGAGCAACCGGATTGGGGTCATGCAGGAAAACGAGGCTTTGCTCCAGGAAGGTAAACGCCCATTAAAATACGAAGATATTCTATTGGGGATTACCAAAACCGCCCTGAACACAGATTCATTCCTTTCGGCTGCTTCTTTCCAGCACACCATCAAGATCTTGACTCAGGCTGCAATCAACCGGGACGAAGATCCATTATTCGGTTTGAAGGAAAATGTGATCATCGGTAAATTAATTCCGGCTGGAACTGGTTTCAGGGGGGGGCCACTCTCCCAGGGAAACGAACTTGAAGAGGATGAGGTTGAAGAAACTGAAATGGCACTGGATCCTAATCTGACAGTTGAAGAGTTAGTCGAAGTTACCGCTGCTGGTGAAGTTGAGACCGAAGCTGTAGAAGAAGATCAAGACTGATCAGCTTAATTTACGTGCATTCAGGATACGGTTTCCTATAGGAGACCGTATCCTTTTTTATTTAATATCATCCCCTAACGGCTTATGTTCCAAAATAGAGATGCTTTTCATGTTATAATTTCATCGGTTAAATTCCCTGAATCTACACCGAAGTGGAAAAATTACGGAATACGCAACGTGGAGAGAGTACCGCAGCCGTCGTATTCCGTGTTGTGTTCTAACTGGAGGGAGTATGGATTTTGGTCTGATTCGACCGATTGATATTGATGATGAAATGCAGCAGGCATACCTTGATTACGCTATGAGCGTAATTGTTTCCCGGGCCCTTCCAGATGCTCGGGATGGATTAAAACCTGTTCACCGTCGCATTCTTTATGCCATGCATGAAATGAGCATGGGTCCTGAGACAGCTTATAAAAAATCTGCTCGAATTGTCGGAGAGGTTTTGGGAAAATACCATCCCCATGGTGATATGGCTGTTTATGAATCTATGGCCCGTATGGCGCAGGATTTTTCCATGCGTTATCCTTTGATCGATGGCCAGGGCAACTATGGCTCGATTGATGGAGATTCGCCTGCCGCTATGCGTTACACAGAAGCCCGCATGGCTTCCCCGGCAATCTTGATGCTGGAAGATCTTGAGAAAGATACCGTTGATTACCGGGAAAACTTTGATGGAACTTTGCAGGAACCTAGCGTGCTTCCAGCTTCTTTCCCGAATTTGCTGGTTAATGGCGTTACCGGTATTGCTGTCGGTATGTCGACCAGTATCCCTCCCCACAATCTTGGGGAAGTAGTTGACGCACTCGATTTTATGCTAAACAACTGGAAGACGATGGACAAGATCACGGTAGAAGAACTTACCCAATTTATTCAGGGGCCGGATTTTCCCACAGGGGGCGTGATAATTGAAGATCAGCGCCGCAGCGGATTAAAGAGTGCTTACGGATCAGGTCGGGGCAAGGTCAGGGTCCGAGCCAAAGCCATCGTGGAAGAAATGTCCCGGGGCAGGCATCGGATAGTCATAACTGAAATTCCCTACATGACAAAAAAAGTCACTGTTCTGGAACGAATTGCCAAATTGGTTCGTGATGAAGAACTGGAAGGCATTGTAGATTTGAGAGACGAATCTGACCGCCAGGGTATGCGGATCGTGATTGAATTGATAAAGTCCGCCCAGCCGGAAGAAGTTCTCGAAGCCCTTTTCAAACGTTCAACCCTGGAAAACACTTTCAGCATTATTATCCTGGCTCTGATTGATGATGAGCCGAAACTGCTCAATCTAAAAGAAGCTTTGCTTGTTTATCTTGAGCATCGCCTTAATATCGTTAAGCGGCGCAGTCAGTTTGATTTGAAAAAAGCCCGGGCAAGAGAACATATCCTTGAGGGTTTGACAACAGCCTTGGACAACTTGGATGCAGTGATTGATACGATCCGGAAATCCCGCTCTGCTCAAACTGCCCGTAATAACCTGATGCGAGAATTCTCTTTGACAGAAATTCAAACTCAGGCAATTCTGGATATGCCATTGAGACGACTGGCAGGAATGGAGCGCAAGAAGATCGATGATGAATATAAACAGATCAAGAAGAACATCAAAGAGCTTTCGGCTTTACTGAAATCTCCCAAGAAAATACGCGAAGTGATTTCCCAATCACTACAGGAGATCAAAGAGAAATTCAGCGATGGGCGTAGAACCCAGATAGCTATGGTGGAAGGCGGCCTTGATGCCGCTCCGATGCAGTTGTCTCAGTTGACACCATCAGAAAACGTCTGGGTCATGATTAATCGCGATGGTCTGATCTCCCGGTCACCTGGAGATGATCTTCCCCGACCCAGCGGATGGGATGTGCCCAACTGGTTGGTGAGGGTCAATACCCGGGATACTCTTTTCCTGGTATCGGAGAAGGGGCAAACAGCAGCGATCCCTGCCCACGCCGTGCCTGAAGCGGCAAAGCCCAGTCAGGGAACTCACTTTTCAAACTTAACTCCTTTTAATAATGGAGCTCAATTGAGATCAGTATTTGGCTTGCCCCCGAAAGATAAAAGAGACCAATCCTGGCATGTTGTCACAATCACTGAGCAGAGCATGTTAAAAAAGAGCGAAATCAGCGAACTGCCTGGCCCATCTGCTCAACTCTTCACTCTGGTAAAAGTAAATGAAGACGATAAATTAATATCAGTTCGATTAAGCGATGGCAGCAAAGATATCTTCCTGGCGACCAGCCAGGGCATGGCGATCCGTTTTAATGAAGATGATGTCAGGCCAATGGGATTAGTAGCTGCTGGAGTAAACGGCATGAAACTTTCCAAAGGTGATCGGATTATCGGTATGGAAACTCTGCCTAAGAAAGGTGAACTATATTTCCTAACCGCGTCTGGAAGAGCCAAACGAGTTCAGCAGGATGGTTTCCCCCTCCAGGGACGTTATGGAAAAGGTGTAATCGCTTGGAAATTACCGGAAGGTGATTCCCTGGTAGGAATGACAGCAGGGAAAGGGACAATGCGGGTAACTGTTCATCTGGATAAATTTGCACCGAGATCAACCCGCTTGGATGACGCCCCCTTGCAAACCCGGGTTGCCCAGAAGGGCAAGGAAGTTGTGGAAATGCGTGACAATGATCAGGTGACTTTGTTGACTATTCCCTGGGAAATGGTCTGATCGGTTTCTGGGAGCTGATGATGGACTGGTTTATTTACTGACGGTAAATTCTGAGAAATGATAAGCGATCTTGCCGTCAATTAGACCCAGTGTGTCCCTGCCATTTTGAACGTTGCCAACTGTTGAACTTGCATTCCAGTTGATATGCCGGATATTTCCAGTTCCGCTATATCCAGCCAGCGTGAAGGTTGCATCCGGAAGAATCTCAGTAAGCAAAGAATTGAACCAGCTCTTGATGGCAGTTCTTCCTTGAATTGTGCGTTCACTGGAAATATGGACTGCTTCATCCCGGTAGAGAGCCTGGATCTGATCAGGATTGTGGGCGTTGAGCGCCTGGAACAGTATTTCAGCGATATCCTTGGGAGGTTTAGGTCCCGCATCCCATTCAAAATCTCGGATTGTCTGCCAGAACTTGGCAGGTAGTTTATTATGCAGGTTGGACCACTCCCAAAAGTTAACCCCCGGCAGGTTCCAGTCTTTTGCCTTTTGCATAAATGATTGCACTTCCGTAACCAATGGTGTCCAGCCCCATTCTGTAAATGCAGCCCCCGTCGGAAAAATTGGGGGAGTATATTTCATGTTCTGAAACTCGGTAATACTTCTTTTCAGCTGAGCTCCGGGGTTATTCGCGTGCATCCAGTAAACTTGGGGCATATTTAGATCACATTTTTCCAGGAATTCATCCCAGGGAAGTTGGGGATGGTAGGATGGATAGCGGTAAGAACTAAGGCCGATGGGTATATCAGTGATAGCGGCTTTAAGCTGGCTCATAAAAGTTTTTGCTGAGCTGAATTTACCCTTATAATGACCCTCGGCATCAAGTATATATCCATCTACACCCAATTCTCGGATGCGGCTGATGGCTTTCTGAGCTTCTTGCCCCGGTTGATCGCCAAAGAGATAATGCCAACCCCAAGCCTGGATACCCTCACTTTTTAATGCGGAAACGAGAGGAGGGACCAGATCGATTTGTTTCTCCCAATCATAATTGTAACTGTAAATCCCGTTGGCAATTTTGATCAGTACATGGCTGTAGTTTGCCTTGACGGCTTTCCGGAGAATTTCACTTATGTCACCCTTATGACAGCTCTGGATCTTCCAGATAAACATTCCTTTTCCGGTTAACATAGTTCAACCTCACTTAATTTATTTATTAACACTGTTTTTATACCCCTCTTTGAGACCGAATATTGATATCAAGGAGAATTCAGTGCATTCTTCAATATTCCCCTGATGGCATTAAAGTTGGGTAGAAGTACCTGGCCTCCACCCGGAGTCACCCAGGAACGTACCGCTTTCTGGTCAATATAATACTGTTTGATTCGGGAGGATTCTGATAATTTGACCCCGGTCGTTGTCAGGGAAACGATTGTGCCCAGATCGAGGTTTGTAGTGACATTATTGACATAGGTAGTATATAATTTTGGTATTTTAGTAAGTGTATTAAGAGAAAATAAACGTTGAAAGATTGCTTCGAGAACCAGCTGCTGACGATAATTGCGATCAAAATCATTTGTTGTCTTCCTGGACCTGACGTACCACAGAGCCTCACGGCCATAAAAATGATAATTGCCAGGATTAACACAATGAGTCAATCCTCCCCCCCATTTATCATCACAAATTGTACGGGGAACATAAACATTAATGCCGCCAAGATCGTTCACAATGTACTCAAATGCCCACAGGTTGATCAAAATATAATAATCAGGCTCAAAACCAAAATTATGCATTAGTGTTTTTTGAAGTGTTTTAAAACCACCATGGGCAAAGGCAGTGTTAATCCGTTGATCGGTCCATCCAGGAATGTACACGTATAGGTCTCTTGGGAACGAAGTGACATTTACTGTTTTGTCTTTAGTATTGATTGTCAACAGGATAATGACATCCGTGCGACCGATATAGCCCTTATATTTTTGATCTGATCCCAATATCATGATATTAATTTGATTGTCGGGCTGGGGAATAGGATCTGCTCCCGAATCATGGCTGGATGGTTTGATCTTTATCGGCGTTGGAGTGGCTGTTGGAACAGGGGTAGGGTAATCGGTTGGGATATAGGTTTCTGTTGAGGCTAACGGCTGAAATGCAGTGGCTGTTGGTGTGGATCCGGCTGGGGCTTTGATCAGCGCCATTTTAGTTTTTGGCGCAGCTGCAAAGGTCAAACCTCCCCATAACACTGGGATCATGATTACCAAACCAATGATTATCAAATATCTTTTATTCTTAAACATCACTGCTCTTTTACTGGGAGATGGTTAAAATCTCCTTAACTGTTTAGAGGACCAGTATACAATGGGTTTATGCTGGGCCGCTGCACCTGGATATGTAAAGACAACCCGGTCCGGACTATCTGAGCCCTTAGGTAGCAAGAATTGTTCCAAAGCTGTGGTTTTCTCCGGATAAAGCTAAAGGAAAGATAATAGCAAACTCACAGTCGTTCCTTCCCCCGGTTTGCTCTCCACCCACATCCTTCCCCCTTCATTTTCAATCAGATTTTTTGTGACGTACAAGTTGGTCATCACCTGGTTTAAATTTTCCTGCTGATCCATTGTCAGATGGTCATTCAGTACCGCTGAAATCTCATCAGGGAAATATCCACCACCGTGATCAGTGATATTGATATGCGCAAAATGTTGTGATTGATCTTCCTCGTAGATCTGGGTCTTGATAATAATCTCTCCGCCCTGATCGTTTTCTTCAATGGCGTTGGCAACCAGGAAAGAAAAGATCTCCCGGAATAGGGCGTGGTTCATGTTCAAAAGAGGAGGATCATCTGGGAGGTCCATTGAAGTTGTTATTTCTTTTTCATCTATATCTGCCTGTGCATTTTCAAGGCAGTCTTGTATCGCTTCTCTAAGATTCGCCGGTCTAGAACTATCTGGATCCATTTCTTCAGGTTCCGGATCAGCGGTGATTTCTGCCGCTATCTTGATTTCAGCTTGGTCCTCTCTGGCTTGCTGAACTTCTTTTTCAACTACTCCGATATATTTCCTGAGAGCCTCGGTGGATTCCTTTTCTGATAGATCCACCAACATGGCCAGGTGGCGTTCAAGAGAATTGCCCCAGCCCCGCAGCTGTTCATATTTGGTTTGTAATACATCCTGATCGAGAAGTAAGTTTTGGTGATTCTTGGAAAGCAGAGCCATTTCGTCTTTGAGATCTTGTTTATCTTGTGTTATTAGAGTCAGCTGGGAGGTGAGATCCCTGATAGTGCTTTTTACGTTATCAGATTCTCCATCCTGAGATATCAGATGATGGCTGAAGGCGGCTTCATATAATTTGCATAATAATAGGATATAGTTTTGGTCTGCCTTGGTCCAGGGTCTATTCGAAAAGGGCGAGAATAAAACAACCCCAATGGTTTTATTGGTTCCAGGGACATGTACCGGAGCTGCCAGCAGATGTCCGGGCTTGGATAACTGAAGCATTTTGGATAGATGGGATAAGTCACGAGAAGTGCTGCTTGCTGGTATGTGAAGTAATTTCCCTCGCTGGATGTAATTGGACAAGAGGGGAATGGAGCGGCTGTCCAGGGTGAGTGCCTGGAGGGGTTCTTCACGGATTAAATCATATCCGGCAATGATGCGCATTTTCCCGTGTTCGTCCGGCGTATCAATTATCAGGGCAAGATCTGCCAGGATAAGATAGGCTGTGGTCTGAGCGATCTTGTAAAGGATCCCCGCCTGATCCTTCTCGTCAAATAATTTTTGAATTAAACCGAGCTTGTCGTATTCAACGCTGACTCTACTTCGACTTTGTTCAACAGTTACTTCGGTTAATTCATCTGCCAGACTTTCACCGATCGGGAAACGATCTCCCAGTACCAACAAGAGTGGGTACGCAGTTAACTGGGCCAAATGGAGTAGATCCAGGTTAGATGTGAGCAGGGCTGAACTTGATCCCAGGAGGTGAATAAATCCCATGGCTATACCGTAAACCCAGAGATTAGGTTTACGAATGAAAATGAGTCCAACGCCGATTACCAGGGAAGCAATCGAAAGACCCTGCCAGAATGAGATTGATCCGGTGTATTCATTGAGCAGGTTTGGCATAACAGTGACTTGGGCAGCAGCGAGAAGAATTGTAAAGGCGATCAAAGCCAATATTATTGGGTCAGCCCCTCGACTGGGTTCAGGGAAATTCCAAAACCAGAAAATGATCATAATGCTAATTAATGAGGCTGCCTGATCCACAACCAACACGCCAGGAGTGAAAGATGACATTTCACGCCAGGAAATATATGTATATATAAATATTATCAATCTCAAGAGCGTCAGGCCAGCTAAGCCTATTATCATCCGATAACCCTGGGGGAATCTGCCCTGTTGCCATTTGATCACGACTTTGATCAGGGCGGCAATACATACCAGAATCAGAGGAATAGAGTACCCCCAATAATTTAGGGGAAGTGTGGCAGGATTGGGAGCAGTTTGAAAGAGAATCATATAAAATACCTGCCCGAATTATAGCATGGCTTCGGAAATGAATAAACATTCCCCGTGTTGCATTTTGGAATTTAATCCAATCAAAATCGAACCCCTGAGCCTCAATGGTTGACAAAAAACCAACTCGGGGTAAAATTGCACCTGCA
>CAYUXO010000009.1:44047-47852 GCA_964448865.1 uncultured Anaerolineales bacterium
GAGCGTCTTTTTTTCCAATGTCCGAAATCCTTTGAGGAATATGGATAGTTTTTCAATTTCCATCAGATTTCTTTAGATGATAGGCCTGGGCAGTAATCCAGCACCCTCAACAATTTCTGCCACCAATTCTTCCTGCCGGTAGGCCATGATGTGTACCCCGGCAACTCCTTCAATTTCCTGGATCTGCTGAATTAACTCAATACAGATCTTTTTCCCCTCTTCTTGCTGTTTTTCTTTGGGAGTTTTTTTCAGGCGATCGATAATTTCATCCGGAATAATCACACCGGGCACTTTGGCGCGCATGAATTCCGCTGCGCCAGCTGATTTTAAAGGTCCCACACCAGCCAGGATAAAGGCTTGTTTATCTAAACCCAGATTCCGGACCTGCCCCATATATTCCCTGAATCTTGACAGATCAAAACAATATTGGGTTTGGATGAATTGAGCTCCGGCGGCTATTTTTTTAGCTAAACGCTGAGGACGCCAATCATAGGGCGGCACAAAAGGATTGGCGACTGCACCTAGGAAAAAGCAGGGCGGTGTGGTGATTTTTCTACCGCTGAGAAACACAGCTTCGTCCCTCATGGTTCGGGCTGTGCGCAGCAATTGGATGGAGTCAAAATCAAAAACACGTTTAGCTTCCGGCTGATCGCCAGCTGTGACATCATCTCCGGTTAAACAAAGTACGTTCAATACCCCCATAGCAGCCGCACCCAGCATGTCACCCTGAATGGCAATCCGGTTGCGATCCCGGCAGGTGACCTGATAGACTGGTTCATAACCTACCCGGGTCAATAAGGCGCACATGGCTACACTGGAAATATGGCAGTTAGCTCCAGAAGCATCCACAGCGTTGATACCATCACATACCTCTGCCAGAACGCTAGCAGCCCGGTAGACATCTTCGGGGTCAGCGCTGTCCGGGGGGTTCAGCTCTGCAGTAACTGCAAAATGACCGGCTCTCAGGATATCTTCAAGACGGCTGCAGGGGGCTTTAGATCCATTAGACACGGGGTCCATCCTTGATAAAGTTCACCGGGATGTCCCTGGTATTTGCCCAGCCCTCTGGAAGTTTTGTATCAATGCCGTGGAACATATTTATCCAGGATGAAGTCCCGTTGAGTTGATTGTTCAGGGGCGGTTGCAGCGCGGCAAATTGATGACCGTAGAGAGGCATTCTCAACGAACGTTCATAGGCGTTCACCCAGACACACACCATTTCAGGTTTGACTTCGCAGTGGCCGTTTGCGCGCACTCCGCCGCAAGGACCATTGCGGAGGTATTTGGGGCAGTTCATGGGGCAGGTCATCCCCGTGCTGTGCAGAATGCACTGCCCGCACATTTTGCAGTTAAAAACAACCGTTTTTCCGGTTTTTTCAAGGGCAATTACAAGTGGTTCACCCCGACCGCCGGGATTAAACCAGCGTTTTAGCGGGCTGAGCCCGACTTCGAAGAGGTGATAAATAATCTCTAATGAATGTGGAAAATTCTGCAGCCAATGAAACATGATCTACCTCTACCAATAAAAAAGGGTTTAGTAAATTGATGATAACGCTTACAGATAGCACTGGAAACTTCATACTACTATACCAGATGATTGGTTGGGTATGGATTAAGGACCTCGGAGGTCCCCCAACCACTTAGATTTTTTCCCGGAGTATTCTATAATAGGGATGAGGGGGAATCAGATAAAGGACCTGGTCAATAATAGGAGCTGCTTGTGAAAGTTCAAATTTATACCATGCAGACTGTTGAGGAAGCATTGGAGATAGTTTCCCTGGGAGTTGATCATATTGGAATCACTCCCAGCAGCATTGGCTTGCCAGGAGAGATTGATTTTAATACCGGGAGGGCAATCGTTGATAGGGTTGGTGGATCTGCGGCGTGTGTTGCATTAACGGTCGAATCGGATTTTAAAGCAATCGAGAATATGGTCAAGGCGGTCCAGCCTGATATTTTGCATCTTTGCGGCCTGGAGAATTCCATTCCCCCCCAGGCGGTTCTTGAGCTGCGAGACCTATTACCGGATATGCCAATCATGCAGGCAATCTCAATAGCGGGCTCTGATGCCCTGGAAGTTGCCTTGTCATACCAGGAGGTGGCAGATTATCTTATTCTGGATACCCAGGCTCCTGATATCGCCGGAATTGGGGCATCTGGTGTAACGCATGATTGGAATATCAGCCGCAGGATAATTCAGGAATTGAAGATCCCGGTAATCCTGGCGGGTGGCCTTTCTCCTGAGAATGTGGCCGAGGCGATCAAATATGTTCAGCCCTGGGCTGTGGATTCCCTGACCCATACCAATCATTATCTGCCCGATGGCGGGTTCCGAAAGGACCTCGATAAAATTCGTAAATTTGTCGAGGCTTCAAAAGGCAGCGCACAGAAATGAATAAATCTCGGGTTCTTGTACTGGGTGATGCCAATGTGGACCTGGTAATTCCTCTGGTCAAGCGGTCTCCAGGCAACTCAATTCCCAGAGATTCTGCTCTGGAATTGCATGGGGGGGGTACGGCGGCAAATGTGGCAGTAGCCCTGGCGCGCCTGGGAGTAAAGACCTCTTTTATCGGGACCGTTGGGGATGATGGATACGGTCGTTGGGTTCTAAATGATTTCAAAAATGAGGGAGTGGATACTAGAGAAACTTATCTGGTTCAGGATGCCTTTACTTCGATGGTTATGGCTCTCATCTATCCCGATGGAGAACGGGGCTTATATGTTTGGCCGGATAGGGGTGGGGCGCACACAAAACTGGGTCCGTCTTCCATAAAACCAAAAATGTTCAAATCCGCTTCCTGGCTGCATACAACCGGATTGTGCTTAAGGGAAGAATCAGTGAGAATTGCCCAGCTAAAAGCCATGGAACTAGCTCAAGAGGCAGGACTGACTGTTTCTCTTGATCTGAACCTTCGCCTGGAATCCTGGGGGCTGGACAGCTCGTTAAGAAAGGTGTTTGATCATGCAATAGATTTATCCCAGGTTGTTTTTGGAAGTGGGATTGAAGAAATTATTCCATTTACCGGAAAGAGTACGATTCAAGCCGGGGCAGAAATGTTGTCAGCAGGCAAGCGGGTTGTGATTGCCCGTCAGGGGGATGAAGGGGCGCTGGTTGTTTCTCCTGATGACCTATTTTTTAACCCGGCTTATGAAGTTGAAGTAGTGGATACACTGGGCGCAGGGGATGCCTTTAACGGCGGTTTTATTGCTGCCTGCCTGGCTAAAAAAGATCTCCGGGAAGCAGCCCGCTGGGGAAATGCGGCAGCTGCCCTGAAGATTGGAAAAAAAGGAGCGAGAGGATTGCCATCTCGAGAGAGTTTGTTTCGCCTGTTAGAATAGTTTCAGTTTTATTCAGGTTTTCCAGTATTTACTTTAATACTATGCTGAACCAAAGCTTGAGAAATCATGTCTTGTTTGGCATTATCTGGAAATTTTGAGTTCTAACCATTCCAGATCTCCAGAGCTGCCAAAATTAACACGACAGCAAACATCCAGACATTTTTAGTTTGCTGATTATCCTTCTACAGGGTGTCTATTTAACCGAGATTTGTAAGACAGCTTATGATTTGTCCATCAATAATAAGTAAGGGTCATTATTCCCTGGAGTGTACTGCAAAATAAGACAACTGTGTAATAACGTCAAATATTTTGTACTGAATCCTATCAATCCTGTCATGAGACCTTTACTGTTATATTGTTGATCCTTAAAATAGGATTAGTAAAGGAACTAAACTATGTTTGTCAGCAATGCCTATATCGTTATCGCTGGTGCCATTATTCTCATTGTGGGTTTGTATTTTGCCAT
>CAYUXO010000010.1:0-45776 GCA_964448865.1 uncultured Anaerolineales bacterium
TTTTCCCCCTGCGCGAAGCGCTTAGTTCAACAAAGATAATCGAGCAATTTTGCCTGATATACGCTTATATTATATAATAACAATACAAAACAATTGTTATGTATAGACATATTTCGGGGGTGATTAATGTCTAATAAACCTAAACTTCTTGACCAAGTCCGTAATTCACTGCGCCAACGCAACTACTCCTATAGCACGGAGAAGGCTTATCTTTCCTGGATTAAGCGTTTCATCCTATATCATAATAAACGCCATCCTGGTGAAATGGGTGAAATAGAGATCGGAGAATTCCTAACATATTTAGCGGTTGAACGTAAAGTATCTCCCTCAACGCAGAACCAGGCATTGAACGCTATAATCTACCTTTACAAGCACATTTTAAAGAAAGATCTTGGCGAGATCAAGGCCTTGCGCCCAAGGGGTTCCAAACACCTACCAACGGTTCTCAATCCAAAAGAAGCTCACAAAATCCTGTCTCTGCTCCATGGTGAAAACAAACTGATGGCAAAATTATTATATGGAAGCGGATTAAGGGTGTCCGAATGCCTTAATTTATTAATCAAGGATTTAGACTTTGAAATGTCTCAAATCGTTGTCAGGGACAGCAAAGGCAACAAAGATCGAATGACAATGCTGCCGCAATCTCTGCAGGACCCTCTCAAAGAACATCTCATTGGTGTGAATGCGCTTCATGAAGAAGATCAAAAGAATGGAATTGAAGGAGTGTATTTGCCCCACGCCCTATCTCGCAAATATCCCAATGCAAGCAAAGAATGGATCTGGCACTGGGTCTTTCCTTCAAAAAATTTATCCAAGGATCCAAGAAGCAGGATATTTCGAAGGCATCACAGACATGGCAGCAGTCTGCGGAAATTTGTGAAAGCTGCAGCAAGGAAAGCCGGTATTCAAAAGCAAGTGACTCCTCACACATTTCGACATAGCTTTGCCACACATTTGCTTGAAAATAATTATGATATACGTACGGTCCAAGAATTACTCGGCCATAAAAGTGTAAAAGCAACTATGATATATACCCATGTCCTTAATAGAGGTCCATCTGCAGTTTTGAGTCCACTAGATTTTCCACCAGGAACACAAGGATAAGCTTAACAGAATAATCCACTGATTTTGGGTTCTTCCCCTGACGATTTCTCCATATAAAGAAATAAAGGAGCTGATTACTGTTCTGGTAAATCAGCTCCTTTATAGCAATGTAATCAAGACCCGAGTCAGGGGGTGAGTATTAACAGGGACTCATTCTGATTTTGGGTTTGTCCGGATGTCCAGAGCATGGGGTGATAATAGATCTTGCGCCATAAATCTGCCATGTCGATATAGTGAGGGTGATAGGCATGCCCGGATTGTCCGGTGGTGTGAATTGAAACCGAATTGGATAGGTCATTCAGGTCAACGATCATCCGTTGAGATGGCAGCCAGTTAATTACATAGGGATTAGCTGGATCCCATCCGGTTGAATTAATGATCGAACTCCCTCCTGAAGCAGGAAACGGACCCCGGTTGAAAACATTTTTAATGAAAGGAAAGCTGTTCATGACCTGGTTTTCAAAGGTTATTGTATGCAGATCTCCCCACTGCCAAACAGAAATATCCTTGCCAAGTTCTTTCTGTAATTCTTGGACGGACTGCTCGAATGTCAGCCGGAAGATATCTTCCAGCACCTCTTTATCAGGAGTGGACGGGTCATCCCACCAGGCATTGTCTGGCTGGATGGAAAGGAGACGGATGATTTCCTTTGCAGTGCCTCCGACACCGACATGATAATAATCCGGCAGATCATCCTGGATAGTATTATCGATCAAATTTTGCCAGAAGACCATATATAGCGCTGCTGCCGCTGAGTCCATATCCGTCTGATAGTCCCAATCACCTAAAAGCTGTTGTGCTTCTATTAGGTCAGAGTCTCCAAAGTTAATTTCCAGCAGGATTGGTACCAGGGAATCTGCCAGTAAATCATGATTGTCTCCCTGCATTCTCTTGATATATTCCACTGATATTTGATCTGGAGCCCCTTTGATCAGGTCAATAATGGCTTGCGCCCTGTAACCTCTTGCCCATCCTTCTGAGATCAAGTAGGGGTAATCTGTCCCAACTACAGCGTTATTAGCGGTTACGATATAACCTTCTGGCGGATTAAGACTAAATGGCAGTTCTTCAAATGGGATATATCCCTGCCACTCATAGTTTCCGGTCCATCCCGGGACTGGAAGCATTCCGTCATGTCCCTCCATCCGAATCGGGATCTTGCCAGGCATTTGATAAGCAATATTGCCATCTACGTCTGCGTAGAGCAGGTTTTGGGATGGCACTGTAAAATTCTCTGCTGCTTTCCGGAATTCCTGCCAGTTTTGAGCCAGGTTAAACTCCCAAAAGGCACAGAAGACACAACTTGGTTCCAGGGCGGTCCAGCGCAAGGACACGGCATAATTTTCAGGGAATCGTATTCCGGTATCCTGGTCAAAATCTTCCAGGCCGTAGACTGATCCAATGATCGGACCATGCCTGGTAAGGTAAACCACATGCTCAATTGGATCCTTCCCGGCAACCTGGATCGTTTCTATAACAGTTTCCATCTCAACCCATTCCCCGTTAATCTCATACTGAGCGTGATTGTCTGGATTAATTTTTTCGATGTAGAGATCCATGACATCAGGTCCAACATTGGTAACACCCCAGGCGATGCGGTCATTATGTCCGATGACCACTCCGGGAACACCTGCAAATGAGAATCCAGCAACATTCAAACGGCAATCATCAGTTTTTTCTTGACAGTGTAAACCAACCTCATACCAGATCGAGGGCATTTGGGATCCCAGGTGTGTGTCATTCGCTAGAATAGGTTTCCCGGTATTTGTCAGATCGCCGCTGATTGCCCAGCTGTTAGATCCAATCGCTTCAAATCCTCCGCCGCTGATCGCATCCAGATTCTCTGCCTTGGCTTGGATGGATTTCAATAGATATGAATAAGCATAAAATGATATATTGTCCTTATCTTGAGATGAAGCATATCCTTGGTCAGCATTTTGATCTGGAATGTATCCAGATAGTGTAAAACCGGGTACGATCACGGGATGGTCCTGTGGATACGGTGGGAAGAGGAAATCTAACTGACCGGAAGAAATATCTTTTAATAACATAGCCCGATCAATTTCAGTGCTTAAGTTACCGCGCAAATCCCAGGCCATGGCTTTGCTCCAGGTGAGGCTGTTCAAGGGAGTCCAGGGTTTTGGAGTATAACTGCGATTAAGAATCGGCAAAAAAGCATACTCCAGACTTAGTTCTATTCCAGGTTTTTCTTGAATATAAGCGTTAACACCATCTGAATAGGCTTCTAGGATCAAGAGTTGTTCGGGGCTTAACAAAGTGAGTTCCTGGATTGCTACTCTCTCCCATCCCAGGGTACGAAGGAATTTATCTGTTTCTACCATGGGTTTCCCGAGCAACTCGGATAACCTTCCTGCGCCTTGATGGCGCCAGAAATCCATCTGCCAGAATCGATCCTGGGCATGTACATATCCCTGGGCGAAAAACAGGTCATGATGAGTTGATCCGTAAATATGGGGAACACCAAAAGCGTCCCGGTAAATTTCTACCGGGCTGTCAAGGCCGGCAATTTGGAGCTCGCCATCAACGACAGGAAAGGATTTTGTTGCAATCCGGCGAACCAGAGGAGGGCCAATAATTGTGGTTATCCCTGCCAGGAGAACCAAAACAAGGATAACTCCGATCAGGATCCGACCAATCCTCCTTGCCATTTAAAACCTCCTTGATATACATGGATGTTTGATAACACCTGGTCCATAACAAAAACTGTGAGATATCTTTTTGACATCTAGAATACTTGCAGCTTAAAGAAGGTTATGATTATTCTTTTGTTCCCAGGGTTTTTCTCAGGTAGCTTTCAATAAAAGGGTCCAGATCACCATCTAGAACAGCTTCAGTATTGCCGACTTCAAAATCAGTCCTGTGGTCTTTAACCATGTGATAGGGATGCAGAACATAAGATCGAATCTGGCTGCCCCATTCTGCTTTTTGGTATTCTCCCCTTAATTCATCGATTTTTTCTTTGTGCTCCCTCTGCTTCAGTTCCAGCAATCGACCTTTTAAGACTTTCATCGCCATTTCGCGATTCTGTGTTTGAGACCTTTCATTTTGGCAGCTGGCCACAATTCCGGTGGGCAGATGGGTTATCCGGACAGCGGTGTCATTCTTTTGTACGCTCTGACCTCCAGCACCAGCAGATCTATAGGTATCAATGCGCAGATCATTGGGATTGATTTTAATGCTGCTGTCATCCTCAACCTGAGGCAAAATTTCTACCAGGACAAAGGAAGTATGACGTCTGTTTGATGAGTCAAAAGGAGAGATCCGCACTAAACGGTGCACACCTTTTTCTGAGCGCAGGTAACCGTACGCGTATGGACCATCTACGGATATGGTTGTACTTTTTATACCAGCCTCTTCACCGGGTGTTATATCAAGAGTCTCTGTCTCAAATCCCCGTTTTTCAGCCCATCTGAGATACATACGCTGGAGCATTTCAGCCCAATCCTGGGCATCATTGCCGCCTGCGCCGGCATGGATAGCTAATAAAGCCCCTCCCTTATCAAAATCGCCGGAGAGCATAGCGTCAAATTCTCTTTTTCCGATTTCTGCCTGGATAGCGGTTACCTCAGTTTTGAGATCCTCAAAGAGGGTCTTGTCCCCCAGTCCAACCAGTTCCAGGGCATCGGAAAGGCGCCCCCCCAATTTTTTCCAGGCTTTGATTTCGTTTTCTAAAGCTGCCAGGGTTTTCATAACCCGCCGGGCGCGGTTCTGGTTATCCCATAAATCTGTGGCCTGGGATTCCACCCGTAATTTTTCCAGTTTGATTTCTTTTTGAGCTACGTCAAAGACGCTCCAATAAGTTCTGGAACTTTTGCTGGCTGTCTTTCAGGATGGAATGAAGTGTGTCCATTTTTATACTCCGTATCTTGTTGCCTTTCAGGCAGTATTTATCAATTATTATCAGTATCACTCACATAACTGTGAAACATGGTGATTCCTACGGATAATGCCAAATTGATGGAATCGACCTGGTTATCATATGGAATCTTGATACTAGTACCAAAGTCAAGATATTCATCTGGCAGCCCGCCGGCTTCTGATCCAAATACTAATCCATGAGGTGATTGGAAAGCTATTTCTGGAAGGGATATTTTACCATTGGTCATCAGGGTGTAGAGGTGATGATCTCCATATGATCCCCAATAATCAGGAAATGATTGATATCTCTTGATATTGATCTGAAAGATGGCACCCATCGATGCCCGGATTACTTTAGGATCGTAATGATCAGCTCCTGGTTCAATGATCGCCAGGTTAGAATATCCAAAACCCAGCATTGCTCGTAAAATCGTTCCCAGGTTACCCATACTGGATGGGTTTACCAGGACCAAGTGATTGTGTTGATGGCTGAGTTGGGAGCTGTATTTGTTAAATACTCCGATCGCGTAAGTATTTCCGCGATCGGCCAGTTTTTCAACCAGGTTATCATTTTCAATCACTTCAATCTGATAATTGCTACAGGCCTGTCGGATTTTTATGATTCCCTTGTTAGTTGTACCTTTTGAGTGCAAAAGCACAGCCAGGATATTTCCAGGTTGGAAGTCGATCAGCTCGAGCGTTGGGTAAACCCCATAACAGTAGGAAAAGTCAAAATCTTTGACATAACGTTTGAGTTTGTGAGGTATAGTCATTTTAGTTTTGAGTTAGGATCCCAGATACGAATTGGTCCGGGCTAAATGGAACCAGATCCTGAACGCCTTCTCCTAAGCCTGTATATAGAATTGGTAAGTTAAGTTTTTCCTGTATGGCAAATGTCATGCCACCTTTGGCTGAAGAATCTAGTTTTGCGAGAATAATGCCATCCAGGGGGATAACATCCATAAAGGATTCAGCCTGGTGCAGTGCATTCTGTCCAGTTGTGGCATCCATTACCAACCAGCTAGCATGGGGAGCTCCTGGGAGGGCTTTTCCTGCAACCCGGTGAACTTTTTTGAGTTCTTCCATCAGGTTATGGCGCGTATGAAGCCGGCCAGCAGTGTCAATCAACACTACATCATAATTTTTGGACAGGGCAGATTGAATTCCATCATAAACCACAGCCCCTGGATCTCCATCCTTCTGTCCAGCTATGACAGCTATGTTGAGTCTCTCTCCCCAAATTTGTAATTGTTCTATTGCCGCTGCCCTGAAAGTATCAGCTGCGATAAAGAGGACTTTTTTTCCTTGATCCTGAAAGTGATTACCCAATTTTGCGATTGTGGTTGTTTTCCCAGAGCCGTTCACGCCAGTAATCAGGATAATTGTTGGGCCAACTTGCCAGGGTATCGCCGGAGGTTGAATTAATCTATCCCGAAGTTCTTCGCTAAGGATGTGAAATAAACCATCCAGGGTGATTATCCCCCCTTCTGCAGCCAGGATTTTCACCTGACCGATGATATCAAGACTGGTTTGAACACCAATATCTGCTTGAATAAATAGGCTTTCTAGTTCTTCCCAGGTGTCTCCATTAATTTCACTGGCTCCGAGAAAGGCAGCTATTTTTCCGAAGGCAGATTTCCTGGTTTTTGAGAGGCCATTCTTCCATTTTTGGATATTATTATCCATCGTTTGCATTATAACACGGGCTGTTTCTAAGTGTTTTTCCGAGGGTCTTCCCCAAAGTTTATATCACATCATTGTTGTGACAGAATAAATTAAGTAACAAAAGTAAAAATATCGATCCAGAAATGGTCTAAGGTATAATGGCACCAGATATATTTATAGGTATGGTTCAGAGGAATAATAATTGATGATCAAAGTTAATGTCTATTTATTTTCTACGATTCGAGCAATTATAGGGCAGAAGGAATTTGTCCTTGAACTGCCCGATGATTCAACTATCCTGGATTTAAAGGTTGAAATTGGCCGCTTATACCCAGAGGCTGACCAGGCTCTTAAAACGATGCTCACTTCAGTGAACAGAGTGTTCTCGAATGATGAGGAAATCCTTTGTGATCAAGCTGAAGTCGCGTTTTTTCCTTTTGTCAGTGGAGGTTGATCTTCATCCTGAATTTTTTATTGGATCCCGATTAGATATGAACATTACTTGCCGTGGCTGCAGCACAGCCTTTCCCCTGGATACTTTCCCTCACCGCTGCCTGGATTGTGGTGATTTATTTGGGTTCCCGGATGGGTTGGATTATTCTCCTGATCTGCTTGAAAAAAACTTGCCGGGCATATGGCGTTTCAGGAAGAGTTTTTGCTTACCTGCGAACGCGCCAGTAGTTACTCTGGGGGAAGGTAATACCCCATTGGTGTGGAGTGAAGTTTCAGGAAAAAATGTGGGCTTTAAGTTAGAAAGTCTTAATCCTACCGGATCATTTAAGGATCGTGGAACAGCAGTGCTGGTTAGCTGGCTGCTGGCAGCTAAAATAAAAAATATCGTGGAAGATTCATCAGGAAATGCTGGAGGGTCCTTTGCCGCATACGCTTCAAAGGTAGGAATTTCAGCGAAAGTTTTCGTGCCTGCTTATGCATCTGGTCCTAAACGGACCCAGATTGAAAGTTATGGTGCTGAAGTAATCTCTGTGCCGGGTCCCAGATCTAATGCGGCTGATGCCGTCCTCAAAGAAATTGAAAATGGTGGGGTCTATGCCAGTCACGCATTCCTGCCCCAGGGTACAGCTGGAATAGCCACAATTGCTTATGAACTTTACCAGCAAATAGGGCAAGTTCCCGGCACAATTCTGATCCCGGTTGGCCACGGCAGTCTTTTGATGGGAATTGCCCTGGGTTTTGAAGCCCTAGTAAGAAGTGGAGAGATCACTCACTTGCCCCGATTAGTCGGAATTCAAGCAGCGTCCTGTGCTCCACTTTGGAAAGCTTTTTCGGTGGGTGCAGCGGCACCAATCGCAGTCGAACCCCGGCAGACGAAAGCTGAAGGCGTGGCTATCTCAGATCCCTTTCATGGCCGGGAAGTCCTTGCAGCTGTTAATCGGAGCAAGGGAATTTTCCTTAAGGTCGAGGAAGAAGAAATTGTTTCTGGTCAAAAAAAGCTGGCTCAACAGGGCATCTATGTTGAACCTACCTCAGCCCTGGTCTGGAATGGATTGGAACAAACAGGGGCGAAAATGCCTGAACCGATCATTGGAATTATGACTGGGCATGGTTTAAAAAGTAATTGAGTTGTTGCTTATCTTTCTCCATTAGGTATAATATAGTTTTGTCAATCAATCACAAGGCATAAATGGAATTGATGGACAGTGAAATTCAAGGAAATGGATAAGAATTTCACTGGCCCTGAGTTCCTGGGAGTTTTTTTATGGGTCAGACTCCGGGATCGGAAAGCATTGAATCCCCGACTGATTTTAATCATCGTATAGGTTTGAATTTTAATAATCTTGCCCTATTAACCAGGGCATTGACACATCGTTCCTATGTAAATGAAAATCCAGACTCCCTGGAAGATAATGAGCGATTAGAATATTTAGGTGATGCCATCCTGGATTTTATCGTGGCCGCCTGGCTTTACCACAGGTATCCTGAGATGACGGAAGGCGACTTGACTTTGGTGCGGACAGCCCTGGTACGAACTGAACAGCTGGCTGATTTTGCCAGCATGATCGATCTCGGTAGTGCCATCCGCCTGGGACAGGGGGAGATTGTCTCCGGGGGCAGATCCCGAAAAGCCCTCCTGTGTGCTGGTTTTGAAGCATTAATAGGTAGTATTTACCTTGACCAGGGAATTGAGGCAGTTGAAAAATTCTTTGAACCTTATCTTGTTCAGGCTGTTAGCATCATACTGGAGAATGACCATCTCCGTGATCCAAAAAGCCTTCTCCAGGAATGGTCCCAGGCGAGGAGCTATGAATCCCCTGTTTATCAAACCATGAAAGAAAGTGGACCTGACCATGAAAAAATATTTGAGGTTCAAGTTAGTGTTCCGGGAATTATCATGGGAGTTGGCAAGGGTAATAGCAAACGCGAAGCATCCAAACTGGCTGCAAAACAGGCACTTGATAAATTGGCAGTCAATAATAATCACGAAGAGAATCACTGAGGTTTCATGCGCTTAAAGTCTATCGAGTTAAATGGGTTTAAAACCTTTGCGACAAAAACAAATTTCGAGTTCGCTAATGAGATCACTGTAATTGTCGGCCCGAATGGATCTGGAAAGAGTAATATCGCAGATGCTGTTCGCTGGGTATTAGGAGAACAATCCTATAAACTCCTGCGTGGAAAAAAGACCCTGGATATGATCTTTTCAGGATCAGAACAGCGCCCCAGGGCAGGCATGGCTGCTGTAACAATAACATTTGATAACAGCGATGGCTGGCTCCCGATTGATTTTTCTGAAGTTTCCATTACCAGACGCGCTTTTCGCGACGGCAAGAATGAGTACCTGCTGAACGGTCAGCAGGTTTTACTCAGAGATGTCTATGAATTATTGGGTCAGTCGGGTTTGGCTGAACGAACTTATACGATTATTGGCCAGGGATTGGTGGATGCAGCTCTTTCCCTAAAGGCAGAAGAAAGACGAGCATTATTCGAAGAGGCTGCTGGCATCGGTTTGTACCGAACCAGAAAAGGTGAGGCGGAACGGCGTTTAGAAAAAACCAATCGTAATTTGGATCGCGTTGATGACATATTATTAGAACTAAAACCAAGATTGAAGAGTTTGCAGCGTCAGTCTGTCCGGGCAGAACAATATGACCAGGTAAAAGCGGACCTGAAGTTACTGCTTCAGGAATGGTATGGATATCATTGGGCCAGAGTACAGACTGATTTGAATAAAGCCAAGAACCTTGAAACCAAACATCGTATAGATCTTGATAAAGCCAGGAAAACTCAAGCTGCCTTTGACCGGGAGCTATCTGAAAATCAGGCCAGAGTTGGAAGCCAGCGCTCTAGATTAAATACCTGGCACCGGGAATTGGCCGAACATCACAATCAAAAAGAGAATATCAGTCGCGAAAGAGCAGTTACCGAAGAACGTATCCGGTCCCTGGAAAGGAGAATTCAAGATCTGGGTACAGAACGGATCCGCTTGGAAAAAAATGCCCAATTGACCCGGGAGCGACTTGATAAATCCCAAGGGGATAAAAAAACGGGTCAAACGCGTTTTGAAGAATCCCAGCAAAAATCTGATCAGGCCAGACAGACGCTGGAAGATAAAAGCAAACAGATGACTGTCCTGGAGAAAGAAGCATCTCAAGCTCAGAATAGCTTGAAAAATTATCATGAAGAACAAATCCGATTGCGATCCCAGACGGTTGATAGAAACGAACAAATAGACAAGAAAAGAAATCGTTTAAAATCCTCCCAGAACCAGATAAAAACTGCCCAAGAAAAGCACCAGAAAACTCATTCTAGATATGAGGAAATTAGACAAGAGCTCAAAAAAGGCGCCAGGGCACGGGAAAAGATTGAAATCGAAATCGAAGATATCCATCAGGAAAAGATCGCTGGTGATAAGTACCGCCAGGAAGTAATTGATGAATTATCCCAGGCGAAAACCGTAAACAGCCAACTTTCCGCGGAGTTAACAGTTCTTCAGGGTGCGGAACAGAAATTGACTGGTTATGCAGATGGCGCTAAACTGCTGCTGACTCAATCAGAATCTGGAAAACTTCAAGGAGTCTTAGGCATTCTTAGTAAGTTTATCGATGTTCCTGAAGCGTATGAAACGCCAATTGCTGCCGTTTTGGGTGAATATATTGACGCTGTTATCCTTGAATCTGCGAGTGCAACTGATCGGGCATTGGATCTCCTTCTTACTAAAACTACGAAAGGTGTGCTTCTCCCGTTGAACCGTCTGGTAACCTTGGACAAGATAAAGGTAGACCGGAATATCCCGGGATATATTGGCTTAGCTTCCGAATTGATCAAGACTCCTCCAAAATATCGTCCCGTGATTGATTTATTATTAGGCCGAGTTTTCGTCCTGAAAGATAAAAAGGATGTTAACCGGGTCCTCCGGGATCAACCACCTGGTACTAAAGCAGTAACTCTTGAGGGTGAAGTGTTTTTCACAACCGGAGAAATTGTGACCGGTACTGCAGGTCAATCCGGATTGCTCAGCCGATCAAGAGAATTAAAAACCTGGCAGGAGAAAATATCTTCCAACGCCAAACAAATCACAAAATTAGAAAAGGACGTTGAGAGGATTGATGGAAAACTTACTGATTTTGATCAATCTGAACAAAAACAGAAAGCTCTTTTAATCAAAGCCAGGACCACAGAAACAGAGATCAATGAAAGATTTACCCGGGTATCGCTGGAGCAGAACAGCGCTGAGAGACAGGTAGAATGGGAAACAGCCCAGCTCCAAAACCTGGGTACCGAAATTTTGGACGATGAGGGTGTGTTAAAGAAAATATCATTAGAACTTGAAAAAATCCAACAGGATATATCTGAATACCAGGAGCTCGTTACTAAAACTGCCAGTGATTTGAAAACGATAACATTGGATGAGGAACGAGAGCAACTAAACTATTGGGAAACCCAATTTGCAGTCTCTGAACGCGCATTATCTGACCTTAATCAGCGGGTTGAAGAACGAGAAAACTCCTGGAAGGTGGCTTCAGACCAGCTGCTGCAAAACACTACCTTGAAGGAACAAAATCTCAAACAAATCTCAGTTCTACAGGAAGAGACCCAATTCCTAAAAGATGGTGAAAAGACCATCCAGCGGGAGATAACTGAACTGAGAATGCTGATTGATGAAACTGATGGAAAACTTTCCAAGGATGAAGGTGAACAGCGAGATTTACAAACCAAGGAAGCTGGTGCCCGGAGGATCCTTAATCAAGCTGAACGATCATTTGCCCAAGCTGATATTAACTTGACCCGCAACAGGGAAAAATTAGACTCCATACAAGAACGAATTAAGGAAGATATTGGTTTGGTAGAGCTGGAATATAACAAAGATATTTCAGGTCCAACACCTCTTCCGCTGGAAGGCTATGTTCAGAAACTCCCGGTAGTAAAAGAGATAACCAAGAACCTGGGAGGAACAATCCGGGAACAGCGGGCTCAATTAAGGCGTTTGGGAGCTATAAACCCGGAAGCTCAGCATGAGTACCGGGAAGTAAATGAACGGCACGAATTCCTGACTGAGCAGTTAGAGGATCTCCGAAAAGCGGAAACTGATCTTAAAGAAGTTATTGCTGAACTCGATGTGTTGATGGAACGAGAGTTCCGGAAAACTTTTAATGCAGTCGCTAGAGAATTCAAGGAAATATTCACCCAGTTATTTGGCGGGGGCAAAGGTCAATTGATATTATCAGAGCCTGATGACTTGACGGGGTCCGGAGTGGATATCCAGGTACGGTTACCTGGTAGACGAACCCAGGGATTATCCCTGTTGTCAGGCGGGGAAAGGAGTTTAATTGCGGCAGCATTGATCTTCTCGTTATTGAAGATCTCTCCGACACCTTTTTGTGTTCTGGATGAAGTGGATGCCATGCTTGACGAATCCAATGTTGCCAGGTATAGAAAATTGCTCAGGGAATTGAGTTCAGATACACAATTCATTGTTATTACCCACAACAGAAACACTGTCCAGGTCGCAGATGTGATCTATGGAATTATTATGTCTCCGGATTCTTCCAGTCAGGTATTGAGTTTAAAGCTGGATGAAGTTGATGAGGTAATTGATTAGTAGACCCGGTTAGAGTTTATCAACATATAAAGATCTGTTATTTTCCTGATCCGAGTAACAAAATTGATAGTCAATCTTCGAGAGGATTGACTATAACCTATCAATGTAGGTATATAATAATTTATGAAATAAAGGATTTTTATCTTAAAGAGGAAATTATCAGGATATCCTGATTTTCAGGAGGAATTTTATGGCCCCGACACTTTCAGAACAACTTGATGCAATTTTGAATGGATTTGAGCGCAATGTCCCCCATGTCGAAGCAACTGCTGTAGTAAGCACTGACGGGCTGGTTATAGCTTCTCGCTTGCCAGACCAGGTTGAAGAAGACCGGATCGGTGCGATGGGAGCAGCTATACTCTCTATCAGCTCAAGGAGTGGGGATGAACTGGACCGGGGAGAAATGGAACGGGTGCTTATAGAGGGAGAATCCGGTTATATTCTGATCTGGAGTATTGGAGAGGATGCGATCCTGGTTGCCCTGGTTGATAAAGATGTCCGTCTGGGTATGTTGTTTTATGAATGCAAAAAATGTATTGGAAGATTAACCGAGATTTTGTGAGCTTGAAAGTGTTTCCAGAGGGTATATGCCAGACATTAAACAAATTATTCTTGACCGAGACCTGAATCCATATCACTCATTTTTTGCGTCTTTTTTCGCCGGTTTGGGCGAATTAGGTATGCTGAACCAGGGGTCAATCAATATTGTTGCTAAAAGAGCAGCTGAATATTTATATGCCTACCTGGACGCGAAAGAAATTCTTCCAGACATGAATGCGGTTCCTGGAGATACACCTGCAGAAGTGATAAAAAATCTAGTTCTTTATATCAACAAGATCATGAGCCTGGTTGGGGAGTATGATCTCCAGCAGGTAGACGAAGAACAGGTTGTATTATTAATTACCGGAAATACTTGTCGAATTTGCCCAAAAGGAGTGGGCGGAGCAGAAGTTAAGGGGACTTTATGCCCAATCCCAAGTTTGCTGGAAAGCCTGCTAAATAAGATCGCCCAGCGAGAAATTGTCGAATTGATAACCAGTGGTATAGAAAAAGATGGCGGAACGTGCAAAGCTTATTTTAAGGTTATGATGTGATTGGTCATTTATGGAAAAAACTATAAACTACGAAAAACTCATTCACACTTTTTCTATTGTTGCTTATGACCCCGGTAGAGAGGAATGGGGTGTTGCAGTACAGTCGAAATTCCTGGCAGCAGCAGCAGTTGTCTCCTGGGCTCGCGCCAAAGCAGGAGCAGTTGCTACCCAATCCTACGCAAATGTCAGTTATGGTTTCAGGGGTTTGGACCTGATGGAAGAAGGGCTTACTGCTGAAGAAACCATTGCGGCACTCATCCAAAACGACGACCAGAAAGATCTCAGGCAGGTTGGGGTGGTTGATCGAACAGGTAATGCTGCCGCTTTTACAGGGAAGAAATGTATTGAATGGGCCGGGCATCAGGTGGGAGAGGGTTACACCTGCCAGGGAAATATCCTGGTTCCTGGAACCGTTGAAGCCATGGCAACACGCTTTGAAGAAATCCGTGGTGGTGAAGGTGAGCTGGCTGATTGGTTGGTACTGACCCTGGAAGCCGGGCAGGAAGCTGGAGGGGATAAACGCGGCAGACAAGCCGCTGGAGTTATCGTAGTGAGGGATAAAGGCGGTTATGGTGGTGATAACGATCGCTATCTGGATCTGAGAGTTGATGATCATCCCTACCCGATATTAAAGCTTAAACAGCTGGTAGAGAATCATCATCTCTATTTTGGCGTTGTAAACCCGGAAGATCTTATTCCTCTCAACTCTGTTGCTCAAGAGCTTCAGAATATTATGCTAAAAACGGGCCATTATAAAGATGATCCAAATGGTGTTGTAAACGAGGCAACCCTATCTGCGCTGAGACACCTGGTTGGAGAGGAAAATTTAGAAGAACGCTGGAATGGGGATGAAAAAGCAATTGATAATAAGGTTGTAGAATATTTGCGGGGTAAGTTTTCCTGATCCGATTTCTTGACAATATTTTCAAATAATGTTAACATGAGCCTTATGTTGAAGAACCGTATGCACCATCATATGATGCCTGCTAAATTTCTCCCCTGACCGGAGGCGGTTCACAAGTATTTTTTGAACATCCCGAGTAATAATAAGACTTCCCCGGCTTTGACCGGGGATTTTTTGTATCCAAGCCGGGAAATAGGAGGTGCACCAGGAAGGTATGAACTTGATAAATATTTTGGTATATAATAGTAATGTTGGAAGCCCTTAATCTATCCTAAGGATGACCGGAACAAGAACGGTGTGTAGGGAATTTCCCCGCACACCGTTTCTCTACCTCCAAGGAGTAAACTGTGGCCGAACAATTTCAAGCAGCCAAACCGAAAATCAATATTGAGGATTTTTCCTCCAAAAGACGCTTACGCGACATGCCCTGGTGGTTTTTAGGTATTATCCTGATTGCCATTTATGCGGCCATCATTATTTACACAAATGAAGAATATAATAGTGCCTTTAATTTTATCAAAACCGGTTTAATCATTACGATTAAAACCTCTTTGATTTCATACGCTATAGCAATTTTACTTGGATTACTGGCTGGACTTGGCAGAATTTCTAATAACGTGGTGATAAATAACCTGGCGCGCTTTTACGTAGAGCTCATCCGGGGTATTCCCATCCTGGTATTAATATTCTTTCTCGCCTTAGTAGGTGTACCCGTTATCGTTGACCAATTAAATACTTTTGGGTTCTGGTTATCTGATCTGGGAATTGGATTTTTAGGGAATTTATTTACCGCCATCACAAACAAGGATATATCCATGAATTCCAGGGCAATTATCGCCCTGGCTGTCACCTATGGAGCGTACCTGGCTGAAATATTTAGAGCAGGTATTCAGTCCATTGCCCGAGGCCAGATGGAAGCTGCCAGATCCCTGGGAATGAGTTATGGTCAGGCAATGCGTTACGTGATCCTGCCCCAGGCTGTCCGTAATGTGCTGCCTGCCCTTGGAAATGATTTTGTAGCCATGGTAAAGGATTCCTCCCTGGTATCTGTTCTTGCAGTCCGGGATATCACACAGGTCTCCAGGTTATATGCAGGAAGCACATTTCGATTTCGGGAGGCTTACATAACACTGGCCGTTATGTACTTGACATTAACGGTGATGTTGTCTCTGGTTGTTCAATTTGTTGAAAGGCGGTTACGTTCCCATGACTAATCAAGATCCCATTATCATAGTCAAAGACCTTTATAAATACTTTGGCGAGATCAAAGCAGTGGATGGTGTATCACTTAATGTTGACCGTGGAAAGGTAGTGGTTGTGATCGGCCCCAGCGGTTCAGGGAAATCTACCTTGCTGCGCTGTATCAATCACCTGGAAGAACCAACCAGTGGTGAGGTTTGGATCGATGGGGAGAAAATCACCCAAGCCAGCAAACAGATCAATGAAATCAGGGCAGAGATCGGGATGGTTTTTCAACTCTTTAATCTCTTTCCACATCTGACTGCTATTGAAAACGTTACCTTGGCTCAAAAAGTTGTCCGGGGGAGATCCCAGGAAGAAGCTGTTCAGATAGCCATGGAAAAACTAATAAGAGTGGGCATCCCGGAAAAGGCAGATGTGTATCCATCTAATTTATCTGGTGGTCAGCAGCAGAGGGTTGCAATTGCCCGAGCGTTGGCTATGGACCCCAAGATCATGTTATTTGATGAACCGACCAGTGCCCTTGATCCTGAGATGATCAAAGAAGTGCTGGATGTGATGCTTGATCTGGCCCAGGAAGGCATGACCATGGTTTGTGTATCACACGAAATGGGATTTGTCCGCTCGGCGGCTGATGAAGTGGTCTTTATGGATTTTGGCAAGGTGGTTGAGCATACCACTCCTGACGGTTTGTTTAATAATCCTCAACACGACCGCACCAAGTTGTTCTTGAGTCAGATCCTGGAACATTAGATAAACCACAGAATCGGCTCTGAATATCAGAATAGATAATCCGTATATAGGCAGGAAAATATATGCCAAGATTTGATGGACGTAATAATGATCAACTGCGTCCGGTTATTTTTAAGCCGGATTATGTAGAATATCCCGAAGGATCTGTCCTGGTTTCATTCGGAAAAACACGGGTGCTTTGTAATGTCAGCATCGATGAAAAAGTGCCTGCCTGGCTGGACGACCCTGAATTATCCAGGGGTTGGATTACTGCGGAATATGCCCTGCTGCCGCGCTCGACGACAACCCGGGTCAAAAGAGAAACCATGGGATTAAGTGGCCGAACCCAGGAAATAAAACGATTGATTGGAAGATCCCTCAGGGCTGGATTTGACCTTAACCTGCTTGGAAAAAGAACCTTGATTGTCGATTGTGATGTCATCCAGGCTGATGGGGGGACCAGAACTGCGGCAATAACTGGAGGATATGTTGCCTTGCGATTGGCATTGGGTAAACTGATCCATAAAAAACTCCTGAGCCCGGAGGTTATTTTATCCCCGGTTGCCGCAATCAGCGTTGGATTGATTTCTGGAGAAGTTCTTTTGGATTTGAACTACCAAGAGGATGCCAGCGCTGAAGCAGATCTCAATGTCGTTATGAATCATGCTGGTGATTTTATTGAAGTTCAGGGGACAGGGGAAGGGGCGACCTTCAGCCGATCCGATCTGGATCTTATGCTGAATTTCGCAGAAATGGGAATTCAGCAGATTCTTTCCCTTCAAGCCGGTTTTTACTGATCCTGGCTGATTGTTTTAATAATAAAACCCCGCGATCCGGAGATCAAAACGCGGGGTTATTTATTTAATCTGTTAACGATTTTATTCCTGGGGAACCTCAGAAGGCAAATCGGGTTTCTGCGCGGTTAATGACTGGATGTAAGTAACATATTCTGCCGGTAAAGTTGGCTCCGTAGGAATATATTTGACCCAATTCTGGTTTACTTCAGGTTGGTATTCAGTTCTCTTTTCATTCAACCAATTGGTGAACACCTCATTTTTGAGCTGATCATAAGCAGCCGGATCCAGCTGCAGGTCATCTTTTCCGAGGGATTCCAGTATGTGCCATCCAAAATCGGTTTGAACAGGATCGCTGATTTCACCAACATTCATCCCAAATGCAGCTTCCTCAAAAGCTGGGACCATCCTGCCTCTGGCAAACCAACCCAGATCTCCACCACTGTCCTTATTGCTCTCATCATTTGAGTATTCTGCTGCCAGGGAAGCAAAGTCTTCGCCTTCTGCTAATTTTCCAGTGATCTCCAGGGCAGTATTTTCGTCTTCGACAAGAATATGCCGGACCCAGACTTGTTCCTGGGTTCGTTTTACGTCGGCAGTTACTGCATCTAGGACCTCTTCGCGGATCACTGACATTTTTACCAGATGGCGGATCGTTTTTTCGTTAATTCCGTCATCTTTGATGCTGTTCAAGAAATCTTGGTATACGTCTTTGAACAGATCTTCTGTGTACTCAGTAGGTTTCAGTAGGGGGGTGGCGGTGGGGTCAGGTTCCTGATCATCGGATTCTGACCGGGGTGTAACTGAAGGTTGGTCAGCTTGATCGTCACTTCCATCTCCAGTCAGCTCCTGGGTAGGGAGAGGTGTAGGCGTACCATCGGCATAAAATCCGAAAGCTTCCTCTATTTCCCGATCAATTAAAACTTCATCAATTGTGATACCCATTTTTTCAGCTTCTACCAACAAGATGATGTCATCAGTCATGCTTTGGAGAACTTCCTGCCCAATTAACAAGGGCTGCTCAAGTTGGGTTGTTGATAATATGAGCTGCTGTTCAAAATAGGCGAATACTTCAGGAGAGCCGCCCAGCTGTTGAAAGGTATTTAACATTTGATCAATTTCAAGGATTAGATTTCGTCTGCTCCAGCGAACTTGCTGTTCAAATTCGTCAGCATTGATGGTATAGGATTCAAGCTCAATTACAGTTGTTCGAGCTCGGAAAACATAACGATCTACAACGCCGTAGACGACCAGTCCAATAACAATGACCAGTACAGCTATCGTGGATATGATCACGATTTTTTTCTGACGATCCTCGATTTCTTTTTGTGCTAGAAATTTCTTGTTCTGAGGCATAATTCTCTCTTTTACATGTCTGTTGACAATAATGGGATAACCTGCAAATTACCGGAGGGATTCTCCTGTAAAAGGAAGCAGTGCCAGATGCCGGGAACGTTTAATTTCCTTAGCCAGTTGGCGTTGATGTTTTGCACAGGTCCCAGTCTGCCTTCTGGAGCGGATCTTTCCGTGGTCGCTGACAAACCGGTTGAGGGTTTCAATGTCTTTATAGTCGATATTCATTTTGGGATTAGCACAAAACCTGCATTGTCTCTCCCGTTCAAATCTTGGGTTATCATACTTTCTTCTTTCTGCCATCTGGTACTCCTTAATTAAATTACAACGTTATATCAAAATCTAAAATGGATATTCATCCTCGCCAGGCATATCATCACTTTCAGGATTGTTCTCATCACCAGCTCGACCATCAAGCATGATCATTTCCTGAGTGATAACTTCCACTGAGGAATGATTCGCGCCGTCATCATCCTGCCAGCGGCGGGTATGCAACCTGCCTTCAATGTAAACCTGTTGACCTTTTTTCAGATACTGATTGCATATTTCAGCAAGTTTTCCCCAAACCACGATGTTGAACCATTCTGTATCGGTTTTTTTCTCGCCATCTGCAGTGGTCCAGCTGCGATTGGCTGCCAGCTGAAATTTGGTAAGCGGGCGTCCTGAGGGCGTATAGCGCATTTCAGGATCCTGGCCTAACCTACCAATGATCATAACTTTGTTTAAACCTCTGGACATGGCTTGACTCCTTGCCTGGGATATCTGGTTGTGTCAATTCTTGATCTTAACCATTAAAAATCAGCCTGGATCAATCGTCGCGATTAATGATCAGGAAACGCAATATGGATTCCTGGAGGCCGAAATTCCGCTCAAGATTTGCAACTGCCGTTGGTTCAAGTTTGAGGTTGAACAGGTAGTATTGACCTTCTTTTTGTTTGTTGATCAAGTAAGCTAGTTTTTGTCTTCCCCACTCATCAAATGACTCAATTGAGCCGCCTGATTCTGTAATCCAGCTTTTTACTTTATCTACAACTTCCGCGGTAGCGGTTTCATCAATTTCCGGGGTAACGATAATAACGAGTTCGTAATCTCGCATCATATCCTCCTTTCCTCGGGGTTGTCTCCAGACAGTATGGTCAGCACGCCGGAAACGGAAAGTAATTTTGTTAAATGACCGAGGGGAAGTTTAGCATAGATAGGGGTATTTGGGAAGGGTTCTAAAACGTGGTTCTAAAACGTGGTAAATACATAAGAATCTTTAGGCGCAGCAGTATCCGTACAGATCTCAGATCAACTTGTTAAAATAGGTAAATGGTCCATGCCAGCGGTTTTTGCCGCTGAATTGGCAATCTTCTCCAGTTCTTTCCGGGCAGAGATATCCAGGCCGGGCCCGGGATAAAGGCTTAGAAGTTGATCAACCTGTTGATAGGCATGTTCCCTGGAGGATAGGGATCCGGCATTTTCCCAGTCTGCGGGAGTTTTTCTGTCAATGACCTGAGATGGGAAATAACTTTCTTCCTTAAACCACTGCAGAGTGTGTTTGTGGGAGAGGAAATCAGATTGGTGGCCCACTTCGCGGATCAAATCGAGGGCGATAGGTTCGTCCCGTATGATGATACCCCGGGTGAGATATCTTGAGATAGTGATGATCTCAGCGTCAATCACCAATTTTTCAAGGCTCTGGCAGTTCTCAAGTGCCAGCATACCGGCTCCAGAAATCAGATTAATACCGGCAAGAGCAGCCAAAATAGAGCTTGAGGAGGATTCCAGTCCGGCCTGTGTATCCAGGAATTTGGCATCAGAAATTCCCATAAATATCCCGGTGGGCAGGCCCAGAGCTCGACCAATTTGCGCATAGCCAATTCCCAGGAGCCATGATCCGGCTGCGCCGAGGGAAGCAGTGCTGGATTTCATATCAAAAATTGCCGGGGAACCGCCCCAAACCACCGGGGATCCTTTCCTGGCTAGTTGAGAGATCACAATTCCACTCAAACACTCTGCGGTATGCTGAACGATTGTACCTGCCAATGTCACCGGGGAGGTTGCCCCTGCCAATGGCATGGGAACAATCTGGACCGGAATTCCATGCCTGGCACATTCAAGCAGGTTCTGGCTCGATGTCTCACCCCATTTCAGAGGTGAGGTCGGGCAAATATCGAAAATGGCCCGAGGTTTATTGAGTAAATTTTCTTTGCTGCCGGATGAGATTGTCAGAAGGTCTATCATTATCTTTAAAGTGTCTTTTCTGAATGCTCCTGAGATAATGGGTTTTGAGGAATAACATAACACCAGATACAACCGGTATAGATCAGCAATCTCTTGGGGGACATCAGAACAGACAATAGCAGTGCTCTGGGCATCCAATTGACCCAGCATTTCTGTTAATTTGGAAAAGGAAACCAGATCTTCTGTATTGCCCGGGCGAATCTTTTGGGTTTTCCTGTCCAGCACGGTAAGGGCGGATGAACCAGGAGCGAAGTAGCTTTTTCCTCTCCTAGCGATGATAACTTGATCACCCATTAAGTTGTACAAAGAAAACTCTGCCGGGCAGCTCTCTAATGCTTCCCGGGAAAGCTTTTCAGGGATTCTTGCCAGCTGGGAATTTTTATCTACCTCTGCCCCAGATTCTGCAAGCAAATTCAGGACTTCTAAATTATGGACCAGTATCCCGGGGTTCTCAAGCAGGGAAAACCCCTCGTTGATGATTTTTTGTTCAGTTTCTTGTTTAAATAGGAGCAGAGGTGAAATGGTCATGAGATCCCCAGGCTGAAAATTAACCCCCGGCTGGATTTTCAGGAGGGGATTAATTAGTTTTAATGGTTATAACACATCAAAAGGGGATGGGAAGTATCGATCTGGATCATTAATAAAGGCCCCAGTCGATGGCATCTTCTTCCATCATGGATCGGTTCCAAATTTCCCTGCCCATTTCAATTTTTGTGGGAATGCCCAGAACTTCTTCAGCCTTGCTGCGGCACTCTTCCATCAACTGGGGGGCGTAAGGGCAAAATGGAGTAGTCAAGATCATGGTAACAAGAGCGCTGTCATTAATAATTTGCACATTCCTAACCAGTCCCAACTGGATAATATTCAGGCCTAATTCCGGATCCATTACTGATTGAAATCCAATATTAAGGGTTTCAGCCAGTCCCAGATCTGATTTTCCCAATTCCCAAATATCCACAACCATGATTTACCCTTCTAAAACTGTTTTCTTTATTTGATATTTACAATGAGTATCGCCATCCAAGATACATTCAATTCGTTGGGGTTGAGTTGATGTAATATGGGCGATCAATTCCCGGTCGACGACACATATTTCCGGATGGTCACCCCCTACATGGTGATAGGGGCAGCTGGCTTCGATAAGATAAAAATTTTCGTCTTCTTCTTGTATATTTACCATGAATCCTTCTGAGGTTAAAACTTCCTCAAGAAGCTCCAGCCGTTCTTTTAGGCTGAGATCATCCAAGTTGACGTTCCGGGTAAATTCGCTGGCAATTCCTTTAGCGAGGTCCTGGAATATGTCTCCAAGTTCTTTTTCAGATAGATTTTCTTTCAGTTGTTGAAGAAGACGCAGCGTGAGCTGCAGGTATCTCTGGGGGAATTGTTCCATACCCTTATTTGTCAGGGTGTAGATCAACCGTGGTCGGCCAACGCCATGACGTTCTTCTTCAGATTGGATCAATCCCTCTGCTTCAAGTTTATTTACATGATGGCGAACCGAGATGGGATTAATTTCCACCGCTTCTGCCAATTCATTAACTGTTCTGCTCTGATTTAGGAGCAGTGTTCGAAGAACTCGATTACGTGTATTGGTAGTCATTTTGGATGTTTTTCCTGTTTATCACTCAGAAGTTTATCATTGAATATAATATATGTCAATAATTTATATGATAATTATCTTAAATATTGACTTCTGCAGGCAATTATGCTACAATTTTCCCTGTCAAAATTATGAAACAATAATCCAAAAACATAATTGGAGAAATTTTTAATGTCCGAACTTATTATTAAGGATCTGCATGTTAGTGTGGATGAAACTGAGATTTTGAAAGGGGTAGACCTGACCATTAAATCTGGCGAAGTTCATGCAGTAATGGGACCCAATGGAACTGGAAAATCAACTCTCGCCTACGCATTAATGGGACATCCGAAATATGAGGTCACAAAGGGAGAAGCGACCCTGGATGGGGAGAGTTTGCTCGATCTTGATCCAAATGAGCGATCCATTCTGGGTTTGTTCCTGGCATTTCAATACCCTGTTGCCGTTCCCGGTGTTTCTGTTGCCAATTTCCTGAGAACAGCTATCAATGCTCAGAGAAAAGGAATGGATCCTGATGATAAAGGGATTTCAATTCCGGACTTTCGAAAGAAACTGAAAGAAAAATTAACTCTCCTGAAAATGGATGAATCCTTCGCAGGAAGATACCTGAATGATGGTTTTTCAGGTGGCGAGAAAAAAAGGGTTGAAATTTTACAGATGGCAACCCTGGAACCGAAATTCTCCATTTTGGATGAGACCGACTCTGGATTAGATATCGATGCATTAAAGATCGTTTCGGACGGTATTAATACTATTGGTGATAAACACCAGGGCATTATGGTGATCACACATTATCAACGGATTCTTAACTATATCAAACCAGATTTTGTGCATGTCATGCTGAATGGCAAAATAGCTCAATCCGGTGGTCCTGAGCTTGCTCTCCGATTGGAAGAAGAAGGGTATGAGTGGCTCAAGGAACTACAAGCAACTTGATAGGTTTCCTTAACTCACTACCAGGATCAAAAGCCAGGGAGTTTTCTCATGTCAACTGACGAGAAATTAATTGATAGTATTGGGGATTATAAATACGGATTCAAGGATCCGGAAGTTTATGTATTTAAGAGTAGAAAAGGTTTAGATGAAGAAATCGTTAGAGAGATTTCTCAGATGAAAAATGAACCGGAATGGATGCTTAAATTCAGATTAAAGGCTCTGAAGCATTTCTGGAGCCGGCCCGTACCAACCTGGGGACCTGACCTGTCTTCATTGGATCTGGACGATATTTTCTATTATGTCAAACCAACTGAACAAGAAGAAACCTCCTGGGATGATATTCCTGATTCTATTAAGAACACCTTTGAACGTCTGGGAATTCCTGAAGCTGAACAGAAATTCTTAGCCGGAGTTGGTGCCCAGTACGAATCGGAGATGATATATCACAGCATTCAGGAACAGCTGGCTGAACAAGGTGTGCTATTTAAGAGTATTGAAAATGGTCTCAAAGAACATCCTGAGCTTTTTCGGGAATACTTTGGTACTGTAATACCTTTCACGGATAATAAATATGCTGCATTAAATGGCGCAGTTTGGTCTGGCGGATCATTTGTATATATTCCCAAAGGATTAAAAGTTGAGCTGCCCTTACAAGCATATTTCCGAATTAATATCGCAAATATAGGCCAATTTGAACGGTCATTGATCATAGCTGATGAAGGATCACAGGTTCATTATGTGGAAGGTTGTACGGCACCCCAATACACTACAGATTCACTCCACAGTGGTGTGATTGAAATTGTTGTCAAGAAGGGTGCCAGAGTCCGATATACCACGATCCAGAACTGGTCTAATAATGTTTATAACCTGGTTACTCAACGGGCCAAAGTAGAGGAAAACGGCACTATGGAATGGGTCGATGCCAATCTTGGTTCCAAAGTGACCATGAAATACCCTTCATGTTTTCTGATGGGTAAAGGTGCCCATGGCGAAATTCTGTCGATTGCGTTTTCTGGGAAGGGGCAGCGCCACGATACCGGTGGAAAGATATTACACCTTGCTCCCGATACAACCAGCAAAATCATCTCTAAATCGATCAGTAAGGATGGCGGCAGGGCATCTTACCGTGGATTGTTGCGGGTGAATAAAGGAAGCACAAATGTTAGATCCAGTGTGGTGTGTGATGCGCTATTGCTGGATGATCATTCCCGCTCAGACACCTATCCTTATATTGAAGTGGATGAACAGGATGTGAACATTGGCCATGAAGCTTCGGTATCAAAAGTTGAAGATGAGCAGTTATTTTATCTGATGAGCCGGGGACTGAGCGAGGAAGAATCAACCAGCATGGTTGTTTCGGGCTTTATTGAACCGCTTGTAAAAGAACTGCCGATGGAATATGCAATAGAAATGAACCGATTGATCCAATTACAAATGGAAGGATCAATAGGCTAATCAAGGACAAATATGGCAAGAAAACAGCGAGATTGGGGCTTTTCATTCTCACGGGAAATGGTCTTGGATTCTGAATCAATTCCACCTGTGCTTCGTAATTACCGGGCAGAAGCTTGGAAGGCTTATCAGGATCTGCCATTCCCCACTCTCAAAGATGAAGCCTGGCGGAGAACGTCTCTGAGGGATTTTGATTTTGGAGCAGTTCAATTATCCTATCCGGATCTGTCAGACGGAAAAACTTCCCCTAATCCTTTTGGTGTTATTCCTGAGAGCCTTTTCAAAGAACATTCAACTGCTTTGTTAAGTCCGCAAGGGGTTGAAATCAACCGTTCTGAAATGCTAATTGAAACAGGTGTGATCTTCAGTAGCTTGGAAGATGCCGCTGAAAATCACCCGGATCTGGTGGAAAAGATTCTTGGAAAAGTGATCACTCCTGGGGAAGGAAAATTTGCAGCTGTAACCGGGGCTTTCGCTGCCCAGGGAATATTTATATACGTTCCTAAAGGAGTAGAAGTTGAAGAACCGCTTCTGGGAATTGCTTTTGCCAGTGGTGAAGGAACAGCTCATTTCTTTCAAACCCTGATTTATTTGGAAGAGGGCTCATCACTCAACTATCTTCAAGAGACATTATCACCATTGGATCAAAATAGTCCTTCCCTGTCCGGTGAAAACCTGGAAATATATGTTGGCAAAAACGCCAGATTGAATATAACTGAACTGCAAAATTACGGTGACAAAGTGTGGAGTTTTGGTCATAAGAAAGCGCTGGTCGAGCGTGATGGAAATTTGATGTGGGAGATTGGCGCACTTGGATCCGCTTTGTCGAAACATTTTGTTTCAGTTGATTTAATAGGGCAGGGTGCAGAAGCCCGTGTTTCGGGAATGTTTTTTGCTGATCAAGATCAACATCTTTCCTTCAATACCCTTCAACGACATCTCGCCCCCCGGACAACCAGCGATTTACTTTTTAAGGGTGCATTAAAAAGCAACGGGCGCTCAGTATGGCGGGGCATGATCTATGTTGCACCGGGTGCAAGGCATATCGATGGATACCAGGCAAACAGGAATTTGGTACTTGATCCATCTGCCAGGTCAGATTCCATCCCTGGTCTGGAAATATTAAACAATGATGTCCGCTGTACTCACGGCTCCACCGTGGGGAAAATTGACCCTGAACAGCTATTTTACTTGCTGTCAAGAGGTATACCCCGGAAAGAGGCGGAGCAACTGGTTATCCAGG
Source organism: uncultured Anaerolineales bacterium (assembly GCA_964448865.1). Taxonomy (GTDB): domain Bacteria; phylum Chloroflexota; class Anaerolineae; order Anaerolineales; family UBA11858; genus B10-G9. Next base: position 26,241 of record CAYUXO010000010.1, read on the forward strand.
GATTTTTCGAGGATATACTTTCCAGATTTTCGCTCCAGGAGGTCGGAGAAGAACTCTGGCAAAATATTAAAATGCGGCTCCTTGCGTAAACTGAATGGTAGAAATATATCACTACTATTCACATTTTTGAGAAGCCTGATAGAATTGACTTGTTAATGATTTGATGGAGGATACCTTGGCAACAATTCCATTTTCAGCACCACCTGCAAATGACACAATATTTGAAATTGGAGATCATGTGGAAGTGCTCTGTGATCACGATTTTGAAGACAATCGTGTCCGTGACTGGTTAGATGGCGTAGTCGTTAAAAAAGGACATAAGAAAGTCGCGATCCAATTCCACATGAATGTATACCTGACAGACGGATGGATGGTTCCAGACCGGGTTTTATGGTGTTCTGTAACTTCTCAAAATATTCGATGGCCTACCACAGACCGCAGGACAAAGTCCTGACTCCTCTTGATGGTTGCCCAGGAGAATAATTTTCCATGGCCGTGAATACAGAAGCTGGGTTGGATGTTCAGCAGATCAGGAAGGATTTTCCAGTCCTTTCCAGAGAAATTAAACCGGGAATTCCTTTAATATACCTGGACTCTGCAGCCACAAGCCAAAAACCAAAAGCTGTCATTGAAGCGATGAGTACCTATTATGAGGACTCCAACGCTAATATACACCGCGGCATTCATGCCCTGGCTGAAGAAGCCACCCTGGCTTATGAAAACGCCCGGGAGAGAATCGCAGATTTCATTCATGCTCCTTCTGCGGAGCAATTGATATTTACACGGAACACAACCGAATCAATTAACCTTGTTGCATTTTCCTGGGGAAGAAAAAACCTTTCGGCAGGTGATCATATCTTGCTGACAGAGATGGAACATCATTCCAACCTGATCCCCTGGCAAATTCTAGCTGATGAACTCAACCTGGAGTTGGATTTCATTCCAGTGACACCAGAAGGGTTATTGGACCTTGATATATTCCAGGAAGAATTAAAGAAAGAACCCAAGCTATTGGCAATTACCCATATGTCCAATGTCTTGGGAACAATTAACCCCCTGAAGGAAATATTAAGTAAGGCAAAAGAATTTGGAACAGTAACTGTTGTTGATGGAGCGCAGTCAGTGCCTCATTTTCCAGTGAACGTAGCTGCGCTGGGAGCAGATTTCTATGCCTTTTCAGCTCATAAGATGTGTGGACCGACCGGTATCGGCGCTCTTTATGGCCGGAGGGATCTTCTTGAAAATATGCCGCCTTTCCTGGGTGGTGGAGAGATGATCAAACGGGTAGAACTTCGCTCATTCAAAGCCAATGATTTGCCTTATAAATTTGAAGCTGGTACCCCGGCAATCGCTGAAACAATCGGATTTGGAGCAGCTGTTGATTATCTGTCAGCTATCGGTATGGAGGCTGTGGAAGCCCATGAGCAGGTTCTCACCAAATATGCTATAGATCGATTATCACAAATACAAGACCTGGATATGCTAGGTCCTGATGCAGACAAAAAAGGTAGTGTGATCGCTTTTTACATCAAGGATATCCATGCCCATGATGTTGCCCAGATTCTAGACAGTCTGGGAATTGCAGTCAGGGCAGGACATCATTGTGCTCAACCGCTGCACACAAAATTCAATCTACCTGCCACTTCCAGGGCAAGTATGTATATCTATAATACGGTTGATGAAATTGATAAGCTGGTTGAAGGTATTAAAAAAGTAAAAGAGGTTTTTGCATAAACCAAATAATAGGATAGGCTCATGGATGATTTTTACAGGGAACTCATTATTGAACGATACAAATCTCCTCAATTCAAGGGAGAACTGGATCCAAATGATATCTCTTATGAGGATGACAACCCTGCCTGCGGAGATCACATTCAAATTGACGTCCGCCTTGACGAAAATCAACTAGTCACGGAAGCGATGTTCAGCGGGGAAGGTTGCGCTATATCTCTAGCTTCTGCTGACCTCCTTCTTGAATCCATCATCGGTAAAAGCCTGGAGGAAGTCAAGCAACTCGCCAAAGAGGATATTTTAGAGATGCTTGGGATTGAATTAGGACCTGTTCGTTTGAAGTGCGCCCTGCTTCCTTTGAAAGTTCTAAAAGCAGGTGTTTATGGTTTGGGAGAGTCTGAAGAAATAACTTGATTCCAATAGTTTTCTGCCTTAGAATAAACCTCATTAATTTGAATGAGGTTTTCTTTTTTGGACAACTCAACTTTACTGTTTTGTTAGATGGGGTAGGTGTCAGGGATAGATAGTTTACAATCTAAAGAGATTAATTTATATTCAATTTTGCATGAATTCGATAAGGTGTATAATCAGGGGTGATTTTAAGGAGAACGGATAATGCCGTTTATCATTGGTGAAAATGTTGGCCCCTATCGCTTGATTGAGAAACTCGGCAAAGGGGGAATGGCGACTGTATTTAAGGCTTACCATCCCAGCCTGGATAGGTATGTCGCAATTAAAGCACTGCATCCTGCTTTCATGGAACACACTGGGTTTATCGACAGATTTGAACGAGAAGCCAAGGTTGTCGCCAAACTTGATCATCCCAATATTGTCCCTATTTATGACTTTAATGAACATGAAGATCGTCCCTACCTGGTGCTGAAATACATCAGGGGTGAAACCTTAAAAGCCCGTCTTGAAAAATCAAAGCTTACCTATAAAGAATCCCGACATATCTTTCGGGTGATTTCGTCTGCTTTAGCCTATGCTCACCAAGAAGGTGTTTTGCACCGTGATGTCAAACCCTCCAATGTGCTGCTTGAAAAGAATGGGGGAATATTCCTGGCAGATTTTGGATTAGCACGTATCACCGAGACAAGCCAGACAACTCTCTCCGGGCAGATGATGATGGGAACACCCCATTACATCTCACCTGAGCAGGCCAAAGGGCTGGGTGGTCTGGATAGCAGAACAGATATATACTCCCTTGGCATCATGATGTATGAACTCCTGGTGGGTGAAGTTCCGTACCAGGCTGACACACCATTTTCTGTTATCCATGATCATATATACAGCCCTTTGCCATTGCCCTGTGATATTAATCCTGACCTCAATGAGGAAATACAGCGAGCGCTTCTCAAAGCTCTGGCAAAAAATAAGGAAGACAGGTATGCTAATGCTTCAGAGATGACGGTTGTTTTCCTGAAGGCTTTTGACACCTTGATCCAGGAACGCCCTTCTGCTGGTGAAGCTCCAACTTTGACGTTAAGGGCTGATAAAACCCGGACAACTGACCCAAAGGTCAGCGAATCAAAAGATCAAGTGGAAACAGAAGTAATCGAAGATGTTTCTGTGAGGAAAAAACCCAAGAGAAAGGGCATACCTGGCTGGATCTGGTGGATGGCGTTGCCTGCTTTTGCGCTTCTCTGCCTGGGGTCAATGGTCATGACGAATGCCCTGGAACCGCCGGGGCCTAACTTGATTTCACCAGAAACACTGACCCAGGAAGCTGGCTTCCTGTCTAATCCTAGAAACCAGGAAATCCAATCGCTGCTTCAACAGATCCGGGAGAATCCCCAGGATCCATTCCTGCGCTATACACTGGGAGTTGCGTACCTTGAAGCAGATCGCCCTCAACTAGCCCGGGACGCTTTCCAGAAAGCTTATCAGTTGGCGGAAAATAACCCTGAAATAATCCTTGAACTGGGTGAAGGCTTGACTGATATCAATATCTGGACCTATGCTGCTTATAGTTTCCTAAAAGTTGAAAAAATAGGGTCTCCTATTCCTTCTGGAGAACTGAACAATAAAATCAGTGAGGCGCTGTATTTTGCTGCGTTTGAAGAATTTTCATTTGAAGTCCTTTCCAGGAACGAGGAAATTGATATAGATCCGGGTCAATTGCGGTTGGTTGAATCCAGGAGGGCATTATTAAACGGCAGAATTGATATTGCAGAACGCCTTGTCAACCAGGTTATGAAAGAACAGCCAGAACTCCTGGAATCATATTTACTGAAATCAGATATCTTATTTGCCCAGAAACGATTTGAAGAAGCCAGAGATTTATTGTTGGAACTGGAAAAGAAAGGAAACCTGCCTCTCTGGATTATTGAAGAACTGGGATTACAACCGGAATAGATTCCGGGTGATTTTGGAGAATGAATGAGAAGAGCATGTGTGGCCGGAAATTGGAAAATGCACAATACAGTGGATCAAGCCACAGTACTAGTTAAAAAACTATTGCCTGGCCTGGATGAAATTCAAAGTGTAAACAGCATTATCTGTCCTCCGTTTACAGCGCTTGCCCCAATTAAGGATTTATTAGCTAACACATCTATCCACCTGGGTGCTCAGGATATATACTGGGAAGAAAAGGGTGCTTTTACAGGAGAGATCTCATCTGAAATGGCTGCAGAATTGGTAGAGTATGTGATCCTCGGCCATTCTGAACGAAGGACAGAATTTAATGATACTGATGAAGTTGTAAACAGGAAAATATTGGCAGCACTCAGGGTTGGTTTAAAACCGATCTTTTGTGTAGGCGAAACCTTACGCGAAAATGAGAACGGACAAACCGGCCAGGTGATTTCCCGCCAGATCAGGAATGGTCTAAAGGATGTCGACGGGGATCAAATGGGGGAGATAATGATAGCATATGAACCAATCTGGGCCATTGGTACTGGTAAAGCAGCTACTCCTGAGGGCGCCAATCAGGTTATTAAAGAATATATTAGAGGTGAATTAGCTCAAATAACTTCAGTCAATATTGCTGAACAAATGCCAATTCTGTATGGTGGATCTGTCAAACCAGGAAATGCCAGAGATTTTTTCCAGCAGCCTGATATCGACGGCGCGCTGGTGGGGGGAGCCAGCCTCAAGGCGGATGATTTTATTCAAATCACTGCAGCCGCAGCCTGAGTTATCTCAAATAAAAAAAATGGCTCCTCATGTAGAGCCATTTTTTTATTAAAGGACTTAGTCCTTATTTGAATCATATTGATCATCCCGTTCCAAATTGACGGTCTCCGGCATCACCCAGTCCGGGGACGATGTATCCATGTTCGTTGAGGTGTTTGTCAATGACAGCTAAATGGAGCGGCACATCTGGATGGGCAATTTGCATCGCTTCAACACCCTCTGGTGCAGCCAGAATTCCAATGAATTTTATTTTTTGAACTCCCCAATCTTTGAGTATATCGACAGTGGCAACTGCTGATCCGCCAGTTGCCAGCATTGGATCCAATACAAGGCAAACTGATACGGTTGGTTCCAGGGGAAGTTTATTGTAATATTGAACAGGTTGCAGAGTGCTTTCATCACGATAGAGTCCGATGTGCCAGACTTCTGCGCTCGGCATCAACCCCCAGATTCCTTCCACCATACCCAGGCCAGATCTCAAGATGGGTACAAGTCCAATCGTCTGCTTCAACTTCACGCCATCAGCGATGGAAAGAGGAGTTTCTACAGATCTGGGTGCGGTTTCCAGATCAGCTGTGGCTTCATATGCCAGCAGCGCTGAGATTTCCCTGGTGAGCTCACGAAATTTTTTGGATTTGGTTGTTTTATCACGAAGACGGGTAAGTTTATGGGAAACAAGCGGGTGATTGGATATAAAGATTGTGGACATAGACCTCCCGTTGAAAATTCATCATTATTAAAAGAAACCCTGCGGCGCAGGTAATCAAGCTGATTATATCCTGTTCGCTTGTTATAGAGCAGTTTCCTACGCAATTGAGGGTTACTTCGGTATAATCTTAGGCATGACTGAGAACCAATCAGATCGCATGGTCGATTCAGATCCCAAGCAGGGAGACCATCAGGATTATGCTCTTCGACCTAAATCATTAAAAGGTATGATCGGACAGAACCAGATTCGAGAAAATCTGGAGATTTTGATATCCGCTGCTCAGCACCGAGAAGAAGCCCTGGATCATGTTTTGTTTTATGGTCCACCAGGTTTGGGCAAGACAACCCTGGCATATATCCTGGCCAATGAGATGAGTGTCAATATTAAAATTACTTCTGGCCCTGCAGTTGAACGCGCGGGAGACCTGGCGGCGATTTTAACGAATTTGAATGAAGGGGATATTCTCTTTATCGACGAGATTCATCGTTTGGGAAGGGCTGTGGAAGAAATACTTTACCCAGCAATGGAAGATTATTCTCTGGATATCATTATCGGTAAAGGACCATCCGCCAGATCTGTCCGCCTGAAATTACCTAGATTTACTATAGTTGGAGCAACAACTCGCCTGGCATTGGTAACCGCACCCCTGAGAGCCAGGTTTGGAGCTGTTTACCGGTTGGATTATTATACAACTGACTCGATCAAAACCATAATAGTTCAGGCCTCTAAAAAGTTACAAGTTCCAACTGAACAAAACGGTTTAACCGAAATTGCCTCAAGGTCTCGGGGAACACCCCGGGTTGCCCTCAGATTATTGCGCAGGGTGAGAGATTTTGCACAGGTGAGAGGAGAAGGGATTATCACCCCGGAAATCTCCCAGCAAGCTTTGGATTTATTGAGTATTGATCACAAAGGCCTTGATTCGATGGATCGGAGAGTTCTGGAAGCCATTGTAGTAAAATATCAAGGTGGTCCAGTGGGATTAAAGACAATAGCGGCATCTATCCGGGAAGATCCAGATACTATTATGGATGTGGTTGAACCGTATTTGCTTCAACTTGGATTTATGCAAAGAACTGCCCAGGGTCGAGTAGCCACCCAACTGGCATATCATCATCTAGGTTTGGAACCTCCCGCTGACTCTGTACAACCCCGGTTAATCAAATAGGCGAATAATGGATTTAAGTCAACTAGCCCGTGTGCTGGCAGTTCTAGGGCTTATTTTATTGGTTATCGCGGGCGGATTGTACTTATTATCCCGATTGGATATATCCATAGGAAAAATCCCGGGAGATATCCAGATCTCAAGAGGAAATATAACCTGTGTAATCCCTCTGATATTGAGCCTTCTTATCTCCATAATATTGACGATCCTTTTGAATTTATTGATCACACTGATCAGAAAGTAACTGGTGTTATGTGAAGACATCCGATTTTAATTACCATTTGCCGAAACAATTTATTGCTCAACATCCGCTTGATCCCAGGGATTCATCCAAGTTGATGGTTTATGATCGGAAAAAAGAGCAAATAGAACATTTGCATTTTTATAACCTGGTCGATAAGCTGCGCAGAGGTGATCTGCTGATCCTAAATCGGACCAGAGTGATTCAGGCCCGCCTGTTTGGAAAAAAAATTCCTACAGGTGGTAAGGCTGAGCTGCTGCTTCTCAGGGAAAACGAGAGTGGTTTATGGGAAGCTCTGGTAGGGGGGAAAGGAATCATACCGGGGATAAAAATCCAGTTAGAAAATGGCCCAGCAGTATTGGTGGAAAACGACTTAGGCGGACCATTGAGGCAAGTGCGGTTCACTGAGCCAATCAGCACTTTTTTGGATGAGATCGGCCAGGTACCGCTCCCTCCCTATATCCATGAAAAACTGGATGACCCGGATCGATATCAGACAGTTTTTGCCAGGGATCCGGGATCTGCAGCGGCGCCTACCGCAGGTCTGCATTTCACTCCTGATTTGCTAACTAAGATCCTGGAAAAAGGTGTAAAAACCGCAGAGGTAATATTGCATATTGGCCTGGATACCTTTGCCCCTGTTCAGGAAGAAGATCCAGCAGATCACCACATCCATAAAGAATGGTGCCATTTACCCAGATCCACTGCGGATGTTATCAATCAGACCCGAAAAGCCGGAGGAAGGGTAATAGCAGTTGGCACTACATGTGTGAGAACACTGGAAACTGCAGCCCGCCATCCTGAAGTTGAAGGTGAGATTGGATCGTTCGTAGGTAATACCGAGCTCTTCATTCTTCCCGGACATGATTTTCAGGTGGTTGACGGTTTGTTGACCAATTTTCATTTACCTGAATCCACTTTGATAATGTTGGTGAGCGCCTTTTGTGGAAGAGAAAAAATCCTGGATCTATATAAGTTGGCAATGGATGAAAGCTACAGGTTTTATTCCTTTGGCGATGCCATGCTGCTGCTCTGAGTTATTTTAAGGAAAACAACTTGTACATTCTTTGAGGGAATTAATAGTAGTTTGAATAATTGAGGAGAATTAATTGACTGACCAGAAAGAAATCACTCCGGCAGGTTTAGCTAACCTGTTCATAGTTTATTTTGTATGGGGTAGTACATACCTGGCTATCAGGATCGGGATCCGATCTGGATCGGGCTTTGAACCTTTTTGGTTTGGTGGACTCAGAGTATTGGCGGCGGGAATTATCTTGATCATCTGGGGTATTTTGAGAGGGAAAAACGTGCGTCCTTCTCGGAAAGATCTGCTTGTTCTGGCTGCCTTAGGTTTACTGCTGTGGATCGGTGGGAATGGAATGGTCATTTTGGCTGAACAGAGGGTAGATTCCGGGTTAGCTGCCTTGATTGTTGCCAGTACTCCCATCTGGGTAGCAATTATTGGATCCATTTTGGATAAACGCCTGCCATCCTATAAATTCATTTTTGCCCTGATCATTGGCTTCGGCGGCATCATTGTATTGAGTTATCCCGTCCTAACCTCGGGGGTTCGAGCGGATATTCTCTCAATTTTATTCTTGCTTATTGCAAGTTTCAGTTGGTCATCCGGCCTGGTGCTTCAGACCCGGAGGCCAGTAGACTTATCCAGAGGGGTCAGCTCTGGATATCAGCAGTTGTTTGGGGGTTTATTTTACGTGTTCATAGCCCTGATTGCAAGGGAAAAACTGCCTGCTCCAACACCAGAAGCCTGGATGGCCTGGGGATATCTGGTAGTCTTTGGTTCTCTGCTGGCTTTTACATCTTTTGTTTCGGCGCTCCAGCTCCTTCCTACCAGCCTGGTTACGACCTATGCTTATGTAAATCCAATTATTGCGGTCTTATTGGGGTGGCTGATCCTTCGGGAACCTATTACTCCCTGGACGATTGCCGGAGGTCTGCTGGTGATCTTTGGTGTGATGGGGATATTCCGGTTTAATAAGTCTCGAGCGGGTTAAGACGATCTCAACAGTTCCCAAGATTCTGGTCAGGTCAGATCCAACTGAGTGCAGTTACGGTATAATCAAAAATCATCCATTTTCAATCCTGGAAATCTTGGAGCAGCTATGAAAGCAGTTGATATCATTATAAAGAAACGGGATGGTCTGGAACTAAGCAGGGAGGAAATTGAGTTTTTCATCCAGGGCTTTACGGAAGGATCCATTCCGGATTATCAGGCTGCCGCCTGGACAATGGCTGTGCTCCTCAATGGAATGACTCCCCAGGAAACAACTGATTTAACGATGGCTATGGTTAATTCCGGTGAAATCCTGGATCTATCATCAGCTGTACCATTGGCAGTTGATAAACATTCTAGCGGGGGAGTTGGCGATAAAACTACCCTGGTTGTGGAACCGCTGGTAGCTGCCTGTGGACTTCCGGTTGGTAAAATGTCAGGACGTGGGTTAGGTTTTACCGGTGGGACTCTGGATAAAATGGAATCGATACCCGGATTCCGGGTTGACCTTACAACAGAAGAATTTTTGGCGCAATTGAAGGAAATAGGGTTGGTCCTGGCGGGGCAGACAGCTGTTCTTGCCCCTGCTGATGGAAAGTTTTACGCCCTGCGGGATGTAACTGGTACGGTGGATTCGATCCCTTTGATCGCTTCCTCGATCATGAGCAAAAAAATCGCAGCCGGCGCCCAGGCGATAGTTCTGGATGTAAAAATCGGTCTGGGTGCGTTTATGGAAACCCAGCAGGAAGCCATGGATTTGGCACAGCTTATGGTTGATATCGCCCGCCTGGCTGACAGAAAAGCTGTCGCCTTGATTTCGGATATGAATCAGCCTCTTGGTGTAGCAGTTGGCAATATCCTTGAGGTCAAGGAAGCCATCTTCACCCTTCAGGGACAAGGACCGGATAGTTTCCTCACCCACTGCCTCGATGTCGCCGAGCAGATGTTAACCCTGGGAGAAGCTGCTCGGGACGTCTCTGAAGCGCGTCAGAAAGCTGCCGCAGCAATTAAAGATGGGTCAGCCTGGGATAAGTTTCTTGAATTGGTGAAAGCTCAGGGAGGAGATCTTAATTATGTTAAAGATCCTACTCTTTTTCCAACTGCATCCGTTATCGAGATTGTGCCATCACCAAAGACCGGCTATATTAGTCAAATTCATGCCAGGATTGTTGGAGAAACAGCTGTTGATCTTGGGGCCGGTCGAGCAAAAAAGGGTGATCAAATCGATCATTCAGTTGGTATTGAAGTATTGCGCGAAGTGGGTGAGTTTGTGAAAAAGGGAGAGGATCTATTCGTTCTCCATTCTGCATCCCGGGATGATTTTGAAAGGGCCAAAGAATGTCTTTTAGCTGCCCACCAGTGGAGTGATAAGGCGGTTGATCCGCTTCCGCTGGTCTATGATATTATTCGCTAATTATGTTTCTGGTTTATCTGGAATAATACGAGAAGATAACTCACCTAACAAAACCCCAGGTTGATGATCATATTTACTCAAGGATTCTCTTCCATCTGTAAGACAGGTGAGAATATCAAAAAGCAGGTCATTTACTGGTGTAGGGAAGTTCAACTTCTTTCCTGCTCTTTGTACTGCTCCATTGATGTGCTCAACCTCACTTTTTCCTTTTCCGCAGTGCAGATCAATATGGAATGAAGGCATCTTTTCACCGCGTCCCCCCCCAATTAATCCGGATAGAATTGGCTGGGATAATATCTGGGGGAAGTATTTGAATACAAATGCCAATAACCTTACGGGTACTCCTGGTAAATTTACTGTTTGATAACCTAGCAATTTCATGATCCCCAGGGTTTCCAAGATTTGTGATCTCTCCATACGAAACAGCTCTGGATCTGCATAAACTTCGGCAGCTGTCATATTAAGGATTGCGGAGCTGGCATTTCCCAGTAAATTGAGGATTAACTTTGACCATTTCATATCCTCAGGGTGGGTATAATGGACTGGTTCTAATCCTGCCTTCTGAAATTCGGGGATTAAACCAGGAATAAGTGGATGATCTCCGGCAATTCCCACACCCCGGGACTTCTGGACAATTATATTTCCCTTCTGGATGCGGTCAACCGCTGTTGTAACAGTCCCCGGAATCACCAGGTTTTTCCCAAGTGCTTCTCTAAGGATATTTTCACTTTCTACGCCATTTTGCAGGCATAATATCGGTGGCAGGGAATCACGTACCCTGAGAAGATCAGGAAGGATATCCTTAAGATGATAAGTCTTAAGAGCCAGGATGGCCAGGTCGAATGAAGTGTGCTTGAGTTTATTCAGATCTGGGACCAGATCTGAGGCAGGGAGAGAATATATCTGTCCTTCAACTTCCATCTTTAAGCCCCGTTCTCTAAGATCTATCAAGTCTTTTTCGCGTTCCAAGAATACTACTTGATGATCCTGAAGCAACAGGCTAGTACCGATGTAGGTTCCAATTGCTCCAGCGCCGAAAACCAAAAATCTATATTTCATATTTGGATTGAGATCAGGATCCCTGAACTGGGATGTGACTGGTATTGTTATGTCCTAGAATAATCCAATTGTTGTTTTTCGGAATATAACGGACAGATGTATAACCGGTATTTGAAAACCTGAAATTCGGACCTTGAAAGTTTGGTTGAGGGACAATCCCAATCAGGGCATGCATCACCATATTCAACAATCCACCGTGTGAAATAATCAAATACCTGCCCGGAGGGTATTTCATGAGTTGATTAAGGGCAGCTCCAGCTCTGAGGTAGAGCTCCCACTGGCTTTCGCCGGTGCTTGCAATCGGTTGATAGAGGGGAATAAAATCAGGGGGAGGGAGGATCTGCCTGGCTTGCTCATGTAGTAAACCTGCTAGCTCCCCGTTATCCCGTTCCATCCATATCGGGTCGAAAGTAAGCTCGAGTTCCAGGCGATCGGTAAGGATCTCGGCGGTTTGTTTTGCCCGAGTCAGGGGGCTTGATATCGCTTGATCAAAGTGTATGTTTTGCCCATGCCAAAATTCTGCCAGAAGTTCTGTCTGTTTTAGACCTAGCTCAGTCAGGGGAAAATCAGCCTGCCCTTGATGGCGATTTTCTGCGTTGCCGGTAGATTCGCCATGACGTAAAAGTATAAAAAAGGAGTCCGAAGCTGATTTCATTGGGAAGACCTGTAATGTTTGTATAAACTACTTGATTAATGAGCCAGGTGGCTGCTTTAGGGCCATTCTGATATTCCGCGTAAAAAATCACTTCCTGCAAGTTTCTTTTTGCCTGCCAGCTGAAGAATTTCAAAAATCAGAATTCCATTGACTGTGCCAACTGCAGGAAGTCCCTCATGTGTTATAAACACATTTCTACCAGGTGAGGTTACGGGAGCGGACCGGGCTTGGTGGATTATTAAACGTTGATCATTCCAGAAAGTAAATGTTCCCGGCCAGGGATAGTATGCCCTGACTTTTCTGGCTAGACCTTCAGCTGATTGCTCAAAGTCTAGCATTCCATCCTGTTTTTTAAGCATTCCGGCATATGTGGCCTGTTTACTATCCTGGTGGTGGAGTTGGATACCACCCTGAAAGTATTTGGGAATGGTCTTCACCAGCAGCTCAGCACCCAGGTTTGCTAAACGTTCTGATAAAGATCCAGCTGTGTCATCGTCCGATATATCTATAGAAATCTGGTTGAGGATTGGACCGTCATCCAAACCTTCTGTCATTTTCATTATTGTAACCCCGGTTGTGAGATCTCCTGCTTGAATGGCCGCATTAATGGGTGATGCACCTCTCCACCTGGGCAGCAGAGAAGCGTGGACATTCAGGCATCCGTGCTCAGGGATCGATAATAATTCAGGACTGAGTATCTGCCCAAAGGCTGTGACACAGATCAGGTCAGGATTCCAATCTCTGATTCTTGCCAATGCTGAGGCTGAGTTTGTATTCTGGGGTTGATATAGGTTCAAGTGAAGGCTTTCCGCTGTCTGTTTTACAGGGTTTGGGATCAGTTTTCTGCCGCGGCCGGTTGGGCGATCAGGCTGGGTGATCACACCTGAGATCTGATAATTTCTGGCAAGTTCGACCAGAGTTGGAACTGCAAAATCAGGTGTACCCATAAATACCAGGCGAATATCCATAGGTAAATTTTAACATAGCTGGCCGAATATCCGGACCAGATCGGTTAAGTTATCTGGAAGAGCAGCAATTGGGGTTGATCAGGTTTTGGATGGAATCCCCACTGCAACCTGATCCCTGCCTTTGTCTTTCGCGCGATATAGAGCCCTGTCAGCGATGATAACCAGTTCGTCTGGGTCTGTAGTGTGCTCCGGCATATTGGCAATACCCTGGCTAATAGTGGGTTTTGGAATAGTTTTTCCTTCAACATTGAAGAGAGGTAGTTCTGATAACGTCCGCCGTATCCTGTTTGCGATCATATTAGCTTGCGTTGTGGTCGCATTTGGCAAAATGATCCCAAATTCTTCTCCACCCCAACGGCCAACGGTATCAGTTTTCTTGATATGGCTTTCTACTGCCTGCACAGTTAATCGCAGTACTTCGTCTCCGACAATATGACCATAAGTGTCATTGTACTGTTTAAAATGATCGATATCCAGCATGATCATGGATAGAGGAGTCAAGGTGGTCAGGGCTGATTCCGCCTCTTCATATAATCTTTCAATTAGATGTTTGTGATTGCTCACACCGGTAAGTGAATCCAATTTTGCCTGCCTGGCAACTTCCTGATAGCTGCGGGCATTAAGTATACTGAGAACTGCTTGCTGGGCGATTTGCTCCAAAAGCAGCTGATCGGTTTTATTGAACATATTAGGCTTGTAACTGGCAACAGCCAGCAATCCGATCAGTTCGTTTTCGGTCTGCATGGGAACTCCTAACCAGGACCGGGACAGCTGCTTCTTTCCTACCAGAATAGGTTTTACCGGGAGTTTATCCAGTTCTTTGGGCAGATCATGAATCAAGAGAGGTGCCCGATGTTGGACAATCCAGCTGGATAAACCGTCATCAGCATTAACGATTTCGGGAGGAAATCGCTGTTCCTGGTCAAATAGAATCCTGATATCGAGTTTATGTTCTTTAGGAAGGTATAGGGCTACAAAATAAGCATCACTTGGAATGACCCGGGATAATTGCTTATAGATCAATTCCAGCAGAGTATCGATATCAAGAGTACTGGTAATGGCCTTTCCGATATCATATAAGACTGCTAATCGATCAGCCTGGTCTTTTAGATCTTTGTTCAGTTTATTAGATTCGGTGTTGTTATGAAAAACGATTGTGTGTCCGACCATTTCCCCTTGCGCATCTGATAGCGGGAAGAGATTCAAGACAAACATTTGTTTATCAGGGCCATCTCCAATATTCAATACTTTAATGGGTGTTTTCTGTTCCTTGGAAAGAGAGATCCAATCGGCCAGGTCAACCAGAACCTGGGACGCTTGTTGGCCAATTATCTCAGAAAATGAGGACTGGATGATCTTCTCAGCTGCTGGATTTATGTCTACGATCCTGTCACTTAAATCCACCACAACTATTCCATCGCGCATATTTTCAATAGTAGTTTCCCTGGCGATAGGGATGATATCAAGGAATTTGTGATAGTAGACCACGTATATAATCAATATTCCACTGAGAGCAAAACTCAAAGGGGTCAGATCAATCAGAGGAATGGGGTTGTTATCGGATAAATAAAGAAAGTTAGCTATGATTGGGATAATTCCTGCTAGCAGGATAATACGTAGCTGATGGCGAAAATTTCTGGGTGTTTTGAAGTAACTTTGAATCAGGAAATAAAGACTGACCAGATAGATTAGATATGAGTAAATGGCAAAAAACCAGAACCAAATGCCATAGTCCATCACCAAGATATCTATGCCATATATCGTTGTTAAGGAGACTTTTTGCCAGATCAGGTGATGGGCATTATTGGTGAAAACCAGTCCCAGAGTTATCAATGGAATTATTGAAAAGAGAGAGAAGAAGACAGATTTTTTTGGTTTATGGATCTGGGCATATTTCAGGCAGAACCAGAGCCAGAATACAGTTACCCAGACGATCCCGATATACTCACATTTCAGCCAGAAAGAACTGGCCTGATAGCTGACGGACATCAGTTCAAATGCATAACTGATCGACCAGATTGAAACTGAAATAGACAGAAATGCCAGTGGTATTGCACCGCTGGCAGATCGGCGGGTCCAAAGCAACCAGAATGATACCAAACCCAGGATACCCGCTATGGCAGGGGGAATGATAATCCAAGAAAACTGCAAGTTCATAAAGCACCTGAGTTACTTCTAATAAATCTTATTTACATCCTTCAATAGAACTCTAATCTTTTACTTAATGAAGCTATTAAGTTGAGCAGGATAACTATATCGAAATATTCTTGTCATGATAGTATAACTGTTTGTCTTATTCAGCGCGGTCCAAATCAAAATAAAACGTTGCCCCGCGATTCTTTTTAGCTTCAACCCATATTTCACCACCGTGTTTGTTAACAATCTTTTTTGCTAAAGCCAAACCTATACCTGCACCTCTAAAAATATCCTTGGTGTGAATCCTTTGGAAGATTTCAAACACTTTTTCCTGATCACCCATGCTAAATCCAACGCCGTTATCTTTTACGAAATAGATGACTTTATCGCTTGATTGATCAGGTTGGTAACCAATAATGATTTCTGGTTTTTTCTTCTTGGCGGTAAATTTAATAGCATTGTTGATCAAATGATGAAAGACCGTTTTAAGGGAATCAATATCACCTTTGCAGGGAGGCAGATCTTTGATATCTATTTCTATCTTTCGTTCTTTTATTTCGTCATCAAACAGTTCCAGGATTTCCTTCACCAAAATGAGTGGATCAATAATTTCTATCTGGAACTCAACCTGGTTTAATTGGGATAATTTCAAGAGATCAATTACCAAATTTTCTATCTGAACCGCATTGTCTTTAATAGTCGAAATGTTTTCACCCGATTTGTTGCCACTTTTAGTCAGGTTCTCAGAGAGCTCTATTATGGTGTGAATGGGATCACGCAAATCGTTGGATACCATGTAAGTAAATGATTCCAACTCCCGGTTTGCGTCGGACAGGTTCGAGCTGACCCAGGATAATTTTTCATTTGAAATCTGGTAATCATCCAGGATGTTGGATAAGGCGGCGTTTAATTTTTCTACTTCCGCAATTCGGTTTTCCAGTTTTTGAGTGCGGTCATCGACAATATTCTCTAACTTCTGTTGGTATAGATTTAATTCTTCTTCAGCAATTTTCCGATCACTGATGTCTGTATGAGTACCTACGAACCTGAGTGGATTACCATTTTCATCCTGCTCAACAATCTTCCCGCGGCCAAAGATCCATAACCAGGAACCATCTTTGGTAAGGAATCTGAATTCAACGGCATAACGCTCAATATCACCTGCAAGATGCCCGTTTGCCTGGTTGAATACCTTATTAACGTCATCCGGGTGAACCCTTTTTCTGAATTCCTCCAACTCGTGGGGGAACTCATCAACCTCATAACCGGCCATCGTAAAATACCGGGGATCATAAACTACCCGATCTGTTTTTAAGTCCCAATCCCAGATCCCATCGTTAGTGACCAGTGACAGTTTTGAGAGATTTTCCTCGCTTCTTCTCAGGGCTGACTCAGTGTCTGCCAGGGTTGTCATATCAAAGGCTATTGTCAGAATGATGCACCTGCCATCTGGCAATTCCGGCAGTGAAGCCCAGCGGAAATACCATCTCTGGCTTTTCCCATCCTTGGTGAAGATTGGAAAGTAACCCTCAGTGCGTGTTCGTTCTTTTGTAATCAATTTTCTTAGTTCTACAGATACATCAAACGTTCCTTCACGAAAAATTTGATCGTGAAATTCTTCAAGGGTTGAAAATTCATCCCGGGAATATCCGCATTTTTCTATCCAGGCTGTGTTAATTAGGAGGATTTCACCATCTTCGGCGTGGAGCATAGTAGGATAAGGAGAATCCATCAGGGCAACCTTGAATCGTTCTTCGCTCTGCCTGAGATATGTCTCTGCTTGCTCCCTGGCCTCATTTTCCCATTTAAGATCCAGATTTGTTCTGAACAGGGATTGTTCATTGTCAATTAATTGCTCAAAAGTATCTTCGTACTTTCTAATCACCAAGATCAAGACAAACGCTGCCAGGAAAATATTAATCGCAATAATAACAAACAACGAAAGATGATTAAAAATGATCAAAGGTTCAGTCATGAGCCCCAGAGAATCTAAATAATAAAAAATTAAAAGGGAGATCAAACTCAAACCTGCAAAACGGAACGCTGAAGCCCCACCAAGGATGAGGCCGCCCATAACGGTTATGGTGATATAAGATAGTAAATATTCACTGTGAAAACCCCGGCTAAAAAATATGATTAATGTATCAGCTGCCCAGATAGAATAAACGAATAAGTTAGCAGCTGCCCCTAGTTTTCCTTTCCGGTTCAACACCTGAACGATAAACATCACTATGATGATTGGGCCAGTGATCAGATATCCAATAAGAAGATTGTTAAATAAATAAGGCGAGATGAGGATTACAGCAAATCCAGCCAACAGGATAATGGTTGATAAAATATGAATTATCCTGGCGATCTGCTGCTGGTTTGGATCAGTTAATTGAGGCCTGATAAAAAGTTTCTCAATTATACTGAAATCAACTCCCCTTGAATTTTGAGATTCTCCGTTTGATCTCATATATTTGAAGTCCGTTCTTTTAATGGGTCCTGTGCTTCTGGATCAAGGTCGTTATTAATAAGTTGGTCTCGAAGCCGGTCGATCACATCTTTCAGCTCTGCCATTCTAAGCTCCCTGCCAGCCATGTGATCCACCATTTTAGAGAGTTCCTGGGTTCTTTCCTCAATACTTGTTTCCAGAGTTTCGGCATATTGGGTTACACGTTCATAAAGCCGCGCGTTGTGAATTGCCTGAGCAGCCTGAGAGGCAAAAAGGTTGGCTGTTTTCGCTTCGTAGGATCCAAAAGCAGAAGATTTTTTGCTATCGAGGGTTATATAACCAAGCAATGTATCCTGGATCACCAATGGAATACCCATCCAACCTTTTACGTGGTGCATTCTTCCCCAACCCTGAAATCTTGCATCCTTCATCGCGTTATCGATTATGATGGGATTCCTGTGTCGCTGGATTTCCTGGAATAATAGGTTGGATGTGGAAAATGTTTTTCCAAGGACCAATTCCGGATTGGGATGATTATGGACTGTTTCAATCCTGAGCTCTTCATTTTCGTATAGAAATATAGACGCGCTGTCGAACGCCAGGGTTTCCTCAAGCTTAACCAGAATTAGCTGAAGAAGCTCCTTTAATGAAAGTGTTGATGAGAGGGATTTTGTTATCACATGCAGAGCCTCTAATTGCTCAGCAAATTTCTGGATTTCTTCCCGGGCCTGTACTCTCTCTGTGATGTCCTGGGTTGTGCCCACCATTCGGAGTGGTGAACGATCTGGCTCCCGTTCTACAACTCTGCCCTGATTAAGGATCCAGATCCAATTCCCATTTTTATGCTTCATGCGAATTTCTGATTGGTAGTGGTAAAGGTCACCAGCAAAATGTTTCAGGATCAGTCGATTAAATTGTTCCAGATCCTCTGGATGAGTCAATTTCTCCCAGGTATCTACGGTTAATGGTGTCAATTCAGATTTCTCGTACCCGATCATATCGGCCCAGCGGTCGTTGATATTGATGGTATTGGTCTTGATATTCCAATCCCAATATCCAGCTCCGGTTCCGGTTAATGCCAGGTCTAAACTTTCCTGGCTTTCCTGGATCTTTTTCTGGGTTGAAAGCCATTCAGATTGATCCCGGATCGTACCCTGGTAGCCGATGACAGCACCTTTATTATTCTTAATGACAGTTGTGGTTAGAATTGTGTGAAGGACCTTTCCATGGCGATCTACCAGATCTACCTGAAAATCCTTAACAAAACCTCTCTGGTCAACCTCACGAAGCAGATTAGACCGGTCTTCTGGTTTTTTGTACGCTTGTTGGACAGGAGAGGCAAGAAGATCTTCTTTGTTTTCAAATCCGAATAAACGAACAGTTGCCAAATTCACATCCAGCCATTCACCTTCTTTGCTGGTGATAAAAACAGGGTCTTTAGAGGTCATGAAGTATCGCCGGAATCTTTTTTCACTTTCCTCAAGTGCCCTCGATCGAGTTTCTATCCGATTACGAAGCAGGACTGTATAAATCACAAATAGGATAATGATGCCGGCTGTTATTGAAAGGACAAATATAACCCAGGGGGAAACAGCAGGAGTTTCTTCCAAGATACGATTGATAGGATATGTATCAGACGGAGCATGGTAAAACAACTGTCTGATCGAAGATCCTGATAAGGTGGAGTTAAGCGTTATATTTTTCATAATTGCACGAATATCAACCAGCGGATATGGATATTATAGTGGAAACTGGAAATAGTTTCCTTGTCATCAAGCATACCTAACTGTTTTGAATGGCTATTGAGAATTTGATTATTGAAATTATGCTTGAGATAACAATATTGTGGGTTGATAACTTATAAAACAA